>CAZHRQ010000043.1:0-81 GCA_964535075.1 uncultured Rhodobacterales bacterium | reverse complement strand
TTTCACGGTTTCATAAATTTGAAACCTTCACGTGAAGGTGTTCCATGTTCACGTGAAGGTGTTCCATGTTCACGTGAAGGT
>CAZHRQ010000042.1:0-20576 GCA_964535075.1 uncultured Rhodobacterales bacterium | reverse complement strand
GGCGACCAGCCCTCCGCCCCTCTGGTCTGCATGGCAAACTGACTCATGCTGAGCCACCTGAACCCGCCGCACTTGAAATAAAGGCGGAAAGGCTTTACCTTGCCTTAACCGGAAAGAGTCATGCTGGGTCATGAACATCCAGCCCGCTGGCCGGTTCGGACCGCTTTCAGACCCAGGACTGATCCTAACGGATTTCAGGCCTAGGACTGATCCTAACGGAAAGGTGCTGCCCATGGACATCAACAAATTGGCCCTGTTCAATATGGCCAAGATCCGCATGGACTGGGGCACCGAACGGGGACGGGTATTGGCGCAGAACGTCGCCAACCTCGACACCCCGGCCTACAAGGCGCGAGATGTGGAGGCGTTGAACTTCCGGCAGTTGGCCCTGCGCGAATCCCATCAAGTGCGCATCGCCCAGACCAGCGCCGGCCACTTGGCACCGCCTCACGCCACGCCGCGCTTTGATCAGCACACCGAGCGCCAGCCCTATGAAACCTCGCGCGACGGCAACTCCGTGGTGCTTGAGGAACAGATGCTGAAGGTAAAGTCCACCAAGGGCGCCTACGACCGGGCCAATGCGCTGTATGGCAAGTACGCCTCCCTGTTCAAGACCGCCATCGGCAAGGGCCAGTGACGGCACAGGGAGCGACCGGGACAGGCCAGTGACGCGGGAAGGGTGAGTCTGACCCGCGTGGAGACGGAACGCCATGGATGATGAACTGGGAAAAGCCAAACTGATTGCCACCGCCGGCATGCGGGCCCAGGCCACCCGGTTGCGGGTGGTTTCGGAGAATCTGGCCAACGTCGATTCCCTGCCGCAGAAACCCGGTGAGCAACCCTATCGCCGTCACACCATTTCCTTCCGCAACGTGCTGGACCGGGAAACGGGCGTGGACATGGTGAAGGTCTCGCGGCTGGGGATTGACAAGGGACCGTTGGAGCGGCGCTTCATGCCCTCCCACCCCGCTGCCGATGAAAACGGCTATGTGCTGGTGCCCAACGTCAACCCGCTGGTGGAAATGATGAACATGCGGGAAGCGGAGCGCAGCTACGAGGCCAACCTACGGGTCCTGGCCACCGCGTCCGACATGACCAAGAAGGCGCTGGAATTAATGCGTTAAAGCACGATGGGCCCTCAAGCTCATTGAAGGGGTGTCGTGTGAAGGATTATGGGGTGACACCCCGCCCCAAGGTCGGGCACACCGCGATTAAGGACGAGACGCCCCGTTCGAGTTGAATACCGGCCGGACCGTGGCATGCGTATGCCGCTCTCCCCACCGGAAACACAGGAGCAGATCATGGCCGTGGATCCCCTCAGCGCCGCGTCGGCCTATGGACGCGCGGCTCAATTCGCCAACCCGGGCGGCGCCCACGCGCCCGCCGGCACCGACTTCGCCTCCATGGTGCGGGGCTCCCTGGAGGAGGCCCATGATCAGCTTGACCATGCCGAGACCATGGGCATGAAGATGGTGGCGGGACAAGCCAGCATCGTGGACGTGACCACGGCGGTGAAGAGCGCGGAAACCACCCTGAACACGGTGGTCACCATCCGCGACAAAATGGTAGAGGCCTACAACAAGATCCTGCGCATGCCCATTTGACCCGTCCGTGCCTGATACGGCGCCCGGGCCCCTCCGCCCCTCGGTACCATGAGCCTTTCCCGGGGGCGCGGGGGCAAGGGAACACCCCCGGGCGGTCCAAGCCCTTGATCCGGTTTCCAGGGAGCGCCGCATGACCCCCCAGGGCGTCGTCGATATTGCCCAGTCCGCCTTGTGGCTCATGATCGGCAATTTGTTGCCCATACTTGTGCCCGCGCTGATCGTCGGCCTGATTATTGCCATTTTCCAGAGCCTGACTCAGATCCAGGAAATGACTTTGACCTTCGCGCCAAAGATTATTGTGGTTTTTATTGCGCTGATTATTTCCTTTCCTAAAATCATACAAAACTACGTGGATTTTACCGTCTCCCTGTTTGACAAGATCGTCCAGATCGGCTGATCGGCATGCTGGGCGAGATCCTGACGCTGGAGATCACGGGCTTCATGGTCTTGTTTGCCCGGCTGGGAACGGCGTTCATGGTGATCCCGGGGTTTAGTGCGCCCTATGTGACCACGCAGGTCCGGGTGTTGGTGGCGTTGACCCTCACCCTGTTGATGGTCCCGCTGCTGCGGCCCACCCTGCCGCCCCTGCCGCAGGATCCCATGGCCATCGGCGTGTTGCTGGCCACGGAGATCTTTACTGGTGCCTTCATCGGCACCCTGGTCATGATCCTGGTGGCGACCCTGAGCGTGATGGGAATGGCCATTGCCATGTCCACCGGCATGGCCAATGCCAACGTCCAGGACCCCATCACCAACCAGCAAGGCTCGGTGTACGCGGCCTTTCTCTCCAATACGGCGCTGGCCCTTATTTTTGTCAGCGACATGCATCATCTGATTCTTCAGGCCCTGGTGGACAGCTATTCCCTGTTCCCCCCGGGTCAGTGGCCCAACACCGGTGACACCATCATGCTGATGGCCCGCTTCGTCGCGGACAGCTTCCAAATGGCGATCAAACTCGCCATGCCGAGCCTGACCTTCAGCCTGATCGTGTTCATCGGCATGGGCATCCTGACCCGGCTGATGCCGCAGGTTCCGGTGTTCTTCGTGGTGATGCCCCTGAACGTTCTGTTGGGGGCCTTCATGGTGATGACCGTGCTGCCGACCCTCATGTACTTCTGGGCCAAGTACTTCGAGGAAAGCGTCCTAAAATTCGTGGTGCCGGGGTGAGCCATGGCTGATGAAGAAAAAACGGAGGACCCGACACCGCGAAAACTAAAAAAGGAGCGGGACGAGGGGAACGTCTTTACGGCACAGGAGGTGGCCAACTGGTTTGCCATTTTGGCCATGACGGGACTGATGCTGACCTTGGTCCCCTGGTTTTTTCGTGCCATCCGCGAACTGGCGCGTCCATTCGTGGAAATGGCCGGCGTGACGCCGGTGGGGGTGCACGAAATCCAGCACCTGATGGCGGACGTGATCTTGCATTGGATCCTGATCCTGTCGGTGCCGTTCCTGATCTTTCTCTTGGCCGGCGTGGTGGCCAATGCGGCCCAGCATGGCATCCAGTTCACACCCAAAAAGCTCAAGCCCAGTCTTGATAAAATGAACCCCTTGAGCAACTTAAAACAACGGCTTTCCATGAAACAACTCATGGAGGCTGTAAAGTCCATATTGAAGATTATTCTGATTTCAGGGGCCGTCATCATTACGATGATTCCCTATGAGAATTACTTCCATAACTTCGCAGATATTGCGCTTTTGGACACCCTGGCGTATTTGCGGGAAATGGTCATTGCAATTTTGCTTATTGTTTTGCTGTTGATGACCATCGTCACCGTGATCGATATTGCGGTCTCCTATAACCAGTGGTGGGAAAAGATGAAGATGTCCCGCACCGAGGTGAAGGAGGAAACAAAGCAGACCGAAGGCGATCCTCAGGTAAAGGCCCGCATTCGTAGCCTGCGCGCCCAGCGGGCCCGGGAACGCATGATGCAGGCGGTGCCTCAGGCCGATGTGGTGATTACCAACCCCACCCACTATGCGGTGGCGTTGCGGTATGAGATGGAGACCATGAACGCGCCCCAACTGGTGGCGAAAGGGGTCGATTCCCTGGCCTTGCGCATCCGGACCGTGGCGGAAGAACACGACGTGCCCATCGTGGAAAACCCGCCGCTCGCGCGGGCCCTCTACGATACGGTTGACCTGGAACAGGAAATCCCCACCGCCCACTATCAGGCCGTGGCGGAGGTGATTGGCTACGTCATGCGCCTGAAAGGGCGCCTCGGCGGCCAGCAGGCAGCCCAGGCCCCCCGATCGTGAGGACGCCACGCCCCCTTCCCGTGGGCTGGTGGCTGCTGCTGGGCCTGTTGAGCCTGGGCGCCGGCCTACCGGCAGCCCTGACACTCGCACCTGCGGGCTGGACCCCCTGGCTGGAGACGGTCCAGGTGCTGGGCGTACTCGTGGCCCTGACCGGGTTGGCCCGGGCCACGGCGCGGGCCCGCCGGCGGGAACACGAGGCACGGCTGGCCCTGGTGGTGGCCGAGACCATGAACGATGGCCTCATGGTGCTGGACGAAGCCGGCCGCTGCCTTTATCGCAACCCGTCCTTCCGCGACAATTTCCAGGCCGGGCTGGACCGGCCGGTGGATGTGCTGGAAGGCATGGTTCCCGAGGACAGCCCCACCAGCGAGGAATTACGGCGCCTGCGGGATTCAGCGGCACTGGGGGATTCCGCCCATGCGGAAATCGCCCTGCCCGCGCCGGCGGGGGACACGGCGTGGTGGCGGTTCGGGGTCATCCCCCTGGGGGAAGGCCGGGTAGCCTGGCGGGCCGTGGACGTCACCGCCCGTCGGGTGATGGAGCGCACCCTGCGGGGCGAACTGGAAGCGCTGCTGGACATGATGGACCATCTGCCAGCCGGCTATTTCATGTGCGATGGCGACGGGCGGATGCGGTTCGTGAACGCCTCCCTGGCCAGTTGGTTCGGCATCACGCCCCAGGGCCTGCTGCAGGAACGCCCGCGGCTGGCGGACCTGCTGCCCGGGGTGGAACCCAACTCCCTCACCGCCGAGGGACGGCTGGTGACCCTGACCCTGCCGGGGGAAGAGGACGAGGTGCGGGCCTTGCTCTCAGGCGGTGTGTTGCGGGAATCGGGAACGCGGCGCTTTTGTGGCCTGCTGCTGCGCCGCGACCGTCTCGCCCGGCGCCCTACCCTGGAGGACCGGCCGGGGGGGGACCTGTTCCGCGACGCCCCCATCGCCATCGCCTTGCTGGACAGCCTGGGTACCATCACCGAGGCCAATCTGGCCTTTTTGCGTCAGGCCCGTCTGGACCGGGGGATGGTGATCGGCCGGCCGCTGGCCGCTTTCCTGTCCATGGAGAACCCGGACGAAGTGGTCCGACGCCTGGCGGCCAAGGCCGCCCGTAACGATTCCCGGCCCCAAGACCTGCGCCTGGCCACCGGCGACGAGCCGACCCTCTCGGCGTTCGTGGGCCTGCGCCAGGACGACGCCGGCGAACCGGTGGGATTCCTGCTCTATCTGGTGGACATCACCTCCCAGCGTCATCTGGAAGTGCAGTTCGCCCATGCGCAAAAAATCCAAGCCATGGGCCAACTGGCCGGGGGCGTGGCGCACGACTTCAACAACCTGCTCACGGCCATCATCGGTTTTTGCGACCTGCTGCTGCAACGCCACGCCGCGGGCGATCCCTCCTTTTCCGACATCATGCAGATCAAGCAGAATGCCAACCGCGCCGCCAATCTGGTGCGACAACTGTTGGCGTTTTCCCGCCGCCAGACCCTGCGCCCGCGGGTGATCGACGTGGCCGAGGCCCTGACCGAGCTGTCCCACCTGCTACGCCGGCTGCTGGGCGAGACCATTTCCCTGGATCTGGTGCTGGGGCGCGACGTGGGGCCCATTCGCGTGGATCCGGGGCAATTCGATCAGGTGATCATCAACTTAGCCGTGAATGCCCGCGATGCCATGCCCCATGGCGGCCGCCTGGTGATCCGCACCTATGCCGACCATATCACCGCGCCCCAGGGGGACGGGCCCGAGTACATTTCCCCCGGCGCCTATGCGGTGGTGGAGGTGGCGGACACCGGCGAGGGCATGAGCGCCGAAACCCGCGCCCGCATTTTTGAGCCCTTTTTCTCCACCAAGCCCAAGGGAGAGGGCACCGGCCTAGGCCTCTCCACCGTCTACGGCATTGTGCGCCAGACCAACGGCTTCATCCAGGTGGCCAGCACGCCCGGCGAGGGCACCCTGTTCACCATCCACCTGCCTCGGCATGAAGGCGGCACGGCCCCCCGTACCAGCGAAACCGAAGGCGCCAAGAGCCAAGAAGACCTGACCGGCGCCGGCACGCTGCTGCTGGTGGAGGACGAGGACGCCGTGCGGGTCTTCGCCACCCGTGCCCTGCGCAACAAGGGCTATCAGGTGCTGGAAGCCAAAACCGGCGAGGGCGCCCTGAGCCTGTTCGAAAGTGAAAAGGCCGCCAATATCCGACTGCTGATCACCGACGTGGTCATGCCCGGTATCGACGGCCTCACCCTGGCCCGACAGGTGCGCCAGGACCACCCCACCCTGCCCGTGATCCTCATTTCCGGCTATGCCGAGGACGTGGCCCGGGAAACCATCGCCGCCGACGATGCCGTCCACTTCCTGGCCAAGCCCTTCAGCCTCAAGGATCTGGCGGCCCGGGTGAAGAAAGTGCTGGCGGGCACCGCCACCGACTCGGCACCAGCGGAAGACGGAACCAAGACGGAACAGAAACCCGATCCGCCTTTATGAACAAGGCGTTAACAAAACCCCTGGCCACCAGGAACAAACCCTGTACATTTGAGCGGTGGTTGCGAACCGGGATGGGTTCGTGAAATAAAGGGGCAGCGGCGATGATACAGACAGCACTGCGGCTGGTGGACAGGGATACCATGGACAAACAGAAAGCGCTCGATTCCGCCATTGCCCAGATCGAGCGATCCTTTGGCAAGGGCGCCATCATGCGCCTGGGCCAGCGGGATCACGTGGTGGACGCGGACGCGGTGCCCACCGGCTCCCTGGGCCTGGACATTGCCCTGGGCATCGGCGGCTTGCCCCGGGGGCGGATCGTGGAAATCTACGGTCCCGAAAGCTCCGGCAAGACCACCCTGGCCCTGCACTGCGTGGCGGAAGCGCAAAAGGCAGGTGGGGCCTGTGCCTTCGTGGACGCCGAGCACGCCCTGGACCCTTCCTATGCCCGCAAGCTGGGCGTGAACCTGGACGAGTTGCTCATCAGCCAGCCCGACAGCGGCGAACAATCGCTAGAGATCGCCGACACCCTGGTACGCTCCGGCGCCATCGACATTCTGGTGGTGGACAGCGTGGCCGCCCTCGTGCCCAAGGCGGAGCTGGAAGGGGAGATGGGGGACACCCACGTGGGGTTGCAGGCGCGGCTTATGAGTCAGGCCCTGCGTAAGCTCACCTCCTCCGTGGCCCGCTCCAACTGCATGGTGATCTTCATCAACCAGATTCGGATGAAGATCGGCGTCATGTTCGGCAACCCGGAAACCACCACCGGGGGCAACGCCCTCAAGTTCTATGCCTCCGTCCGGCTGGACATCCGGCGTATCGGCTCGGTGAAGGATCGGGATGAGGTGATCGGTAACCAGACCCGGGTGAAAGTGGTCAAGAACAAGCTGGCGCCGCCTTTCCGGGTGGTGGAATTCGACGTCATCTACGGTGACGGTATTTCCAAGCTGGGGGAAATCCTGGACCTGGGGGTGAAGGCCGACATCGTGGAAAAATCGGGCTCCTGGTTTTCCTACAATGGCACCCGCATCGGCCAGGGCCGGGAGAACGCCAAGAAGTTCCTGGCGGAGAACGAAGCGGTGCGGGAAGAGATCGAAACCGCCATCCGCCAGAACGCCGGCCTGATCAGCGAGGACATGACCGGCGCCCGCGAGGAAACCCCCAACGACAACGAAGGGTGACCCCTTCGGGGGCCCCGGGGCCTTTCATGCCCCCAGCCGCCGAGGCCCGCGGGGTTCCACGGGATCAGGAATCGTAGCTGACCAGGGTCTCACAGGGCACGCCGTGCTCGGCGATTCGCTCGCGGCCGCCCAGGAAGGTGAGCTCAATCAGACCGGCAGCCCCCACCACCTCGGCGCCCATTTCCTTGAACAGGGCAATGGCGGCGGTCATGGTGCCCCCGGTGGCCACCAGATCGTCCAGCACCACCACCCGCTGGCCGGGTTCCACGGCGTTGGCGGGGACCTCCACCGTGTCGCTGCCGTATTCCAGGTCGTAGGTGTAGGAACGGGTTGCACCGGGCAGCTTACCCTTTTTACGCACCATGACAAAGCCGCAGCCCAGCTTCAGGGCCAGGGGGGCAGCCACTAGGAAGCCGCGGGATTCCACCCCGGCCAGCAGGTCGGGGGTCCACTGGGTGATGCGCTTGGCCAACCGCCCCATGGCCACCTGCCACGCATCGGCATGGGCCAGAAGAGGGGAAATGTCATAGAACAGGATGCCCGGCTTGGGGAAGTCGGGAATGCCGGCAATATGATCCTTGATGTCCACGGAAACACTCTCCGGTTTATGCGCCTGGAGTGCCCCCCATGCTGGAGGGGTCGCAGGCGGGTTGCCACCAGCTCTGCAGCGCCGACGCCAAAATCCACATCCTTCGCGGCACCGAGACCTGTTATCCGACACAAATTTTCAGAGCCTTCTGGAAGTCCACGGCGGCTCAACGAGCCCTACGCTACGCGGTGACGCCCCGCCCGGCAACCGTCTGGGATTTTTTCCGTTTCCCCTCTTGCCAAGGGGCCCGGCTTTGAGTAATGTGCCGCCTCCCTGGATGGGTGGCCGAGTGGTTGAAGGCGCACGCCTGGAACGCGTGTATACCTTTACGGGTATCGAGGGTTCGAATCCCTCCCCATCCGCCATTGCTTCGATGGCGGCAGAACTTCCTTCAAAAGCTGTTTTTTTAGGTCTGGCGACGATCTGCCATGCTTGCGGTGTCTTTGATTGCTGCGACGGCTCTGCATCGGTGTTGGTCATCGCAGCCACGCGGCAACGGATGCCGAGCCGCGGCTTGGAAGCGGGGCGCGCTCAATGGGACCCGAAAATAGATCCCATTGAGCGCGATAGGCTCTATCTCCCCTTCGGCCGGGTAGCGTTGTAGGGCCCAACGCATTTTTCACCACAGCAGTCGCCGCATCACAGCAGCGGATGAGGGGGGCTCCCTCAGCGCCGCCACTGCAATGCAGCATAATTTCACCCCGAAGGCAGGGCCGGGTTGCTGCTGTGGGACACGGCGGCCCGTTCCTGCTTCAGGCGGGCCAGCACCGAGTTGGCGGACGCGGCACCGCCGCCGATGCCCGCCGCCTTCAGCTTGTTCTCCAGATCGGTGCCGGAGGCGGAGTTGCTCAGTTCCTGAGCCGATTCCAGACGGGCCCGTTCCCGCTGCTGCTGTTCCTTGATGCGCTCCAGGCTGGAGACGGCGTCGCCCAGCCGGGACTTGGCGCCGGAGGAACGGGCAGTGACGGCGGCCCGGGCCTTGTTGGCGCTCTGCATGGCCTTCACCGACTGCACACTGTTGCGCATGCGCTGAAGCTGCTTTTCGGTCTTGGCCACGTCGTTACGCAACTGCTGCTCCGTTTGAGAGAGCTGATCGCGATTGGCCTTGGCGTCGTCGTACTGGGCCTGGATGTCGGCGATGCGCTGGGCCACCTCGGTGGCCAGGGCTTCGTCGCCCTTGTCCAGGGCCTGCATGACATAGCCCTCGTACTTCTTCACCTGGGCTTCCAGTTCCGCCACCTTGTTGTCGGCCATCTTGCGATCGGCCATCACGCCGGTCAGGTCCTGCCGCGCCTTGCGCAACTGGGCGTCGGCTTCGCGAATTTCCTGATCCAGCCGGGTGAGGGCGGTGGCATCCGCCATATTTTCGCCCGCGTCATTGACCGCGCCCTTGGCGGCGGTAAAAAGATTGTTCAGCCAACCCATGGACTTGTCTCCTCTGTCCTTGCTGTGGCCCCCTGCCCCGGAGGCCGTGGATCCGGGGGTACCGCTCAGGCGTCGGTCAGAAGCTGTTGTTCCTGCGCCCATTCCGTCACGTTGACGGTGTTGTCGGCCAGGGTGTCGAGTTCCTGCAGCACCGCCTCGATACGGGACTGGGAGCTGAGGGCGCCGAACAGCTCATAGTAGTCCATGCCATCATCCTCGGTGATAATGCCGAAGGTGGACAGCGGCAGCAGCTTGTGCATCTTGAGGGCCATATCGTTGAAGGCATTACCATCCTTCACGGCGCTCACCGGCCACAGACTCACCTTGAACACCATCTGCTCGCCATCCACGGAACCAAAAATGGGCAGGTCGCCAAAGTCGTGCATGAGCACGTGCAGACCGGGGGTGGCGCCCTCCACCACTTCCACGGTCATGGCCCCCTGGGCAACCTTGTCGGCCGTGGCCAGGGCCTCGGCCAGGGAATTGACGGTCCAGTACTGGGTCATGTCTTGCGTCCCCTGTTGGCAGATTGGAAACCGGCTCGGCGACCCGATCCGGTGCGGCCCGGTCAGCATCTGGCCCCCGTTGCCTTACCGGAGGTTGCCGGCATCGCTGAGCCCGTGACACGCCGTGCGTTTCTTCATACCCTTCCCGACCCGGGTGCGGCAAGCTTGCGCCGCCGTCGCCCGGACGGTCATGCTGCTGTTTGTTGCCCGTCAGGCGAAGGTCCCTGCCCATGACAGAACCTCCCGCATCGGAGAACGGTCTGAAGCGCCTGCTGCACCAGGCCTATCTGGCCTTAATGCGCATGAACTGGACCACCCTGGGGCTGCTGTTCGGGGTCCATTTCCTGGGGACGTGGGTGTTGATGGCCCTGGCGGGGGAATCGGCTCTGGCGGCGCCACGCTCCTATTTCTGGTTTTATGTGGTCACGCTCAGCACGGTGGGCTACGGTGATCTGGCCCCCCAAGGTCTGGCGGGCCGGCTGGTGGCGACCGTGTGGTTGATCCCGGGGGGGTTGGTGCTGTTCACCACCATCCTGGCCAAGACCGTGGACGCCGTCGGCGAACTGCTGAGGAGACGCATGAAGGGCGAATCCGACTATGCGGACCTGCGCAACCACGTGGTGGTCGTGGGCGTGCGCGAAGGCCTGAGCGGTCCCCTGCTGGACAACCTTCTCGCCGATCGCGGAGAGCGGCCGGTGGTGTTGGTGACCGCCCGGGATGATATGGATAACCCCCGCCCCGACCAGTTGCTGTTCGTGCGCGGGCCCCAGCTCAGCGACCATACAACCCTGCAGCGGGCGGGGGTGGCAAACGCGGAACGGGTGGCCATTCTCGGCGGCAATGATCACGAGGCCCTCCATGTGGCCCTGGTGACCGGGCGCATGACCCAAAACCCCAACGTGCACATGGTTGCCTTTTTCGAGAATCCGGAAACGGCGGCCCTGTTGGAGCAGTACAACGACAAGGTGGAAACGGTGATCTCCAGCCGGGCCGGTATCGTGGCCCGGGCGCTGTTGGACCCTGGGTCCTCCCTGCTGCATGCCCGGCTCACCTCGCCGCTGGAAGGGCAGACCCAGTATAGCGTGAAGGTGCCGGCCACCGTCACTGGCCTGACCTTCGGCGGCTTGGTGCACCATTTCAAGACGGCCCACCAGGCCATCCTGTTGGCCCTGGCCAGCAACAGCCGGGGCACGGATCTGCGCATCAATCCTCCCGGAGACCAGCCGGTGGCCCCAGGCACCATTCTATTCTACGTTTCCGCCCGGCGGTTGCGGGCGGAGGTCATCGACTGGCAGGCGGCGGAGAACCACGCCCCCTGACTCGCACAACCAGGCCAAGGGAGGGGCCCATGTTTGGATTCATTTCCAACCTGTTCGGCGGCGACCAGGAAAAGCCGGAAGCGGAACGGCAACCGTGGCCCCTGGGCCTGGGGCCGGGACTGGCCTACACCATCGACACCTTGAATTTCCGCATGAACCAGGGGCACCTGCGCTTCCCCCTGCCCGACGGCGAGCAGATCATTGCCGCCATGGGCTCCATTCCCCTGGGGGATGGTCTGTGGGTGTATCGCTTCTATCCCGAGGAAGGCCCCTTCCTGCAGGTGCTGTCCGACCGCAGCGGCGAGGACATCAAGGAAGTGACCTGGTACCAGCCAGTGCGCAGCATCTACCCCGTGGACCAGCGGGAGTGGGAAAGCTGGACCGGCGAGGGCGGCCGCATCGGCGCGCCCACCTTCGACTACGAGGAGGAGATGGAGGACGGCACCCGCCGCCTGACCCCCTATGAACGGCTGTGGATGGGCGACCCCGACCAGGAAAACCGCTATGCGCCGCCCGTGGCCATGACCGAGACCATCGAGGAACCCGACGAACCCTCCCGCATGGTCCAGCAACAGGCCATGCTCTACAATCGCTGGGTGGAAGAGGCCCAGATGAGCGAGTACCTGCTGGTGCAAAAGGAAAGCAGCGGCCAGTGGGAAAGCGGCGAGGGCTCTGTGGAAATCATGCTGGGGGTAGATATCAATCCGGCCGCATTCCAGCGGGTGTGATCGCCCCCTTCCCCTCCCCCCTGGCACCATGGAGACGACCATGATCGTGGAAACCGTGACCTTTTACCTCGGCGGCGCCGGATCCTTTCTTCTTTATTTCTTTGCAGGCGCCCTGTTGACCGTAATCTATTCGTTCATCTATGCCCTTATCACACCGCAGAACGAGTGGACCCTGGTGCGGGAGGGCAACACCGCCGCCGCCATTGGCATCGCCGGCGCCCTGATCGGGTTCGTGCTGCCCGTGGCCAATGCCATGGCCCAGTCCCTGAACATCCTCGACTTCGTGCTGTGGGCGATGGTGGCCATGATCATCCAGATCCTGGCCTATCTGGTGGTGCGCATCATCTTCCCGCGCATTGTCACCCGTCTGGAGGAAGGGGAAACGGCCGCTGCCACCGTCATGGCCGCCATTTCCGTGTCCGCCGGCGTGCTCAATGCCGCCGCCATGACCTGGTAACCCGAGCCGTGCAAAGGATCGTGCCATGAGCCATTCCTCTTCCTTCCCCAAGCGGTCGCGAGCCCCCCGTCTGGTGCTGATGGGGGCGAGCATGACCGTGCTGGCCTCCTGCGGCATGGAGCCTGTGAAAGTCAACACCTACAGCTCTCTGCAACAGTGCCTGGACGAGGGCACCTATTCGGAGGAGTACTGCCAGAACCACTGGCAGGAGGCCCGGAGTCTTCACCAGAAACAGGCCCCCCGCTTCGCCTCGCAATCGGCCTGTTACGAGCAGTTCGGGGTCAACGGCTGCCAGCGGGCGGACAACGGCAATGGCTTCGTGCCGCTGCTGGCGGGCATGATGGTGGGCAAGGTGCTCAGCGACGTGACCGAGGGCATGAGCGACCGTCGCCGGGGCAGCGAGCCCCTGTACCGCACCCGCAACGATCCCGGGGCCTACTACACCCGCAGCCGGTCCCGGGTCACCCCCAGCACCACCAGTCGGCGGGTGGGCAGTTCGCGGGACAGCTCCTATACCCAGGGGCGCATCACCCGCAACGAGCTCAGCCGCACCCGGTCCACCTCGTCGCGCACCGGCGTGATTTCCCGGGGCGGGTTCGGCTCACGGGCGTCCGGGCGCAGTAGCTGGGGCGGTTGATCGCGAACCATGGTGCAACGTTGGCAAATCCCGCCCCGCCCCCACTGGCAGGAGGCGGCGGAATCGGTGGGCTTCGATTTCCACACCCTGTACGGCGCGCCTTACTGGGACGAATCGGTGTGTTATGCCTTCACGTTGCGCCAGATCGAGGATCACATCGAGGACCCCACGGCGGAACTGGAGGCCCTGTGCCAGGAACTGGTCTCCCGCGCGGTGCGGGACGAGCGGCTGCTGGAACGCATGGCCATTCCGCCCCAATACTGGGACTGGATCGCCGGACGCTGGTTCGACGGCGATCCCAGTCTTTATGGGCGCTTCGATCTGGTCTATGACGGGCGCTTGCCGGCCCGGCTGCTGGAATACAATGCCGACACCCCCACGGCCGTGTTCGAGACCGGCTATTTCCAGTGGTGGTGGCTGACGGAGGTCCTGGAATCCGGCACGGTGCCCGCCGGCAGCGACCAGTTCAATTCCCTGCAGGATCAGCTCATCGACACCTTCGCCGCCATGAAGCCGGAGGGAGTGCTGCATTTCGCCTGCTGCACCGGCAGCGCCGAGGACCGGGGCACCGTGGACTACCTGCGGGACTGCGCCAATCAAGCGGGTTGGCGGACCTCCTTTCTGTATGTGGAAGACATCGCCCTGGACGCCCAGGGGCGCTTCTGTCAGCCGGACATCCTGCCCACCTCGGCGGGGGCAGCGGTGGTGCTGGACGGGATTCCCGACGCCACCGTCATCGACCGGCTGTTCAAGCTCTACCCCTGGGAATGGATGTTCGCCGACCCCTACGGCGCCGCCCTGACCGAGTGCGATACCGCCTTCCTGGAGCCCCCCTGGAAAGCGCTCCTTTCCAACAAGGCCATTCTGCCCCTGCTGTGGGAAATGGCCCCCGGTCACCCCAACCTGCTGCCCGCCTACTTCGAGGGCGATCCCCGCATCAGCGACCTGGAAAGAGGCGTGGTGCGCAAGCCCCTGTTCTCCCGCGAGGGCGCCAACGTCACCATCGCGCGCCCAGGCCATCCCCCTGTGCGGGTGGACGGCCCCTATGGCCGCGAAGGATTCGTGGTGCAGCAGTACCAGCCGCTGCCGGCGACGGAGGGCAACCACATGGTGGTCGGGAGCTGGATCGTGGCCGGCGTCCCGGCCGGCATGGGCCTGCGGGAAGACCGCAACCCCATCACCGAGGACCTCTCCCGCTTCGTGCCCCATATCATCCTGCCGGAATAAACCAGCCTTCCGGAGACCCAGCCAATCCCTCATGACGCGCAGGGATTCCCATACCCCCGTGCTGTTTATGGCTGCACTGTGGAAAAGGCTGTGCTAATATGCTCAAATCATGTTCAACAAACGGCGTTGCCTATAAATGTGGCAACCCTCGCGCATGGGGCCCGTATCCGCGATGCTTTCCCGTCTCGGCCGCCGCCGCACCCTGACTCTGCTTGCCGCCACCGCCGCCGCGCCCCTGGCGCTGGGCCTGCTGCCCGGGCGCGCGGCCCAAGCCCATCACTGGCAGGGCACCGCCTTCGGCACCCGCGCCAGCCTCACCCTCTATCACCCGGAGGCGGCCACCGCCCGGCGGCTGGTGGCCGAGTGCGTGACCCTGCTGCGAGAGATGGAAGCCACCTTCAGTCTCTATCGCGCGGATTCCGCCCTGGCCCGCCTGAACCGCACCGGCGTGCTGGAAGAGGCGCCGCCCGCCCTGCTGACCCTGTTGGGGCACGCCCGGGCCCTGGCGGCCCGCACCGGCGGCGCCTTTGATCCGACCGTTCAGCCCCTGTGGCACCTCTATTTCACCCATTTCGCCGCCGCGGGCGCCGATTCCGCCGGCCCCTCGGCGGCGGCCGTTCGCGCGGCAGCGGCGCGGGTGGACTGGCGCCGGCTGCACCTGGACCCCGCCAAGCGCCGGGTGTGGTTCGACGGTCCGGACATGGCGGTGACTCTCAACGGCATCGCCCAGGGCCATGCCGGGGATATCCTGGCGGCCCACCTGCGGGACGCGGGTCTGGCGCATGTGTTGGTGGACGTGGGGGAACCGCGGGCGGTGGGTGCGCATCCCGAGGGACGGCCGTGGCGGGTCGGCATCGCCGATCCGGCCCGGCCCGACACGCCCCTGTTCGGGCTCGACCTGCCGGCCGATCACGCGGTGGCGACCTCCGGCGGTTATGGCACCGTTCTGGATGGCCAGGGGCGGTTCCACCACCTGTTCGATCCCCGCAGCGGCGACGTGGTGCGAGACGGGCCGGCCAGCGTGAGCGTGGTGGCCCGGGACGGCACCACGGCCGATGCCCTCTCCACCGCCTTGGGCGCCACGCCGCTGGCCCAGGGGCCGGCCCTGATGGCCGGGCTGCCCGCGTCCGTGACCGCGCACGTGGTGGCCGCCGACGGCCGCCGTCACCGCTGGCAGGGGGGCGACGCCGCATGAGTTCCCTGCCCGCCCCCGAAACCCTGACCCCTGTTTGTGCCGATCTGGTGCCCGTGCCCGGCCATGCCCCCTTGGCGGCGGCCCTGGCCGGGGCCCTGAACCGCCCTGCCCTGCAACCGGTGGCCCGGGACGAAGCCTGGTACCGTCTGGGCCGGGTTATCGACGGCCGGGGCGCCACCGTGGCCGAGGACCTGGAAACCTGGATCCTGGCGGAAACCGGTGGCGACCTGGAGGCGTTCTATGCCCAGCACGCCGAAACGGAGGCCTACGTCACCCGGCGCGAGGGGCGCACCGTCTACCTTACCGTGCCCACGGGACCCGCTCCCCTGGATTTCCTGCAAGTGGCCGTGGACGTGGTGGAGGAACGTGTCCACCGCGCCCTGCTTCCCGAGGAACCGCTGCCCGACATGCTGGTGGACTTCGTGGATCCGGCCACCGGGGGCGGAAGAGGGGGGACCCTCGGCCCGGCCCGCTATGAGGTGCAGGGGGTGACCGACGTGGCGGCACTGGCGCCGCGCCTGACCACCGACCATCGAGGCGATCCCCGTTTCCGTCGTTTCGTGGAGGAATGGGAGGCCACCAGTGCCGGCCGGGCCCGGTTCTGCGATCACTGGGCCTTGCAATTGCAGCCCTATCAGGACCCCCGGGGCGAGCACCTGCTGGAAGCCCGACCGGTGGCGGCGGAACGTCTGCCTCTGCCATTGGTCCGGGAAGCCCCGGATGAAAAGGCTCTGCTGCGTCTGCTCAGCGACTATGACCGGGCGGTGGGCTACACCATGGCGTGGTATTTCGCCCAGGTGGCACGGCACTATGCCCCCTATGGCGCTGTATTGCAGGCCCACGAGGCTTTTCTGCATCATCACCCCGGCGGCCCCGGATTGCCGGCCGGCGACCTGGCCATCCTCGAGGGCTGGCTGACCGACCCCTACTGCTTCCTTTGAGGCTTGGCATGGTCATCCTTCCCGACGAGGAACCGACCCTGATCGAGACCGTGGCCCGGGTGGTGGCGGTGGAGAACGGCACCGCATGGCTGGAGGCTCGGCCCCGCAGCGGGTGCGGCGGCTGTGCCGACAAGAATCACTGCGGCCTGTCGGTGCTGGGAGAGACCGCCGGCAAGCCCACACGCCGCTTCGCCGTGGCAGACGACTTCAACGCCCGGGTGGGCGACCCGGTGGTGGTGGGCCTGCCGCCGGCGGCGCTGTTGCGGGCCTCGGCCACCGTCTACGGCCTGCCGCTGCTGGGCCTGGTGCTGGGCGCGGTCGCGGCGGGTTCCCTGGGCACGCTGGGGGCGCTTGCCGGCACGGGGCTCGGGTTCGCGCTGGGGGCCCTGGCTGCTCGGCAGGTGAGCCGGCAGCTGGCGGCCGGTGTGGTCCCCATCGTATTGCGCCGGGCGCCGGAAGCCGCCTGCCCGCCCTTGCCCACGGACTCCACGGTGGCACCGGAGAAATATCAGGGCGGAAACCCGCCGGCGTAGGGCAACATGGGTTCTGTCCGGAATGTGACAGGCCGCACGACACACACACAAAGACACGGACAGAATGCAGGAGGGGGCGGGCCGATGATGCAGGATCTGGTGATGCTGATCATTGCCACGGCACTGGTGAACAACGTGGTGCTGGTGAAATTTCTGGGTCTGTGCCCCTTCATGGGGGTGTCCAACAAGCTGGACAGCGCCGTGGGCATGGGCTTGGCCACCACCTTTGTGCTCACCCTCACCGCCGCGCTGTCCTGGCTGCTGGAAACGCTGGTCCTGGTCCCGCTGGGGTTGGAGGTGCTGCGTATCGTCGCCTTCATCGTGGTGATCGCGGCGGTGGTTCAGTTCACGGAAATGGTGATCCGCAAGATCTCGCCGGTCCTTTACCAGGTGCTGGGCATTTTCCTGCCTTTGATCACCACCAACTGCGCCGTGCTGGGCGTGGCCTTGTTGACCATCCAGGAAGAATACACCTTTGTGGAAAGCCTGTTGTTCGGCTTCGGCTCGGCCTTGGGATTTGCCCTGGTGCTGGTGATGTTCGCCGGCCTGCGGGAACGTCTGAGCCTGGGCGAGGTCCCGGCCCCTTTCGCCGGGGCACCCGTGGGGTTCATCACGGCCGGCCTGCTGGCCATGGCCTTCATGGGCTTTGCCGGAATGGGCTGATGATCCGATGGGCTGATGATCCAGAAACCCGCGGCAAACTGGGCGCCGTGGGGACAACAAGGAAACACATGGTGATGTCTGTGCTCCTCTTTGCCACCTTTGGGGCTGCTCTGGGCCCCTTCGCTACCGGACTGATGGGGGCGCCCCTGGGCGGACCGGCGGTGATGCCCCTGGCCCCGGCCCTGTGGCCCTTCACCGTGATGTTTCTGAGCATCGGCTAGTTGCTTGCCACCCGGGAAGCTGGCACGAAACCTGCTTTCCGTCTGTACCGTCACCGTTCATCACCCTGCCCAAGACAGGGGGAACAACAACACCAGCTCGGGAGAGCCTTTGTCATGCTCGCGGCCATTGGCACCCTGACCGCCCTCGGCGTCACCCTGGGCACCCTGCTCGGGGTTTCGGCCCGCTACCTGCGGGTGGAGGGCAATCCGCTGCAAGAGGAAATCGAGGCCATGCTGCCCGGCAGTCAGTGCGGCCAGTGTGGCTATCCCGGCTGCGGCCCGGCGGCGGAGGCCCTGGCCAGTGGCGAGGCCGCCGTGACCCTCTGCCCCCCCGGTGGCACCGCCCTGGCCCAGGCCCTGGCCGACAAGCTGGGCGTGAGCGTGGACCTGTCCGAGGCGGCGGATGCCGAACCGGTCCTGGCCTTCGTCAACGAGGATCTGTGCATTGGCTGCAGCCGCTGTCTGCGGGAATGCTCCACCGACGCCATCCTGGGCGGACCCAAGAGCATGCACACGGTGATCAGCGATTACTGCCATGGCTGCGGCAAATGCGCCCCGGTATGCCCCACCGAGTGCATCGAGCTGCGCCCGGTCCCGGTGACCCTGCAAACGTGGCACTGGCCCAAGCCCGGCCAGGCCCGGCACTGACTCCCACAGGCTGACGGAAGACGAGGAACCGGATCATGGGGAACATGAAGCTGTTCCGGGTGCGCGGCGGCGTTCACCCCGAGGAACGCAAGATCACCGCCCACAAGGGCATTGCCCGCATGACCCCGGCCAGTACCCTGTACCTGCCGCTGCAACAGCACGTGGGCACGCCGGCCACGCCCCTGGTGGCCCCAGGAGAACGGGTGCGCAAAGGCCAGCTCATCGCGGCGCCGTCGGCCTCGGTGTCGGCGCCGGTGCATGCGCCCACCTCCGGCACGGTGACCGCCATCCATCCCCACAAGGCGCCCCACCCTTCGGGACTGACCCAGGCCACCCTGGTGCTGGAGCCCGACGGCCTGGAGGAATGGGACGATCTGCCGCCCCCCCTGGACCCCCTGGCCGCCGGCCCCAAGGCGGTGGGCAGCCGGGTCCGGGAATGCGGCGTGGTGGGCCTGGGCGGCGCCGGCTTCCCCTCGGCGGTGAAGCTCACCCTGCGCGACACCTATGACCTGGACACCCTGGTGATCAACGGCGCCGAGTGCGAGCCCTATCTCACCACCGACGACCGTCTGATGCAGGAGCACACCGAGGAGATCCTCGACGGCGTGCACATCATGCGTTACGCCCTGGAGGTCCAGATGGCGTTGGTGGCCATCGAAACCAACAAACCCCGGGCGCTGGCGGCCATGCGTAAGGCGGCCGAGGCCTACACGGACATCCGCATCATCGGCATTCCCAGCCGCTATCCCATGGGGTCGGAACGTCACCTGGTGCATACCATCACCGGGCGCGAGACCCCTGCCCGGGGCCTCACCGCCCATGTGGGGGTGGTGGTGCACAACGTGGCCACCGCCCGCGCCGTGCACCGGGCCGTACGCCATGGCGAACCCCTGATTTCCCGGGTGATCACCGTCAGCGGCGGCGCCGTGGCCGACCCCGGCAACCTGGAAGTGCCGCTCGGCACCCTGGTGCAAGACGTGTTCACCGCCCGGGGCGGCCTGAAGGAAGAACCGGCCCGCCTGGTGGCCGGCGGGCCCATGATGGGGCAACCCCTGCCGGGGACCGACGTCCCCACCGTGAAGGGCATCAACGGCCTGCTGGCCCTCACCGCCGAGGAAACCCGCCGCCGCCCGGCCCAATCCTGCATCCGGTGCGGCCGCTGCGTCACCGCCTGTCCCTGCGGGCTGGTGCCGGTGGAAATGGCCGGCCTGATCCGCAAGGAAAAGCTGGCGGCCGCCGCCCGCATCGGCGTGCAGGACTGCATTTCCTGCGGCTCGTGCAGTTTCATTTGTCCGTCGCACATTCCCCTGGCCCAATACTTCAACTATGCCAAGGGTCGGCTGAAGGCGCTGCAGAACGAACGTCAGCGCAATGACCTCCTGAAGGAAGTGGCCGAACGCCGCGCCGAACGCATCGCCAAACAGGAAGCGGAAAAGAAGGCCCGGCTGCTGGCCCAGAAGGAAAAGGCCCGCGCCGCCAAGGCCGCCCGGGAAGCCGCCGCGGAAACCCCTGCCGCGGCCCCCTCCGAGCCCTCATCGGATCAGCAGGAACCCAAGGCGGAGGCGTCGTCATGAGTGGTGGAGCGGAGGTAGGGGCGCCCTATACCCACGCGGCCCTGGATATTCGACGGGTCATGGGCTGGGTCATGGTGGCCCTGACGCCCGCCACCCTGTGGGGGCTCTGGAATTTCGGCTGGCCTGCCCTGTTCCTGTGGCTGGTGACGGTGGGCACGGCGGTGGTGGCGGAGGCGGTTAGCCTGGCGCTGGCCGGACGATCGGTGCGGGCTGGCGTGGGCGATGGCTCCGCCCTGGTGGCCGGCTGGTTGCTGGCCATGACCCTGCCGCCCTGGGCACCGTGGTGGATCGGCGTGGTGGGCGGGCTGTTCGCCATCGTGGTGGGCAAGCATGTGTTCGGCGGCCTGGGCCAGAACCTGTTCAACCCGGCCATGACCGCCCGGGTGGCGCTGCTGATT
>CAZHRQ010000041.1:0-21561 GCA_964535075.1 uncultured Rhodobacterales bacterium | reverse complement strand
TTTGCCGCCTTTCATGCCCCGGCCAAGATCAACGGGGTCTTGTTGGCCCGGTGGGGCAGGGTGCTGGCGGCGGTGCCAAAGGCGCGGATTGTGTTCGCGGGACGGGGGTTTGACGAGCCGGCCCTGGTGGCCCACTGGCGCGAACGAGCGGGGGCGGCGGGGCTGGACCCGGCGCGACTGGCGTTCACCGGGCCTCGGCCGCACCGTGCGTTCCTGGCCCTCTATCAAGGGGTGGATGTGATGCTGGATGCCTGGCCCTATAGCGCGGGGCTGACGGCGTGCGAGTCCTTGTGGATGGGGGTGCCGGTGCTGACGGTGCCGGGGTCGGGCATGAGCGGCCGCCACGCCGCCGCCCACCTGACGGCGGCGGGGATGGCGGCCGACTGGATCTGTGCCGACGAGGACACCCTCATCGCCCGTGCCCGAGCGCTGGACACGGCGGCCGGCCGGGCAGCGCTGCGGCGCTTGCGGGCGGAGCTGCGGCTTCGGGTGGCCGGGTCTGCCCTGTGCGACGGTCCCCGCTTCGCCCGCCACCTGGAAACGGCCCTGCGAGCCTTGTGGCGGGAGAGGGGCGGTGGCTCTGGAACGTTACCTCGCGGTCCGGTTTCGTAGGTGACGCTACTCGTCCCGTGACGGACAAGGGTCGGGGCGGGGTTCGCGCATGGTGACGAATTCCTCCGCCGAGGTGGGGTGAATGCCCACGGTGGCGTCGAAGTGGGCCTTGGTGGCGCCCGCCTTCATGGCCACGGCAAAGCCCTGGGTGATCTCCGGTGCGTCCAGCCCCACCATGTGCAGTCCCAGCACCCGGTCTGTTTCCCGACACACGATCACCTTCATCATGGTGTGCTCGTCGCGGCCGGACAGGGTGTGGCGCATGGGCCGGAAGCGGCTTACATAGATGTCCACCGCCCGGCCCTGTTCCCGCGCCTCGGCCTCGGTCAGGCCCACGGTGCCGATGGGCGGGTGGCTGAACACGGCCGTGGGAATCAGGTCATAGTCCACGCGCACCGGCTCGCCCCGGATGTAGGTGGAGACGAAGGCCATGGCCTCGCGGATGGCCACCGGGGTCAGGTTCACCCGGTCCGTCACGTCGCCCAGGGCAAAAATGCTGCTCACCGAGGTGCGGAACAGGTCGTCGGTGATCACCGCGCCCTTGGGATCCAGGGCCACGCCGGCTTCCTGCAGGCCCAGACCCTCGGTGGCCGGCACGCGGCCGGTGGCATAAAGCACCGCATCCGTCTCCACCGTCTCGCCCATGGCCAGACGCAGGGACAAGGTGCCGTCTTCCAGGCGTTCGATGGAGCGCACCACGCTGCCGCACTGCACGGTGATCCCCCGGGTGGCCAGTTCCCGCATCAGGGCGGCGCGCACATCCTGGTCGAAGCCGCGCAGCACCGCGTCGCCACGCAGAATCTGGGTCACCTCGACCCCCAGGGCACTGAATACCCCGGCGAACTCCACGGCGATGTAGCCGCCGCCCACCACCACCAAGCGCTTGGGCAGGGTGGGCAGCTCCAAGGCTTCGTTGGAGGTCAGGGCGTGCTCGATGCCCGGCACCGCCGGCAGCGCCGGGCGACCGCCCACGGCCACCAGGATACGTTCCGCCGTGTAGGTGCGGCCGTCCACCTCCACCGTGTGGGGATCCACGACCCGGCCGCGGCCATTGATCAGCGTGCAGCCGGCCTCCCGCAACAGCCGCTGATAAATGCCTTCCAGACGGCTGATTTCCTGATCCTTGGCCGTCATCAGCGCCGGCCAGTCGTGGTGAGCGGTTTCCACCTGCCAGCCATAGCCGACGGCATCGGCGATGTCGTCGCCCATGTGGGCCCCGTACCACAACAGTTTTTTCGGCACGCAGCCGCGAATGACACAGGTCCCGCCGTAGCGGCTGGCCTCCACCACCGCCACCCGCTTACCGGTGGCGGCGGTGAGGCGGCTGGTCCGCACCCCGCCCGAGCCGGCGCCGATGGTGAGCAGGTCGTAATCGTACTGGCTCATGCCTCAGTCCCCCAATCCACCCAGACACACGTACTTTTCTTCCACGAATTCCTCCAGGCCCTGGGCCGCGCCCTCGCGTCCCAGGCCGCTTTCCTTCACCCCGCCGAAGGGCGCCATCTCCGTGGAGACCAACCCCTCGTTGGCGCCGACGATGCCGTATTCCAGGGCTTCCGCCACGCGCCACACCCGGCCCACATCCCGGCTGAAGAAATAGGCCGCCAGACCATAGGGCGTGTCATTGGCCAGATGCACCGCTTCCGCCTCGTCCCGGAAACGATAAAGGGGCGCCACGGGGCCGAAAATCTCTTCCCGCGCCAGGGCCATGGTGGGCGTCACGTCCACCAGCACCGTGGGTTGGTAGAAGGTGCCGCCCCGGGCGTGGCGCTGGCCGCCACACAGGGCCCGCGCCCCTTGTGCCACGGCGTCGGCCACCAGGCGCTCCACCTTTTCCAGGGCGGCGGCGTTGATGAGGGGCCCCTGGGTCACGCCGTCCTCGTCGCCCGCGCCCACCTTCAGGGTGTCCACCCGTGCCGCAAGCCGTTGGGCAAAGGCGTCGTAGATGCCGTCCTGCACCAGGATGCGGTTGGCGCAAATGCAGGTCTGGCCGGTGTTGCGGTATTTGGAGGCCAGGGCGCCGCTCACCGCCGCCTCCAGGTCGGCGTCATCGAACACGATGAAGGGGGCGTTGCCGCCCAGTTCCAGGGAGACCTTCTTCACCGTGTCGGCGCAGTCGCGCATGAGCTGCTTGCCCACCGGAATGGAGCCCGTGAAGGACAGCTTGCGCACCGTGGGGTTGCGGGTGAGTTCCGCCCCCACGGCCTTGGGATCGGCGGTGGTGAGCACGTTAAACACCCCCGCCGGCAGCCCCGCCCGGTGGGCCAGTTCCGCCAGGGCCAGGGCGGTGAGCGGCGTGGCCTCCGCCGGCTTTACCACCACCGGGCACCCCGCCGCCAGGGCCGGAGCCACCTTGCGGGTGATCATGGCCAGGGGAAAGTTCCAGGGGGTGATGGCCGCCACCACGCCAATCGGCTGCTTCAGCACCAGCATGCGCTTGCCGGCGGCGGCTGGGGCCAGCACCTCGCCGGTCATACGCTTGGCTTCCTCGGCATACCACTCCACGAAGCTGGCGCCATAGGTGACCTCGCCTCGGGATTCGGCCAGGGGCTTGCCCTGCTCCGCCGTCATCATCCGGGCCAGATCCTCGCCATGGGCCAGGATGAGGTCGTGCCACGCCCGCAGCAGCCCCGCGCGTTCCTTGGCCGTGCGTGCGCGCCATGCTGGCCATGCCGCCGCCGCCGCCGCGATGGCGGTCTCGGCGTCGGCCGTGCCCATGGCCGGCACCCGGGCCAACGTCGCCCCGGAGGCGGGATTGGTGATCCCGTGGGTGGCGCCATCGGCCGCCGGGACCCAGGCGCCGTCAACGTACGCCTGTTCCCGCAGCAGGGTGGAGTCGCTTAGGGTCAGGGCCATGGGGGTCAGGGCCATGGGGGTCAGGGCCATGGGGCCGGCTCCCGATTCGGGGTGGGAAAACGGGCGGTGTGATTACAGCGTGGTGCCGTCGCCGCTGGACGTGTCTCCGGGCAGGGCACCGCCAGGGGTGAGATCCCGGGGCGGGGTGGGCTGGGGCTGCGGTTTGCGGCCCAGGAAGCCCCCCAGAAAGTCGCCGACCCCCTGGCCCTTTTCCTGTATCCAGCCGCCCCCTTCCTTGACGCCGCTGGCGGCGGTGCAGGCAGCCTGTTCGCTGGCACAGCGGGCGCGGCAGCCGGCGCGGGCGGCATCGTTCCCGGCATAGGTTTCGATGCAATGCACCTCGCAGGCGTGTCGCGCCTGTTCGCAGGAGGGTTTGTCGGCGGCCAGGGCCGGGCCGGCCGCAAGCAGGGCAGGGAACAGAATCAGGCGCACAGGATGCCAGGTACCCATCATGGGGATCCTCCGTGACGGTGGGGACGGCGACCGCTGTCGAGACTCACGGTAGCCCCCCGCCGCCGTCACGGCAAGGACGATCCATTTTACCGGGGGAAGGGCTTGGCCAGGCAGTTGTGGCCCCAGCGTTTGAAGCGTTCGCAGGTGCCGGCGGCCTCGCCCTCGGTGGCGAAGGGACCGGCGATGAGGCGGAAGAAAATGCCCCGGTTAGGAATGTTGGCCTCGGCAATGCGCAATTGCAGGCCGGAGAAGAACTCCGGGAACTGCGCGCGGAACTGCGCGCGGGCCTCTTCGGCGTGGGACTCGGCACGGAAGGAGCCCACCTGGATGCCCCAATCGCCCGAGGGATCGTGATCGTAATAGACCGTGCGCACCTCGGAAACGCTCATGGTCTCGCGACTGCCGTCGGCGTTGACCACGGTATCGGAGGCCTTGAGACGCATGGTTTCCTGCGCGATGTCTTCGGCGCCGGCCGGGGCGGTCATCAGCAGGGCGGTGGGCAACAACAGCGTGAACGCGAAACGGGGCAAACGCATGGAAGTCTCCGTGATTGGGAAGGAAAAGGGCGCCAGGGGAAGCCCCTGGCGCCCGGCGCGGCTTACCGCGGGAAGGGTTTGGGCAGACAGTCGTGGCCCCGGCTCTTAAAATTGGCGCACTTGCGCGCGGCCTCGGCCTTGGAGGTGAAGGGACCGGTGATCAGGCGGAAGAATTCACCCCGCCCGGGAATGGTCGCCTCGGCCACCCGGAACTGCATGCCGCTGAAGAAGCCCGGGTACTGGGCCTCGAGTTGCTCGCGGGCCGTTTCGGCGTTGGTGGGCGCGCGGAAGGAGCCCACCTGGATTCCCCAGGCGCCGGAGGGATCCCGGTCGTAGTAGACCTCCTCCACTTCCGTCACCTGGAGGGTCTCGCTGCTGCCGTCAGCGTTGACCACGGTTTCCGAGGCGTTGAGGCCGATGATTTCCCGGGGGCCGCCGGCGGCGTTGCCCGGGGCATCCACCACGAACACGTCCTCTTCCTCCATCACCGCCACGGGCGGCTGCTGCGGCTGGGCATAGGGATCCGAGGGCGGCATCCCCTGGCCGGCGCCGCCCGCCGTGGCCGGACCCCCGCCGCCGATGTCTCTGGGCGTTAAGCCGTAGCGACGGAAATCCACCAGGGAGACGGTGACAGGATTCTGGCCCTGCCGAGTTTCCTGTTTCTGTACCCAGTAGCCAATCTTGGGCGCGTAGGCATAGACCTGCCGCATCATCTCGTTGCTACAGGTGACTTCCCAGGTGTCGAAGGTGCCGGCGGGGACCTGGGTGCGGTTCGGCGCGCCGGCCACGCTACAGGTCCAGTTCAGGGTCCAGGTGGCGCCGCGTTCATTGCCGCCCTGGGAAGTGAAGGTGACCCGGTTGTGGGGGCGCAGGGGGAACAAGCGGTCGGGGCTGCCGCCCATCTGCTGAGTCCCGCCACCGCCGCCGCTGGCCAGTCCGGCCCATTTGAAGGGCGGCACGAAGGGGTTGCGGGTGGTGCTCATGGTTCCGTTGCCCAGGCGCCAGCGGATCACGTCCTTGTCCACGATCTGGATCACTTCGCGGGACTGGCTGGGTTCGTCATAGATCAGCCGGTCCCCGACCTGATAGGTGGGCATCTCGCCACTGGTGCCGCCGCCGTGGGACGGCACCTCGCTCAGCACCCGGCGGGTGGTGTCGCAGGCCCCCAGGGTCGCCGCCACGGCCAGCACCACACCACCGCGCCACATCAGGGTCCGAACACGGGCGGCGGCACGCGGGGCGGCGGGGGCATGGGAAGGTGCGGAAATCATGAGTGGGCCTTCCTGTTGTGGTCACGAGAGTAGGACGACGCGCGGACACCCTTGCCCGCGGACCCGCCCCGAGTGTCACAACCCTAGCCCGTCAAGGCTCTACAAACCCTTAACCCGCAGCGGTGCCTTCATGGTTCCGCGCCTCCATGGTTCCGCTGGGGCGGTGTGGTCATTATACTCGCGGCCGCATCCCGCACCGTGGCGAGACCTCTCATGCCCCAGCACCGCAGTATCCGCCACTTGGCCCTGGTGGCCGCCGATAGTCAGCCGGCGGTGGAGGCCCAGGCCCGTCTGGCCAGCCTCTATCCGCCGGTGGCGCCGGACATCGCCGATGTGGTGGTGGCCCTGGGGGGAGACGGTTTCATGCTGGAGACCCTCCACACCCACCGGGAACGCGGCGTGCCCATCTATGGCATGAATCGGGGCAGTGTGGGCTTCCTGATGAACGAGTATCGGGAAGAACACCTGATTCGGCGCCTGAACCAGGCCGATCTGGTGGCCATTCATCCGCTGCGCATGGAGGCGGAGGACATGCACGGCGGGCGCCACGTGGCCCACGCCTTCAACGAGGTCTCGCTGCTGCGGGAAACCCGGCAGGCGGCCAAGATTCGCATTTCCGTGGATCACGTGGAACGCCTGTCGGAACTGATCTGTGATGGCGTTCTGGTGGCCACCCCGGCGGGCAGCACGGCTTACAATCTCTCGGCGCAGGGGCCTATTCTGCCCATCGGCGCGGAGCTGCTGGCCCTGACCCCCATCAGCGCCTTCCGGCCCCGGCGCTGGCGGGGGGCCCTGCTGCCGCACCGGGCCCAGGTTACCTTCACTGTGCAGGAACCGGAAAAGCGCCCGGTGAGCGCCGTGGCCGATTTCACCGAGATTCGCGATGTGCACAAGGTGTGGGTGCGGGAGGACCGCAGCCGCGCCGCCCTGCTGCTGCATGATCCCGAACATAACCTTGAGGAGCGGATTCTCAAGGAGCAGTTCCTGCCCTAGAGCCTATCGCGGTCAATGGGATCCAGAAATTGGTCCCATTGACCGCGTGAATCGGCTCTATCTATTTGAATTAGAGCGGATTCACGCACCCAATCCGGTTCACAGCGTGAACCCGATTGGGCGCGATCCGCTCTAGAGCCTATCCATTTGAATTAGAGCCGATCGTTTTAGACCTTGGGCGAGGGATCGTCGGGGCCCTCCGTGTCCGGCGCCGGGTCCGTGGAATCGCCGGTCCCCTCGCCGGTGGGCGGGTCCTGCACCGTGCCGGCCAGGGTGGGCGAGTCCAGCATCACATCATCGCAAATGACCGCCCGATCACGCCCCGACTGCTTGGCGTGATACATGCGCTGATCGGCCCGTTCCACCAGCACCTGCCAGTCGCCAATGCCGTCGTGGCCCCGTTCGGCCAGGCCGATGCTGGCCGTTTGCGGGGTGCCATCGGGACGCAGGCCGAAGCCGTTGGCGCGCAGGCGTTCCACGGCGATACGACCGCCCCGGGCGTCGGTGCCCGGCATCACTACCAGGAATTCCTCGCCCCCCCAGCGAATGATGATGTCCTGACGGCGCAGGGTATGGCTCAGGGCCTGGGCGGCCTTGCGCAGGGTGGCATCCCCCTCCTCGTGCCCGTAGACATCGTTCACCGACTTGAAGTGATCCAGGTCGATGAAGGCCAGACACAAGGACATGCTTTGGCGTTCGGCGTGACGGAATTGCAGGTCCAGCAGTTCCTCGCCGATGCGGCGGGTGAAGGCGCGGGTCAGGCCGTCGCGGGCGGTCTGGCCCACAAGTTGGCTCATGAAATGCAACTGACTCATGCCCGACAGCACCGCCACCAACCCGATCAGCATCAGCAGCCATAGGGCGGCGAAGTAGGAGGCAAAGGGCATGACATCGAAGTCCAGCGCCGTGACCAGCCCCTGGGCCACCACCAGCGGAAAGGCCAGCAAAAAGCCCTCGGCGGCGGTGATGGGAAACACCGCCAGGCCCGCCACCATCACGAAGGGCAGAAAGGCATAACCCATGGCGACGATGCGGCCCACCTCCGACATGGGGCCGTTATAGGCCAGCACGGGATTGACGATGATGAAGAACAGAGTGGGAATCAGCAGCAGCAGGGCGATGGACCGGATCGCATGGGCCGCATCGGCCTTGGTGCGATAGCCCAGCGCCAGATAAGCGAATCCGGCGGTGGCTGCCAGCCGCAGTCCTGCCAGCTCGCCCCACGTGGGCCAGGTGAAGAAATAGAGATCAAAAACAATCCATATGGGCGTCAGGATGGCAAACAAACCCGCCACCATGCGCACCCGGGAAATAATCAGCGTGGCCCGCCGCCGTTGCAGCAGGGTGGAGAGCCCGCGGGGATCCAGCAAATCCACGAACTCGTGCAGGGTGATGTCGCCCAGCACCTGTGTCAGGAGCGTTTCGAAGAGGCTCTTCGCCTTTTCCACTGCATTTCCCCCTTGTGGTGGCTGGTGGCGATGGTTCCGCGCCATCTTCTTTCCCGGAGCCGCATTCCCGCTCTTTATGACGGTGGCATGTTCCCGGATCGTGATGCCCGGTTGACGATCGTCAAGCAGTTTCCTTGCGCCCATAGGGAGCGACCCGGCTGATTGTAGCCTGCTCTTGGCAAATTCTAGCGTTCACAGGGCGTAGGGGAAGAGAAAAAACATGCAGGTGCTGTCCAATTGGCCCGATGAACCAGGGAACGGCAGCCTCAAGCCCAGACTCAGGGGCGCAAGTGTCTCTTGGCCAATGAAAGTAGGGATGTCAGAGGCGGAACAACCCAGAAAGTTGTTATTTTTTTCCAAAAATTTTTCGCTCCTTTTACAAGGTGCGGCTTTCGGGTTTTTTAGAGCGGATTCACGCCGTCAATGGGCCACAGAAATGGGTCCCATTGACGGCGATAGGCTCTAAGCTTATTTCATGAGCCGTCGCGGGGGCCTGTAAGGCTCATGAAATGACCCTCCCCCAGGAGGAGAGGATATTGGCGGCCTATTCCGGTCTCAACACCGCAAAGGTATGGCCGCTCCCACCGATTGTTCCCGGAGAGTTCTGTTCATGAACCGCCCCCTGATGCCCCAGGTGTTCGCCGGGCTCGGCCATGTCTATTCCCACATGTTCGAGCCTTTGTTCTTCGTGGTGGCCCTCACCCTGCCGACGGTGTTTGATCTTTCCTATGCCGCCGTGCTCACCCTCATCCTGCCGGGCAAAATCCTGTTCGGGGTGGCCGCGCCGGTGGTCGGTGTGCTCGGTGATCGCTGGCGACGCACCGGCATGATGAGCCTGTTTTTCTTCGGCGTGGGGGGCGGGGCCCTCCTGGCCGGGCTGGCCCACAGCCCCGCCCAGATGATGGCCGGCCTCACCCTCATCGGCCTGTTCGGCAGCATCTACCACCCAGTGGGGATCGCCTGGCTGGTGGGCGTGGTCACGGAACAGCGGGGCCGGGTGCTGGGACTCAACGGGTTGTTCGGCACCTGGGGGCCCGTGATCGGCGGTCTCGCCGGCGGCGCCCTGACCGTCGCCTTCGGTTGGCGCATGGCCTTCCTGGTGCCCGGGGCGGTAGTGCTTCTTACCGGAATGGTCTTTCTGGGGCTGCTGGGGCGGGGCTTGATCCCAGAACCGCCCCATACCGCCGAGCCGCCCCCGCCCGGCAAGGGGCGCGACCGGGTGCGGCTCTATGCCGTGTTGGCCTTTGCCCTGGTGGCTGGGGGGATCATATATCAGGCCACCCAGGCCGGTCTGCCGCGCCTGATTGCCGATCATCTGGTGCAGGGAGATCTGGCCCGTACCCTGGGCCAGTGGGGCAGCCACCTTTCGGGACCGGCCAGTGTGGGCGCCGTGGGGGGAGCCGTGGCCCTGGTCTATCTGGTGGCCGGTTTCTTCCAGGTGTGGGCCGGGCGTCTTGCCGACCGCCACGCCTTCCGCGCCGTCTATCTGTGGGTGTTCCTGCTCCAGGCGCCGGCGCTGGCGGTGGTGGCGCTGTTTTCCGGCGTGCCGCTGCTGGTGATGGCGGTGGTGATGGTGTCCCTCAACGTGGCCGCCCAGCCCCTGGAAAACGCCCTGGTGGCCCAATATACCCCGCCCCAATACCGCGGCCTAGCCTATGGCCTGAAGTTCATTCTCACCTTTGGCGTGAGCGCCGTGGGCGTGGTGTTGGTGTCCGTGATCTACGACACCTTGGGCCGTGCCCTGCCGCTTTATCTGGGCCTGGCGGCGCTGGCCTTGGTGACGACCGCCATCATTGCCACCCTGCCGCGCCAGAAAGGCATACATTAGCGCCTTATCCATTTGTTTTAGAGCGGATCGCGCCCCTCTTCCTCGCTGTATTCGGCCCAGTTGTTGGGGGTTTCCCACACCCGTACCCGCGTCAGTCGGGCCAGGCCGTGGCTGCGGCGGCTCACTTGAGGGGCCAGGCGCCCGAACCAGTGCCGGGCCAGGGCTTCTGCGGTGGGGGGATCGGGAATCAGGTAGAGCTGGGTGCTCAGGGCCGTGTCTTCGGTCAACGCCCAGCCCTCGTGGCCGACCCGGGCCTGTAATGTGGCGATCCAGGCGTCCGCCGTTGCCGGCACCGGCGCGAACAGGCGCAACAGCGGAATATCCGCCGCGTGGGCGATAAAGCCGTGATCACAGGGGACGTCGATTTCCGCCACCATGGCTTCCTTCAGGAAGCCGAAATCCAACACCATGCCGGCCTGTTCGCCCTCGGGGTGGAGGTGGGTGGCCGTGCAGGTGGCCTCGATCTCGTACCGGTGTCCATGCAGGTGGCGGCACTTGGAACCATGGCTGGCAATACGGTGGCCGGCGTCGATGCCCAGACGGCGGGTGACCAGGAAGGTGCTCATGGCAGGCCCAGAAGCTTGTGGGTTTGTAGGGAAAGACGCCACGGCGGCCGGCGCTGGCACAGGGCCACACAAGCCGCCTGATGGGAGACGAGATCCCCATCATCCCGGGGCTGGATCAGGAAATGATCGAAGGTCAGGGCTTCCAATGCCGGCAGGTCGGCTTCGGTCAGGCCCGGTTGCGGCCAGACCAGCTTGAGTTCGTCGCCTCGGGTCTGGGCCAGGGGCGCCCCCGCCTTGGGGCTGACGGTGATCCAGTCCACCCCCGCAGGCACGGGGTGGGTGCCGTTGGTCTCCACCGCCACCGTGAATCCCGCGTCGTGCAGCGCCGCGCACAGGGCCGTATCCAGCTGCAGGGTGGGTTCGCCGCCGGTGACGACCACCCGCCGTCCCCGTGGGGTGGGCACGCCCGCCGCCCAGCAGGTGGCCACCGCCCGGACCAGGACCTCCGCATCGGCATAGCGGCCGCCCCCGGGGCCGTCACACCCCACGAAATCCGTATCGCAAAAGCGGCAAGCAGCGGTGTTCCGATCCTCGGCGCGGCCCGACCACAGGTTGCAACCGGCGAAGCGTAGGAACACCGCTGCCTCACCGCTGCGGACCCCCTCGCCCTGTAGGGTCAGGAACAGGCTCTTCACGGTGTAGCTCATGCCTTCCAGCGATTCCAGCCGGCCGCACGCAGGGAACAGGCGGGGCAGGTGCCGCACCCGTAGCCCCATGGATGGCGCACGTTGCGGTCGCCGCGATAGCAGGTGTGGGTATGTTCCACCACCAGATCCACCAGGACAGCGCCCCCCAGATCGTGGGCCAGGGCCCAGGTGGCGGCCTTGTCGCGCCACATCAGGGGGGTGTGGATCACACAGCGCTGGTCCAGGCCCAGGGTCAGGGCCACCTGCATGGCCTTGACGCTGTCGTCGCGGCAGTCGGGATAGCCGGAGAAGTCCGTTTCGCACATGCCCCCCACCAGATGGGCGGTTTCTCGCCGCCAGCCCAGGGCCGCAGCATAGGTGAGGAACAGCAGATTGCGCCCGGGGACGAAAGTATCGGGACGGCCGTCGCCCTGGACCTGAATGGCCCGGTCGCGGGTCAGGGCGGTGTCGCTGATGGCCGCCAGGGCGGGCAGTTCCAGCAGATGATCCTCCCCCAGGCGGGCGCCCCAATGGGGGAAGTGCCGGTGGAGTTCCGAACGCACCTTTTCCCGGCAGGTCAGTTCCACGGCATGGCGTTGCCCATAATCAAAGGCCACCGTTTCCACTCGGCCAAACCGCGCCAGGGCCCAGGCCAGACAGGTGGTGGAATCCTGTCCGCCGGAAAACAGCACCAGGGCGGCGGTATGGGCGAGATCGGTCATGAAAACCTCCGGCGGGTCAGGAAGACGCCGCCTGTGGTGTCTTGTCTGCAGCGGTGTCGCCATTGTCGGCGGGCGGGCCGGCCGGCTTGTTATAGCGGGCCAGGGCGCGAGGGGCTTCGGGAATCAGGCTTTGCAAGATCATGAGCATTTGGTTCAAACGCTTGATTTCCCGTTCCAGGGCGGCGATACGGGCATCCTGCATATCCTGGCTGGTGGCCACCCCGTGACGGTCGCGCTGCATTTCCGCATTCAGACCTTCCACGGCTTCGCGTAGTTCCCGTTCCACGGTCTGAAGGCGCTGTTCCAGACGATTATCCTGGGCCTGACGGTCCCGTTCCAGGTCCTCGGTTACCTCCCGCTTCATCCAGCGGCTGCGCTTATCCATATCCTCGTTCAGCGCTTTAAGGCCGTTTTTCATTTCCTGGCGCAGCTCGATCTTGATGTCATAGGCGTGCTTGGCCAGGTTGGAGACGTAGGACAGTAGGACGATCAGCAGCACAATGAAGATGGCCAAAACCGAAGTGATGGCCAGCGTGGGGAGCAGACCCATGGTTCCCGACCCTCGATTGCGGCAACGGCCCATCGCGTGCGCTGAACCATTGCCTGTGTCCCCCGTGTCAGTTCAGCATACCGTGGCTTGACAGTGGTGCAACCGGTTTCGCGTGGGGGAGGGAGGGAGGTCTGTTGGTTGAATGACCAAGCTCCACACAAACAGCGAGTGACTCTCAAGACGGCATCGGTCATCGCTGTAATGACGGTACAGGCAAATACGCGGTCACGCCCGGCGCCGTTGCAATGGGGGCAGGGGGGCTTGGGTCCAGTTGGCGGTATCGGCAAAGAGGGCGTGCAAAACCTGATTGTTGAGAGTGTGGCCAGCGCCCTCCGCCTCGAACCGGGCCACCAGGGGGGCGCCGGCCAGGGCCAGGTCGCCCACCGCGTCCAGCACCTTATGGCGCACGAATTCGTCAGGGCAGCGCAGACCGCCAGGATTGATCACCCCTTCGCCTCCCACCACCACAGTGTTTTCCAGCGAGGCGCCCCGGGCCAGACCGGCGGCCCGCAGGCGTTCGGCATCCTCCAACCGGCCAAAGGTGCGGGCGGCGGCCACCTGGGCGCGATAGGCGTCCGGCGTGACCGTCAGGCGCATGCGGTGGTGGGGCATGCGCCCCTGCCAGTCAAAGCCGAAGTCCACGGTCAGGGCGTCGTCGGTGGCGGGCAGCAAGCGGGCCCAGCGGTCCCCATCGCGCACCGTCACCGGTCGCAGCACCCGGATGGGACGGCGCGGGGCCGCCTGGGTCGCCAGTCCCACACTGTCGATCATGGCCACGAAGGGGCGGGCGGACCCATCCATGACGGGGGTTTCAGGACCGGTGACCTCGATCACCGCGTTGTCCACGCCCAGGCCGGCCAGGGCCGAAACCAGATGTTCCACGGTGGCAAGACTGGCCTGGGCCGGATCGCCCAGCCGGGTGTTGAGGCGCGTATCGGTCACCTGGTGCCACAGGGCGGGCAGGCGATGCACGGTGCCGTCGGCCCCGGGAACGCGAAACACCAGGCCGGTGTCAGCAGGGGCGGGCCGCAAGGTCACGCCCACGCGCACGCCGGAATGCAAGCCCACACCACTGCCATGCACGGGAGCGGCCAGGGTGTGCTGAGCCGCCAGGGCAGGATCGTTTTCCTCGGACAGAGCAGCCTCCCGAGGGGGAATGGCGATGTCGAGCATGGTCCTCTCCTGCGACTGGGGACAGGTCTGTCCGAAAGCGGGGCTGGTCTGTCCGAAAGCGTTACCTTGGACGTACCACCCCGTTCGCAGGACCTCAAATCAAGCATTGTGTCAGAATGTTGCGGTGATGGTGGTGGGGCGCGTACCCTTGGCCCGATCCTTCATGGCTGTTCCGGGAATCCCCATGTCCGCTCTGACCATTCTGCACGTGGCCAACTTCGCCTTCATGCCCCGCCACCGGCCCAAGGGGGCGGCCTTTCACGGCATGGCCTTTAAATTGTCGCACGGGCTGACTCGGCTGGGGCACCATGTGTTCGATTTTTGCGACCGGTCGGTGGCCCGGGCGGCCACACCGTTTCTCTCCCCGAAAATGGGGCGACGGGGGGTCAACCGCCGTCTGCTGGACTATGCCCGCTGGCTGCGGCCCGATATGATTCTGTTCGGTCACACGGATCTTATGGAAGGCGATACGTTCACAGCATTGCGCGGTGTGTGCCCGGGCGTGATTCTGGCTCAGTGGAACGTGGACCCCCTGTTTGAGGCCGACAATGTGGTCCGCTTGGAAAGACGCCGTCCCTTCATGGACATGACGTTCGTGACGTCTGGCCCCGACGCCATTGGGCAATACCTGCCCCCGGGGCAGCCGGTGGCTTTCCTGCCCAATGCCGTGGATCCCGCGTTGGAGCCCGGCCGGGCCTTCGATCTGGACACACCCGAGGCGGATCTGTTCCTGGGGGTGGGGAATGACCGGCTGGTTCGGGTGCATGGGGGGGTGGAAACCTGTGCCGCGACCCTGATTCCTCGGCTGGAGGCCGCCGTGCCGGGGCTGCGCGGCCGCTACCCCGGCATGTCCGGGCATCCCTTCCTGACGGGAGCCGCGTATACCGAGGCCCTGTCCACCACGGCCCTGGGGCTTAATCTCAGCCGACGCAATGATGTGTCCCTGTATTCCTCCGACCGGCTGGCGCATATGATCGGCAACGGTCAGACCATTCTCATGGATGCGGCCAACGGCTATCAGGCGTTTTTCGATGAGACGGAAATCGCCTACTACCGGACAGAGGACGAGTTGTTCGCGTGGGTACGCACCCTGATGGCCGATCCCGATCGGCGGCGGGATATGGGGCGGCGCGGCTGGGCCCACTATTACCGGCTGTTCCGGTGCGATCACGTGGCCCGTTATCTCTTGGCGGCCGCCACCGGCACCCACGACCCCGCTACCTTCGACTGGGAAACAAAGGCTTTTCTCTCATGATCATTTCCCACCGGCACCGATTCATCTTCATCAAGACCGCCAAAACCGCCGGCACCAGTATCGAACAGTTCCTGTCGCCCCTGTGCGGGCCGGCGGATGTGATCACCCCCATCTGGCCGGCGGAGGACGGCCATACGCCGCGCAATTACCGGGGGCGTTTCAATCCGTTGCCGGAACTGTGGGAGGGGCTCCTCTCCCAGACAGGGGACAATCCCATTAAGCCAGGCAAGGGCCTGACCCAGGCGGTCAAGGGCCACCGCTTCACCGAACATCTGGGCGCCCGCCATGTGCGGCCCCGGGTGGGCGCGGCGGTGTGGCGGGACTATTTCACCTTTGCCGTGGAGCGCAATCCCTGGGACAAGACCGTCAGTCACTATTTCTGGGAACGAAAGCGCGGCCTGGTGCGGGACCTGGACGACTATTTTGCCCGGGGCAAATTGCCCACCAACTGGGTGCTCTATGCGGACCGGCACAATCGCATCATGGTGGATCGGGTGCTGTTGTTCGAATCGCTGGATAGCGGGCTGGCTGAGGTCTGTGCCCATCTGAGCCTGCCGTTCCCGGGCACCCTCACGGCCCGGGCCAAGGGGGGCGCCCGGGCCGAGCGGGCCTCCTATCGCGATGTGTTGTCCCCGGCCCAGCGACAACGGGTGGCCGCCGCCTTTCATCGCGAGATCGCCGCCTTCGGTTATGAGTGGTGACAGAAATGTGACAATTCGAGAGTCGGCAACTTGGGAGTGGCCCCCAAGTCCTTGATTCAAGACGCCACGCCGTTTTCATCAGGGGCAGCATGATGGTATTTTTATTTCAGTGGGGTGTATTTCTTCCTGGTGGGCCCTTTGAGGGGAGATAAAACGGAATTCCGGCGTATTTTTCACTTTACAGAACCTTGGGCGGCCCCTTACCGTCACATCCATATGGCGTCGGCTTGCCGTTCGGCCGCCGTTCGATGTCACACGGTCCCCCTTGCGCGGTCACGCGGAGGGGGAAATGTCGTTAAAACATCGGGAACAGGTGGCGGGGTGAGCGGCGGAACAAAGCGTGCGTCTTCGTCCCAAAACGCTGGGCAGGGTTGGTCCCCTCCTGGCGTTTTGGCTTCTGGTCCATCTGCTGGTTAGGAGTGGGGAGTTAAAATGCCTCTGGCCACCCGACTGGGGATGAACTCGGGAGCAGTTCCGAGCACCATCCACAATCCTTCCGTGTCTTCTCCCGTCCACGGCGCCACCGGTGCCGTGGTGCCCATGATCGCGCCCGACCCCGAGGCCAATGATCATGAGGGGGACAAAGACTACTTCATCCACAAGGACGGCCTGCGCTTCGCGGGCACGCATCTTTTGCTCGATCTGTGGGGCGGGGAACGGCTCGACGACATCGACCACGTGGAAGATGTGCTCCTTCAGTGCGTGCAGGCGGCCGGGGCCACCCTGCTGCACACCCATCTGCATCATTTCACCCCCAACGGTGGGGTGACCGGGGTGCTGGTGCTGGCGGAATCCCACATCAGCATCCATACGTGGCCCGAGGAAGGCTTCGCCGCCCTGGACATCTTCATGTGCGGCGAGGCGCGGCCCCACGCGGCCGTGCCCATCCTGAAACAGGGATTCCAGCCCGAGCACATGGCCATTTCCGAGAACCGGCGGGGGCTGACCGCATGATGCGGTTTGAGGAAACCCTCCATCCCGACTGGACCCAGTCGTTCCGGGTCGGTCGGGTGCTGCACCAACGCCAGACGGGGCTGCAGGATCTGGCCGTGTTCGAGAACGAGACCTACGGCCGGGTGCTCACCCTGGATGGCGTGATCCAGGTCACGGAACGGGACGAAGCCTTCTATCACGAGATGATGGCCCATGTGCCGCTGCTGGCCCATGGGGCGGCAGCGCGGGTGCTGATCATCGGCGGTGGTGACGGCGGGGTGCTGCGGGAAGTCCTGCGCCACCCCGGCGTGGCCCCCACCATGGTGGAGATCGATTCCACCGTGGTGGAGGTGAGCCGGGAATGGCTGCCCGGGTTGTCCGACGGCGCCTTCGACAACCCCCGCACGGAGCTGTTGATCACCGACGGCCTGAAGTATGTGGCGGAAACCGATCAGCGTTTCGACGTGATCATCGTGGACTCCACCGATCCCGAGGGGCCGGGCGAAGTCCTGTTCACGGAGGCCTTCTACCGCGACTGCCACCGTATCCTCACGGATCGGGGGGTGCTGGTGACCCAGAACGGGGTGCCCATGGTGCAGCCCCGGGAGGTCACGGCCAGCTATCAGCGGTTTCGGGCCGCCGGGTTTGCCGATACCGGGTTCTATCTGGTAGCGGTGCCCAGCTACGTCGGTGGGCTGATGACCCTGGGGTGGGCGGCCAAGGATCCCGCCCTGCGCCAGACTCCCGTGGCCACCCTGGAGGAACGGTTCGCCCCCCTCAGCCTCGCCACTCAGTACTATACCCCGGCGGTGCACGCGGCCAGCTTCGTGCTGCCGCCCTACATCCAGGCCATGATGGTTTAGAGCGGATTCACGCGGTCAATGGGCCCCGAAAATGGGTCCCATTGACCGCGATAGGCTCTAGAGCGGATCGCACCCCCGTTCTTGGAAAGGAGCGGGGGCGTTACATTTCCCGTCGCGGGTGGTTGCGTGTCTCCCCTATTGGGCTACCATGGCGGCGCATCGCGTGCCACAAACGGGGGATTTCCCATGTATCAGGAAAGCATCGACCTGCTGAACCGGGCCATTGCCGACGAACTGACGGCCGTGCACCAGTACATGTATTTTCACTTCCACTGCGACGATCAGGGGGTGGAACTGCTGGCGGCCCTGTTCCGGCGCACCGCCATCGAGGAAATGATGCACATCGAAAAGCTGGCCGAGCGCATCCTGTTCCTCAAGGGCGAGGTGGTGCTGGAAGCCCACAGCAAGGTGGAGCCCCTCCATGAAGTGGCCGGCATGCTGGAATGGGCGGTGAAGTCCGAGGAATCGGCCATCCAGATGTACAATACCTTCGCCCAGCAGTGCGCCAGTCACGCCGATTCCGTCACCAAAAGCCTGTTCGAAGGGCTGGTGAACGACGAAAACCGCCACTTCGGCCAGTTCGATGACGAGGTGGAAAACGTGCGGCGCTACGGCGCGTCCTATCTGGCGCAGCAGGTGATGGAACGCAGCCGCGCCGCCGCCGTGGGCACCCCCGGTAACGGCGGCGCGTAACGGCGCGGCGGGACGGAAAAAATCACAGAGCGGCAGGCCCATCCCCTGCCGCTCTGTACGGCATTACTTGAACAGCATCACCGGCACCGGGCTGGAGCGGATCAGTGCCGTGGTGGTGGAACCGATGATCAGGTTGCGCACCCGTGAGTGGCCGTAGGCGCCCATCGCCAGCAGGTCAATGTCCCGTTCCTGGATGGCGTTGCGGATCACGTCTTCGGGCGGTTCGCCGGGCAACACCGCCGTTTCCACCGTAAAGCCCGCGCCCTGCAACCGGCTTTCCGCCTCGGCCAGGGGCTTGCGCATTTTTTCCGGATCGCTGCTTACCGCCAGCAGATGGCATTCCAGACCCCGGCATACGGGGCTGTTGGCCACGTGGTCCACGACCGCGCGGGCACTGCGGCCGCCGTCGTAGGCCAAAAGGAAGCGGCGCACGGGGCGAATTTCCTCGGTCACCACCATCACCGGTCGGGAGGACGCCCGCACCACCCGCTCCAGATTAGAGCCCAGGTGATCCCGGGCATAGCGGGCGGCCTCGCCTCGTTTGCCGATCAGAAAGACGGTGGCTTCCTTTTCGAAATCATGCAGGGTGTCCAGCAGGTCACCGTTGCGCAGCTTGTGGGTGACGGTCTCCACGCCGGCCGCCGCCACCCGGGCGGCGCCTTCCTCTAGCAGCGCCCGGCCCTGTTTTTGCGCCACCTGGGCGCGCTGGGCATCCAGTTCCGCCATTTTCTCCAGCAGGTGGCTGCGGGCCCCCAGGCCGATGTTGCCGCTGAGGTCCTGGTTGTCGCCCGATTCGCGCCGACCCAGGACGTGCACCAGTTCCACCGCCGCCCCGGAGCGGCCGGCCATCCAGGCCGCCAGGTCGCACACACTGGCCGAATGACGGCTTCCGTCGATAAAGGCGATCAGCTTGTTCATGGCAGGTCCTCATTACAGGAGGCGGGGGAGGAAAAGGTCCACCCCGCTCTAACATCAGCGGTCACCCGGGTCAATGGCCCAGGAAGCGGTCCATAGCGTCCGGTTGGTCGTGAATGGCCAGGCGGTCCACGATGGTTTCGCTGGCTTCGTTCAGGCCCAACAGCTCCACCTGGGCCCCTTCCCGCCGGAATTTGAGCACCACCATGTCCAGGCCGGCCACGCTGCTGATATCCCAGATGTGGGCGTGGCTGAGGTCGATGACCACCTTCTCCAGCGCCTCCTTGAAGTCGAAGGCGGCGGTGAAGTCTTCCGCCGAGGCGAAGAACAACTGCCCCTCCACCACGTAGGTGCGGGTGGTCTCATCGGCCGACAGGTGACTGGTGACGCGGAAAAGCTGGGAAATCTTCCAGGCAAAGAAAATACCCGACAGCAGCACCCCCACCAGCACGCCCAGAGCCAGGTTGTGGGTGGCCACCACCACTGCCACCGTGGACCCCATCACCAGGGAGGAACTGCGGGGATGGTGACGCAGGTTCTTGATGGAGGACCAGCTGAAGGTGCCGATGGACACCATGATCATCACCGCCACCAGGGCGGCCATGGGAATCTGCTTCACCCAGTCCCCCAGCACCACCACCAGGAACAGCAGGAAGAGGCCGGCCGAGAAGGTGGAGAGCCGGCCCCGGCCGCCCGATTTCACGTTGATGATAGACTGACCGATCATGGCACAGCCTGCCATGCCACCAATGCAGCCGGTGGCCATGTTGGCCACCCCCTGGCCGATGCATTCCTGCTGGCGATCGCTGCGGGTGTCGGTGAGGTCGTCCACGACGTTGGCGGTCATCAGCGATTCCAACAGCCCCACCGCCGCCACCGCCCCCGCATAGGGCAGGATGATTTGCAGGGTTTCAAAGGTCAGCGGCACGTCGGGCCACAGGAACATGGGCAGGGTGTCGGGCAATTCGCCCATGTCGCCCACCGTGCGCAGGTCTAGCCCCAGTCCCATGGCCAGCGCCGTCAGCACCAGGATGCACACTAGCGGCGAGGGGATGGATCGGGTCACCCGGGGGAACAGGTAGATAATGCCCAGCCCCGCCGTCACCATCACGTAGGTGAGCCATGGCACCCCGATCAGCTCCGGTACCTGCGCCAGAAAGATGAGAATGGCCAGGGCGTTCACGAATCCCGTCAGCACCGAGCGCGATACGAATCGCATCACCCGGTCCAGCCGCAACACGCCGGCACAGACCTGCAACAGCCCGGCCAGGATGGTGGTGGCCAGCAGATACTGCAGGCCGTGGTCCCGCACCAAGGTCACCATCAGCAGCGCCGTGGCGGCGGTGGCCCCGGAGACCATGCCGGGCCGGCCGCCGGTGATGGCCACGATCACGGAAATGGAGAATGAGGCGTACAACCCAACCTTGGGATCCACACCGGCGATGATGGAAAAGGAAATGGCCTCGGGGATCAGGGCCAGCGCCACCACCAGGCCGGCCAGCAGATCGGCACGGATGTTTCCTAGCCACTGATCATGTAGGCGGGCAAGCAGGTCTGTGTTCACGAAGGTCTCCACGGCTGAAGAGGGCCGCCGGGCGGCCAGGAAAGTCCCCCTGCCCCTAGCAGACTCGTGCCGCAGAAGCAACCCCGGCGCCGCTGCGGTCATTGCCCGTGGTCTGGTCAGCGGGCGGGGGCGTGCCTGGAAAAAGGGCAGGAGCATGCTATGCTGGGGTCTGCCTCCGGTGATATGGGGGAGGCCAGATTTGGCCCCATTCTTGCATTCCACAGACGTGTGGGACGGGCGGCGGCAGCAGGGAAGGCAGAGTCATGAGCGAGGCGGAGAGCGTATTCTTCGACGAACTGGTGATGGCGGACGGCCAGCCGCGCCCGGGCCTGGACGCCCTGGCCCGTTGGATGATCGAGGCCCCCCGCGACCTGCTGCGGGTCCGCCAGACCGAGGCCGAGGCCCTGTTTCGGCGCATCGGCATTACCTTTGCCGTCTATGGCGAGGGGGGGAATCCCGAGCGTCTGATCCCCTTCGACATCATTCCCCGGGTGCTGCTGGGGCGGGAATGGGAACGGCTGGCGCGGGGGCTGGAACAGCGGGTGAAGGCCCTGAACCTGTTCCTGCACGATGTCTATCACGAGCGGGAAATCCTGGCCGCCGGCCGGGTGCCGGAACAACTGGTGTTGCTCAACCGCGCCTACCTGCCGGAAATGGCCGGGGTGGCCGTGCCGGGTGGGGTCTACACCCACATTGCCGGCATCGACCTGGTGCGCACCGGCCCCGACGATTTCTATGTGCTGGAGGACAATACCCGCACCCCGTCCGGGGTATCGTACATGTTGCAGAACCGGGAAGTGATGATGCGGCTGTTCCCGGACCTGTTCAACAGCCACCGGGTGGCGCCCGTGGAGCGCTATCCCGAGGACCTGTACGAAAGCCTGCGCTCGGTGGCGCCGCCCACCTGCGAGGGCGATCCCACCATCGTGGTGCTGTCGCCGGGGCTCTACAACTCGGCCTATTACGAACACACCTTTTTGGCCCGGGCAATGGGCATTCCACT
>CAZHRQ010000040.1:0-21636 GCA_964535075.1 uncultured Rhodobacterales bacterium | reverse complement strand
ACGATCTCAGGATCTTACGCTACACCCGCCAATCCCGGTGAATAATCCGGGATAGGTCTCGCCACTTTCGCCCAGGCCCGCCTGCTCTTGCATCACCTGATTGATACGCTTGATGGGCATCTGCACCGCCACATAGCCGTGCTCTTCCCCGGCCCGGTCGAACACCGGCACGGCCATGAAACTGGCCGGCGCCCCGTCGCTGGGGGCATAGGGGCTGAAATCACTGAAAGCCGTCTTGCCCTGGCGAAACGCCCCCTTTACCTCCCGCACCGCCTGGGCCAGGCCGCTGTCGGCATACTGCCCCTCAAACAGGTTGGTGGCGTAATCCCGTTCCTTGAAGACAGAATAGGGGATGTTGCCGTCGTGGTCGATTATGAACAGGTCATAGTATCCCTGGGTGTCCTGCCAGTTGCGCAGGGGCGGATGCAGGGCCTCGTGCACCACGCCATAGGGATCGGTCTCGGCAATGACGAGCTTATCTTTCTGGCCAAGGGGATGGGGGTTGTCGGTAATATACTGGCGCTGCAGGGTTTCGCGGGGCGCGTCCAGGCCCGCCCAACGGGATTCCAGATCCTCCAGTCCCTGTACCACCAAGTCCGTGCGCGCCAGCAGGGAGGCATCCCGTTCGATACTGGCGAGATAGTCGCGCAGGTTGTTGGCGCGGGATTCCCGCACCGCCACCAGCCGTTCCTCGGTGCTGTGGATGAGGGCCGACCGCCCCTTCAGAAAGCCCAGTGTGCCGGTGACCACGGCCGCCGCCGCCGCGAATCCCACAATCAATAATGGCAACTTCATGGCAATGCGCATGACAAACCCCTTCCTGCCCCCTGCGAACATCTTGCGATAACCGGGTTCAACCGGGCCACCGGTCGCCACCGTTGTTTTTTGTTATTTTTCCCTCATGAGACGCGCCTACCGTGTCAGGTTCCCCACCAGCAATCAAGGATCGCCCCGACGCAAAAAAGAAAACAGGGCCCACCGTGTTGAACACAGTGGACCCTTCATTTTGATCACGTCAGGAGAAGACGCGACAGGCTTAGATCAGTTCCACGCGATCAGCCATGGGACCTTTCTTGCCCATACGGGTATTCAGCCGCACACGCTGGCCGGAGACCAGATCCCCGATGCCGGAGCGTTCCAGGGCCATGGTACCCACGTAGACGTCCTTGCCGCCGCCGTCGGGGGCCACGAAACCGAAGCCCTTGGCGCCGTTAAAGAACTTGACCACGCCTTCCACTTCCTCGGCCATATCGGGCCCGCCCATGTCAACCCCGCCGCCACCGGCCGCGGGAATGACGTCGTGCAGGGCGCTGACCTGCAATCCTTTGTCTCCTTCAGACAGGTCACAGACAACCGTGGCGCCTTCGGCAACGCCGCCGAAACCCGATCGCTCGACCACAGAGATGTGCAGGAAGGCATCGGCGGACCCGTCGTCGAAAGCGACGAAGCCGAAACCCTTGGTGGGGTTGAACCACTTGACGGTGGCATTGACGCCCTGCCGCATGGGAGCGGGGGAGCGCATATGACGGGACATAGTCACGGAAGACAACCTTATGATGAGGACCACACTCTATTCTTTTCTACCGGATTCCGGGCTTTTCACCAACCGCTTTCCGGTCACTGACATAAAAATTTCCCAACGCATATAGCATGATTTTACTTGTCCCCGTTCTCATGAACGGTTTCGGTTGCTGCGCCTTCGGGAGTCAGGGGCCAGTCCAGGGTGACGGTGGTGCCTGCGCCGGGGGTGCTTTCCAGGGTCAGGGTACCCCCGTGCAATTCCACAAGCCCCCGGCTGAGGGCCAGACCGATCCCGGCGCCGGGATGGTCGCGGGTGTAGGCGGGCTTCACCTGGGTGAAGGCCTGCCCCAGCCGGGCAAGCTGGTCGGCGGCAATGCCCACACCGCTATCAGCCACCGTCATGTGCACGCCGCGCCCACCCGGCACCACCGTCAGCGTCACATGCCCCCCGGCCGGCGTAAACTTGATGCCGTTGTTCACCAGATTGGACAGCACCTGGATCAGGCCTCGGCGCTCGGCCACCATGGCAGGCAGGGAGTCGGCCAGGACCACGTCCAGGGTTATGTCCCCCTGCCGCGCCCGTTCCCGCACCAGCACCAGCACCGACTCCACCACCTCCGGCAGACTGACCGGTTCGGGTTCCAGGGCCCGCCGCCCCAGGTCCAGCCGCGCCAGATCCAGCAGGTCGGTGATCAGGGTCAGCAGATACTGGCCGCTGGTGAGAATATCGGTGGCATAGGCCCGATACTGCGCGGCGCCCAGGGGGCCGAAGACCTCCAGCCGCATCATGTCGGCGAACCCCATCACCGCGTTCAGGGGGGTGCGCAACTCGTGACTCATATTGGCCAGGAACTCGGTCTTGGCACGGCTGGCACTCTCGGCCCGTTGCACGGCCTCCACCAGGGCCAGCCGGGATTCCTGGCGTTCCAGCACCGCCGTCATGATGCCGCTCACCACCCGCAGCATCAGGATATGCTCCCGTGTCCAGACACCGGGGCGCCCCACGGTGACAAACACCGCCACGCCACGCAGGTGGGCGCCGTCCAGCAGCGGCACGGCCAGCACCCCCTCTATCTGGTGGCGGGCCATGTGCGCGCGCTCGGCAACTGCGGCCTCGGGCAGGGCGTCTTGCTCCTCGATCAGCACCTGCTCACCATGGGACAGACGATCATGGAGCCAGGGGAAGGTCTCCGACGACACTTCGGCGAAGGGCTTGGCGCCGGGGGCCTGCCCGGGTCGGGTCCAGACCTGACTGTCGCCATGGGGAAGCATCGCCGTGGGCTGCCGATAAAGCCCCGCCCGGTCTGCATCCACGAAGGAGGCCATGTCGGCCAGGGCCTCGGCCAGCAGCGGTTGCAGCGCGCCGTCCACCGCCCCCACGAAACGGGCGGTGATGCGGGTGATCAGGCGCTCGGTGGCCGCGTGACGCTGCACCGCCGCCAGTGCCTGCTTCTGCCCGGTGATGTCCACCCGCAGGCACAGGGTCTCCCCGCCCGGCGTGGCGGCTTCCAGCGCCAGCAGGGTGCGGCCGTCGGACAAGGAAAGCTCCCGGGGGGCCGGCGCCGGGGGGCCGTGCCGGGTGGCCAGCTCGGCGATGAACCCCTCTGCCTCGCGGTCGTGACGATCATCCACCAGCACCCCGGCGGTCACCTGTTGCCGGATCAGGGCGGCATGGGTGACGCCCACCGCCGCCTCCGGCATCAGGGGCAGGGGGTCCAGAAAGCGCCGATTGGCCAGACGCAGGCGGTCGTCGGCATCGAACCAAGCCAGTCCCACCGGCAGGGCCTCCACCAGCGGTCGCAAGGCGCCCACCACCTCCCGCGGTTGCAGGGTCCAGACCATCCCGGCGCCGTCGGGCAGGGGCCGTGGCACCAGGGTGGCTGTGGCCCCCTCCCCTTCCCACACCGTCACCGGTGCCTCCGGCAGGCCCGGCAGGGTCCACAGGGCCATGACCGTGGCCCCGATCACGGCCGCCACTGGACGGTCCAGGGCCGTGGCCATGACGGGATTGCAGGCCGTGACCCGGCCGGCAGGATCGCTGATCAGCACGGGCGCGGCCACGGCGTCAAGCAGCATCGGGGCGGAAGGCATGAGGGCGCTAGGCACGACTGAGTTCCGGCAGCGGTGGGTGACACAGACCAAAGGGCACCTTGAATCCCTTCGGGACCGCCCCATGTAACGCCCACCATACCCAAGTGCCGATTGCGGTCAATGGGACCCATTCTCGGAGCCCATTGACCATGTGACTCGGCTCTGCCTCTCCATCTGATGTGGGGCGGAGTCACGCGGTCAATCGTCTTCACCTTTGTGTGTCACATCGGTCGCGATCCGTTCAAGGGGACCCAGGGATGAAAACAAACAATGGAAATGGCGATCGCCCTCCCGCGCCCATGACCTGGGCCGGCACCGGCGAGCCCACGCTCCACGAGGTGATGGACGATCCCGTGGTGCGTCTGGTCCTGCATCGTGATGGCTTGGCGCCGGACTCGGTCACGGCCTTCCTGAACGCCTGCGGCCAGGGCCGCTGCCCGCCCACCCCGCACCGCCGCGACACCACGGTCACCGAATGAGCCATAGGCGATCACCGCCGCCGATCACGGTCACCGGCAGCCGCGCCACTAGAGCGGATCGCGGCCAATGGGACCCGAGAATCGGTTCCCATTGACCGCGATAGGCTCTAGGTCGCCATCGGCCGCACCGGGCCATACACCAGCAGATGAGCCAGCGCCTCCGGAGTTCGGGGCAGCGCCACCTCATGCGCCAACACATTGGCCGTGCCCATGGGGATGAGGCCAAAGGGCACCGGGGCATCGGCCAACCCGATCAGGGCCTCGTTCACCGTGCCGTCGCCACCCGTCGCAGATAGCGCCGGGCCCGCCCGCCGGCCGTGGGGGTGTGAATGACGCTCAGGCGCCGCCGGGGCACGGCCACCAGGGTGGGCGTGGCAGGCCGCCAGCGTTGGGCCAGGGGGGCGTCCACCATTGCGACTCCCATGGTTGCATTCCGGGCGGAAATACCCCATGCCAGAGGTCGGAACACATGACAAAAACATAACGTCTTGGTAACGGCTTTGTGAAATCGCCGGGGCGAATGACAATGAATCTGTACAGCCCGCCCGTGATCCGCTTATGAAGCGGGACGCGGCGGGGGTCCGCCCCGCGCCCCCTGGAACATCGGTCTCCCCGGCGGGAGGCGGCTGACAGCAGAGTACCGTGGTTCATGGCTTCCTCCACCGACAGCACGCCCGCCACACCGGACCCAGCCGGCACCGAGCCCGGAAACGACACGCCCGAAAACACCACGCCCGAAAACACCACGCCCGAAAACACCACGGCCGCCCCGACCGAGCCGGCCCCGACCGAGCCTGGCGGATCCATGGCCTTCCGCACCATCTGGATTTCCGACGTCCATCTGGGCACCCGGGGCTGCAAGGCTGATTTCCTGCTGGATTTCCTGCGCCACACGGAATCGGAAACCCTGTACCTGGTGGGCGACATCATCGACGGCTGGCGTTTGCGCAAGGCGTGGTTCTGGCCCCAGGCCCACAACGACGTGGTGCAGAAACTGCTGCGCAAGGCCCGCAAGGGCACCAAGGTCGTCTATCTGCCGGGCAACCACGACGAATTCGCCCGCCCCTACAGCGACTCCACCTTCGGTGAGATCGAGGTGCACGAGGAGCTGGTCCATACCCTCAAGGACGGCCGGCGCCTGCTGGTGTTGCACGGCGACGCCTTCGACGGGGTGGTACGCTACGCCAAATGGGTGGCGCACCTGGGGGACACCGCCTATACCATCGCCCTCAGCACCAATCACTGGCTGAACGTGATCCGGCGCCGTTTGGGCTATCCCTACTGGTCTCTTTCCGCCTTTCTGAAAAAGCGGGTCAAGAACGCGGTTCAGTTCATGAACCGGTTCGAAACCACCATGGCCGACGAAGCCCGTCGGCGTCACCTGGATGGCGTGGTCTGTGGCCACATTCATCAGGCGGCCCTAAAGGACTGCGACGGCATTCTGTATGCCAATGATGGCGACTGGGTGGAAACCTGCTCGGCCCTGGTGGAACACCATGACGGCCGGCTGGAGATTCTTTACTGGCCGGAAATCAGCAAGCTGGATTTCTTCACCGCCTACGCCCCGGCCAAGGCCGGCAAGGAAACGGAAGATCAATGCGCCTACTCATCATCTCGGACGCCTGGTTTCCTCAAGTCAATGGCGTCGTACGCACGCTTGATACGATCCGGTCAGAGCTGACCGCCATGGGGCACGAGGTGGTGATGCTCACCCCTCAGGACTTCCGCCACACCTTTCCCATGCCCACCTACAACGAAATCCACCTCACGGCCACCACGCCCGGCGCGGTGGGCCGACGCATGGCGGCGGCGGCCCCCGACGCCATTCACGTGGTTACCGAGGGGCCCCTGGGTATGATGGCCCGGCGCTGGTGTCGCCGGCAACGCCTGCCCTTCACCACGTCCTTCCACACCCGCTTTCCCGATTACATCCACGCCCGCACCCGGTTGCCTCTTTCCTGGGGCTATGCGGTGCAGCGCTGGTTCCACAACGGCGGCGAGCGGCTGATGGTCAACACCCCCACCCTGTTCCGCGAACTAAGGGAGAAACGGTTCCGCAATCTGGTTTACTGGTTCCGGGGGGTGGACCTGACCCTGTTCCGCCCCCGGCCGGAGGTGGAGCGCGATGCCCTGATGCCCTTCCCCCGGCCCATCTGGCTCTACGTGGGGCGCATCGCCGTGGAAAAGAACCTGAACGCCTTCCTGTCCCTGGATCTCCCCGGCACCAAGGTGTTGGTCGGCGATGGGCCCAGCCGCGCCGCCCTGGAAAAAGCGCACCCCGAGGTCCGTTTCCTGGGTGTGCATACGGGCGAGGATCTGGCCCGGCTCTACGTGGCGGCGGACGTGTTCGTGTTCCCCAGCCTCACCGATACCTTGGGGCTGGTGCAGATGGAGGCCTTGGCGTCCGGCATCCCGGTGGCGGCCTTTCCCGTGCCCGGGCCCCGGGATGTGCTGGGCGACTCCGGGGCCGGTGTCATGGACGAGGACCTGGGCGCTGCCTGCCGCCAGGCCCTGGACATCCCGGGCACCCTCTGCCGCGCCTATGCCGAAAAGTTTTCCTGGACCCGGTCGGCGGAAATGTTCCGCGACAATCTGATCTTTCTCGACCCGGACAAACGCCCGGCGGAATGGCCCGGGCCGCATACGGAACTGCCCACCGACTAGAGCCGATCGCGGTCAATGGGACCCTTTTTTGGGTCCTATTGACCGCGTGAATCGGCTCTATCCATTTGTTTTAGAGCGGATTCACGCACCCAATCCGGTTCACAGCGTGAACCCGATTGGGTGCGACCCGCTCTAGAGCCTATCGCGGTCAATGGGACCCGCTCGAAGGATTGGTTCGGGACCGGAACCGGGAAATCACTGCCCCCACCGGGAAGCTGTGATACGGTGCGTGAGGTGACCGATTCCGGCGGACCCTCCCGGGCGGCACCCCCCGATTCCAACAGCGGCGCCAGACCCGGCCATCAGGGATGACCCCACTCCTCGCCCCCACCCCCACCCCACTGCACAAGCGCCTCGGCATCCGGCTGCTGATGCTGCTGATGCTGGCGCTGATTCCCATCACGGTGGTCTCGGTGCTGGCGTTGTGGCAGGAACGGGCAGAGGAACGGCAGCGGGCCCACGACCGCCTGCTGGAAACCGCCGACCGGGTGGCGGAGCGCACCAACGACCTCATCGGCCGGGCGGAGGACCTGCTGAAGGTCCTGGCCCGGGCCCGGGCCGTGGCCGGCGACGACATGACCGCCTGTGCCCAGACCCTGCGCAGCCTGGCGGGGCTTTATCCGCGCTACAGCAATTTCTCCCGGGTGGATGCCACGCGCCACATTGTGTGCAGCAGCGGCCCCCTGCCGGAACCAGTGGATGTGTCCGGCTCCGTCAACATCAAGCAGGCCTTCGCCACCGACCGCTTCGCGGTGAGTCCCTTCAAGTTCGGGGTGCTCACCGGCCAGCCCATTCTGGTGTTCTCCCAACCGCTGAAGGGCGGCGCGCCGGGAGAGGTCGCGGGCACCGTCAACACCGGTCTTAATCTCTCCTGGTTGGAGAGCTACCTCAGCCACCTGTCCCTGCCCGCGGACAGCCGGGTGCTGTTGACCGATGGCGCCGGCACCCTGCTGGCCCAGTATCCCCGTGGCGGCACCGCCATCGGCAGCTCCATCGCCGGGCGTCCCCTGGGCCAGGTCCTGGACCAACCCGGCGGTCCGCCCTCCCGCTTCACCGACCAATCAGGCCAGGCCCTGCTGCTGGCCATGACCACCGTGCCCCGCGTGCCCGGTAATGCCCGGGTGGTGGTCACCCAGCCGGAAAAAACCGTCCTGACCCCCTGGCGGCACAAGCTGGTGCGCCATCTGTTGCTGCTGCTGTCGACCCTGGCGCTGCCTCTGGTGGTGATATGGTTGGTATTGCAACAAACAGTGGTGCGTACCACCGAACGGCTGGCCCAGGTGGCCACCCGCGCCGCCGAGGGCGACCTGAGCGTGCGCAGCACCCTGCCGCACGAGGGCGGCGATCTGGCCCGCCTCGCCAAGGCCTTCGATCACATGGCGAGCCGGTTGCAAAGCCGGGAAGAGGCGTTGCAGGAAACGAACCGTCGCTACCGCCGGCTGGTGAGCAACCTCTCCGACCACTTCCTGTACAGCCATGATACCACTGGGGTATTTACGTTCGTTTCCCCCTCCGTCTCGCGGGTACTGGGTTTCCCGCCGGAGGCGCTGCAACTGCATTACGCCCGCCTGCTCACCGACAATCCCATCAACACCATTGCCCAGGCCCATACCGATGCCTGCCTGCGGGGCTCCATCCCCCCGCCCTATGAGGTGGAGATGTTCCACCACAACGGCAGCCGCCGCACCCTGGAGCTGCGGGAATCACCGGTCATGGACGACAGCGGACAGGTGATGGCCGTGGAGGGCATCGCCCACGACGTCACCGACCGCAAGGCCATGGAACAGCACCTGAAGCGCACCCTGAACGACCTGGCCCAGGCCAACCGCGACCTGGAGCAGTTCGCTTACACGGCCTCCCACAACCTGATGGAGCCGCTGCGCATGGTGAACGTGGCCCTGCAACGGCTGGCCCGCGATCATCGCGAAATCCTGCCCCCGGCGGCCAACACGGAAATCGCCACCGCCTTCGAGGGCATGGCGCGTCTGCGAGCCCTGGTGGAAGCGCTGCTCTCTTATTCCCGGGTGGCGGTGGAGGGCGCGCCCATGCGGCCGGTGGCCCTGGCGCCGCTGCTGGAACGGGTGCGCCTCGGCCTGGGCGATGCCCTGGCTGAAAGCAAGGCCCTGCTCACCAGCGATCCCCTGCCCACGGTGCGGGGCGATCCGGCTCAACTGGCCCAGTTACTGCATCATCTGGTCTCCAACGCCATCCGTTACCGCCACCCCCAGCGGCAACCGGAGGTGCACATCACCGCCCAGGAACCCACACCGGGTTGGGTGAGCCTGTCGGTGGCGGACAACGGTCGGGGCATCAATGCCCGTGACCTGAACCACGTCTTCGAGATCTTCCGCCGCCCCGATCTGCACCGGCCGGAGGCCTCCGGGGCCGGCATTGGTCTGGCCACGGCGCGGCGCATCGTGGAACGGCACGGCGGCCGCATCCACATTGAGTCCGACGGCCACAACGGCACCACCGTGACCTTCACCCTGGCCCGCCACGACGACAGCCTGCCCGACGACACGGAGACCACCTGACCATGACACGCGCCACCTTGCCTGCCCGACGCCTGTTCCTGGCCGCCCTGCTGCTAGCGCCGGCCGCCCTGAGCACCGCTCGCGCGGCGTCCGCCGCCGATCTCACGGTGGACGTGATCGGCGTACAGCCGGACAAGGGGGGAGACCTGTGGCTGGGGCTATACACCGGGGCCAGGGACTTTCCTGATCCCACCGCCGCCACGGCCACCCTGCGCCGCCCCGCCCAGTCGCAGCGGGTGGTGTTTTCCGACCTAACGCCGGGAACCTATGCGGTCATGGTCTACCAGGACGAAAACGGCAACGGCCGCCTGGACCGCTTCATGGGCATGGTGCCCACGGAGGGCTATGGCCTGTCCAACAACCCCACCCTGCGTGGCCGCCCCACCTTCCGCCAGTGCGCCGTTTCGCTGCCGGTACAAGGCATGCGCATCCGCATCACCATGAAATATTAGAGCGGATCGCGTCACGCCGGCAGCACCTTGCGGCGCTGGAAGCTTTCGAACAGTTTCCAGCGCACCCGGGGAATACCGGCCAGCACCGAAGCTTTGGTCAGATAGACCTCGGCCGCGCCCTGGGCCCGCAGCACGTGGCCGAAGGACACCCCGAAGACCGATTCCTCCTCGCCCATGAAGGCGCCGGGGGTCATTTGCTCCAGCAACAGCAGATCCTCCTCGTCGCGGGCAAAGCGCTGCACCCGGCCCTGGCGCACGAAGGCGATGGCCGGCTGGCCGTCGGGAGTCACCAGGGGCACCGTCTCCCCCGCCTTCAACCGTTTCAGCACCATGGCGGCGGCGATGGCATGCAGGCTGCTGTTGGCCACGATCTCCCGACACAGCCACGTCTGTTGCAGGAACTCCCGGTGCTCGAAAATGCGGGAGATGCGGCCGAACAAACCATTGCGGCGCACGAATTCACTGTACAGATCCACGGGAATACGCAGGGCCCGCACAAAACTTGCCGCGTGATACGTTTCCGCCGAGGGCAGATCGTGCATGGCCGCCATCTCGCCGATCAGAACCCCGGAGGACAGCTCGCCCCGGGCGTGGGTGCGCAGGTCCACCACCTCAACGTTGCCGGTGATCACGCACAGGATGGACTCCGGGACCATGCCCTCCCGCAACAGGGTGCTCTGCGGATTGAAGATTTCCAGCGGATTGTTGATCAACAACCGGAGCTCATGCCGGGGCACGTTGGGGAAGTAGCCCGACAGGAATTCGTGGGCATAGCGCCACACATAATCCTGATTGGAGGGAATAAGGACGTCCACGGTGCCAAAGGGCGCCCCGGCGCCGATGGATTTTTCCTCGTCGGTGAGGTCATGATCCGTGTGGGAAAGAATGATCTTGCGCGAATTGTCCCGGCGGAAATCCTGCACGTTACCGTGAATGGCCCCACCGCCCACGTCGATTTTTTTGACCGTGGTGGGCGACAGATAGTCCTTGCGGACCTTGTCCAGCATTTCCGCCGGCAGCGCCGCCGCATGGTCGGCCGTCGGCTCCGCGCACATCTTTTCCAAGGTGCGCAGGGAAATAATATCTGCCAAGTGGCCGTAACTGCGATAGCCGCCCCCCCACAAGGCCCGGAAGTGGAAGATGGTCGTTTCCACCGGGTGCGGGGAAAACATGGGCTTGACCTCCAGCCCATCCACATCGTTCCACTGGTCCGGTTCCAGGTCCTGAATGTCGAAAAAGTCGGCCATGCCGTCTTCGGGCATCCCCAGCAGGGCCGAGAGCTTTTTCCCCACCGAATGACGCACCAGCCGGGTGGCGTAGTAGCGCAGGCGGTGGTCGGAACGGAACAGATCGGTCAGACCGGCGAAGTGATCGTCGTGGCAGTGGGTATGAAACAAACCCGCCAGTTCGTTGATGCCAATGCCCAGGCTGTTGAGCGTGCGGGTAATATTGGGGCCGGCGTCCACCAGGAACACCCGGCCCTGGAACATGAGAATGCTGCCCATGCAGGGGCGGTCGGGGTCCCAGCCATCGCCGTTGCCGTTGTGGATCACGGCGAAGTATTCCCGCTCGATATTGTGATAGCCCAAGGGATAGGGCGATTCGTAACGGTCGTGATTTCCCAGGTTGAGATCGACCTCGACGGAATCGCCCCCCACGGCAAACCGGAACTGATTGGGGGCCAGCCGTTCCAGGGTGACGCCATCGCGCAAGGTGTGCGGCCCCTTGCCCAGAATCAGGGTGTCGATCTGTTCCCGTGGATCCTGGATGCGGCCATAGGCGAAGCGCAGCTTCACCGCCATCATCTCTTCCGCTTCCGCCCGGGTCAGGCCGGCGGCTTCCAGTTCCGCCAGGGACAACAGGCCATAGTTGCCGCGCTGGATATAGCTTAGCTGGGCATTCACCTGTTCCTCGGTGCCGATCAGCAGCGGCTTGCGCCGCGCCTCCCCCTCCGGCGTGAACATCATGCCCTGGCGATAGAACATCTGCAGGATGGGAAATTCCGCCAGATTACAGAAGGCGCCCCCCTGCAACAGGCTGTCGGACAACAGAATGGCGTTGGGACCCGTTTCCACTTCCCGGCCGCCCCGCTCCGTGGACACAATCAATCCCCGACGGTTGAGATGCTTGACCGCGTCGGCCGGGCAACCGCACAACACCGCCAGCCCCGCCTCCGGCACCTCCACCCACTGCACGCCACGGGCGACCATGACCTTTTTGAGACCACTGCTCATGCCCCTGCCCTCCGCCCTGCGTCTCCGCACACCCGTCCATGGCTTATGCCCGTCAGCGTGTTCTTATGCCCCGTACACGGCCTACGATACCCGCTCCCGACACCCGATGCCACCCACTGGAGGGCCCTTTTCCTGCCCACGGTTGAAACCCATGCGGGGGGTGGGTAGCATGGGAAAGTGCTGGTATCCTTTGGTGTCGGACCGTGACTCCGTCCCGGGTCTGGCATTCTCCTCGGCATGAAAGACGTCGCGCCATGATACTGCGCCTGCTCCTCGCCCTGGTGATGATGGTCCCGGCGGCATTGCCCGTGGCGGCGGCCGACGCACCCCTCACCGTGCGCATCAAGGCTCCCCTGAGCGAAAACGACGTGCGGGATGCCTATTTCCGCGACCTGCTGGACCTTGCCCTGCGCAAGACGGAGGCGGACTACGGCCCCTACCGGCTCCAGCTGGGCCCCACGGCCAACCAGTCCCGGGCGGTGGCCGGCCTGGAATCGGGGCAACTGGATGTGATCTGGACCATCCCCACGGTGGAGCGGGAGGAACGCCTGCGGCCGGTGCGCATTCCCCTGGAACGGGGGCTGCTGGGCTATCGGGTGCTGCTGATTCACGAGGACGACCAGGCGCGTTTCCGCGCCCTGAAGGATCTGGAGGATCTGAAGGCCCTCTCCCTGGGGCAGGGCAACGACTGGAATTCGGCCGACGTGCTGACGGAAAACGGCTTCCATGTCACCCGGGCTCCCTATGACAATCTGTTCCAGATGCTGGCGCAAAAGCGCATCGACGCCTTTCCCCGCGGCTTGAACGAGGCCTGGGCCGAGTTGCAAACGCGCCCCGATCTCCCCCTCACCGTGGCGGAGGACCTGCTCCTACGCTATCCCGCCACGAGTTACTTTTTCGTGGCCCCCGACAACACCGCCCTGGCCGAACGGCTGACCACCGGTCTGGAACGCGCCCTGGCCGACGGCAGTTTCGACCACTTCGTGCGCAACCATCCTGCCCACCGTGACATGCTGGCCAACGCCAAACTGGACCGACGCCGGGTCTTTGACATTGACAATCCTCTGTTGCCCGCCGCCACGCCCCTGCAACGTCAGGATTTGTGGCGGGTTCCCGGTCTCACCGGGGACGACTCATGACCCGAAGCCTGTGGGCCAAATTCCTGCTTATCCTGATTCCGGTGGTGGTGCTGATCAGCGCCGGATTGACCGCCGTGATGCTGGCCCTGGGCTATCAGGCCATGATTCGCGACCTGCGGGCCGACAACCGGTCACTGATGCAAGGCTACGCGCCGGCCATGGCGGAAATGCTGTGGACGGTGGATGAAAGCAACTTGAACAGCCTGATGCGCGCCCTGGTCAGCACGCCGGATATCGCCTGTGTGGAGGTGCGCGATTTCTGGGTGGACGCGGTTCACGCCTGGCCCCGGCAGGGGTGCCTGGACGATCTTTCCGCCGACCAGAAACTCACCGAACCCCTGATGTACGACCAGCGAGAGGTGGGACAACTGGCCCTGGGCCTGAGCGAGACCCCCGTGCGCGAGGCGACCCGGAAGTTGCTGTGGCGGGAGGTGCTGGGGGCCCTGGTGATGGTGGCCGGGCTGCTGATCACCGTGTTCCTGGCCTTCCGTGCGTTCATCGGCCGCCCGCTGCAACGGCTGCGCAGCGCCATGGAACAGACGGACAGGGACGGCCACCATCCCCTGGTGGCCTGGGAAAGCGGCGATGAACTGGGGCAGGTGGTCCGGTCCTACAACGCCATGATCAACCTGGTGCAGCATCGCACCGACCAGCTCGTTACCACCAACGCCGCCCTGGAACAGGAAAAGGGCGAAGCGGAGCGGGCCTTGCAGGAACTGAACAACGCCCACATGGAGTTGAATCAGGCCACTCAAGCCATCAACGACAGCATCCGCTATGCCGGGCGCATCCAAAGCAGTCTGCTGCCCGCCCCGGCCGATCTGCACGGGGTGCTGCCCCAACTGGCGGTGGCCTGGCAGCCCCGGGATGTGGTCAGCGGCGATTTCTACTGGATCGGCCGCCTGGGCCCTCAGGTGGTGGTGGCCCTGATCGACTGCACCGGCCACGGCGTGCCGGGCGCCTTCATGACCGCCATCGCCGCCTCCCTGCTGGACCGGGTGCTGCACGACCACGTGCAGCACGACCCCGCCGCCATCCTCGACGTGCTGAACCGCATGATTCGCCGTACCCTGCGCAAGGATGATGCGGAGGTGCTGGGCGATGACGGCCTGGATGCGGCCATCTGCGTCATCGACGACAGCACCCAGCAGCTTCTGTTTGCGGGTTCCCGCATCTCCCTGCTGCGAGTGCACGAGGGCCACGTGGAACGGGTGCGGGGCGACCGCCACCGGCTGGGCTTTCGCGAGACGGAAACCACGCCGGAGTTCCAGCCCCATACCTTCTCCCTGGTGCCCGGCGAGGCCTTCTTCCTCTACACCGATGGCGTGGTGGGTCAGGTGGGTGGCCCGCAACAACGCATGTTTGGTGCCCGCCGCCTTCAGACGGTGCTGGAAGAGGTGGCGGATCAGCCGGTCAGCACCCAGGTGGACGCGGTGATGACGGCGGTGGCCACCTGGCAGGGTGACGGCGAACGCCGGGATGACATGACCCTGATCGGCTTCGTGCCCCTGGCCTGACCTTGACCCCGCCCCTCGGCAGGCCCACAGTTTAAGGGTAAGGTTCTGCTCCGCGCCATGCGGCCGACAGCCGGGAGACGGCCCCATGCATCCGCCCGAACTGGAAGACTACGAAGCCCTGTTCGCCCTCTACGGTCCCTCCCTGGACACGGTGTTCCTGGAGACCGATGTGGAGCGGTATCGCTTTCTGTTCGAGCAGCTCATGCGGCTGCTGGCCCGGGGGTCGGCGTTCAACACCGGCTTGCCCGCCCAGTTCGTGCGTACCGCCCAGCGCTACATGGCCGGCGATCCCCGCACCGTGCGCAGCCTGGAAGATCCCGACACCCGCCTGTTCCTGCTGAGCGATATTCACGACTACATCCGCCTCGCCGGCCGGGCAGGCGCCCGTGGCTCCGCCTGAAGCCCGCTGGGGGGCCCTGCTGGCCACCGCCCCCCTGGCCGGCACCCGGGCTTGGCTGTGGCGCCCTGGGGAGGGGGTCTCCCTGTCCCTGCCCCTGGCCACCCGCCTGGGCCTGACGTCGCCGGCGCCGGTCCGCGCCTGGTGGCAGGCCCTGAGCGCCCCTGAACGGCGCCAGTTGGCCCTGGCCCTGGATCATGCCCTGCACGCTCCGGTGCCGGGCGGGCGCCGCCTCTTTCCCCTGGATCCCGAAGGCGCCCTGCCCGGCATGGTGGAAGCGGCCTACGACGATGCGGGCACGCCCTGGCTCGTGGGTGGCGTGATCCCCCCTCCCCCGCCCGCCGATCACGGGGCCGACTGGCGGGCCAGTCGCTCGGCCCTGGACCGGGCCCACCGCGACGTCACCGCCGCCGAGCAGGCCAAGACCCGTTTCCTGACCATGATGACCCACGAGGTCCGCACCTCCCTCAACCAGTTGCAGGGCACCCTCGCGCTGCTGAACGATACCCTGCTGCCGGCGCAGCGCCCCAGCCTCCAGGATGCCCACGCCGCCAGTGCCGAGCTGCACCACCTGCTGGATCAGGCCCTTGCCTACGCCCGCCTGGAAAGCGGCGAGGAACGGTTGAGCCCCCACCCCACGGACCTGGCCGCCGAAGTACGGGCGGAAACGGCCCGCTGGACCCCCCCGCCAGGGCCCGTGCGCCTCACCGTTCAGACGGAGGAAACCCTGCCCGCCACCGTGGATGCCGCGGCGGTGCGGCGCCTGCTGGGAATTCTGCTGGCCAATGCCCTGGCGGTCACCACGGTGGGTCGGGTGACAGTCACCCTGGAGACCCGGACCCGGGGCGCCGGGCAGCAGGCCGTGCTGTCGGTCACCGACACCGGCCCCGGCCTCGCGCCCGCGCAACAGGAACGGGTATTCGAGGCTTTCGACCGCGGTGACGACGGCGGCGACCGGCGACGGGGCAGCGGGCTGGGGCTGGCCATCGGCCGTCATCTGGCCATACTCCTGGGCGGCACCCTGGAAGTGCACAGCCGGCCGGGCCTGGGAACCACCTTCCAGGCCCGCTGGCCCCTGAGCGCGCCGGGCGAGATCGCCTTGTCCCGCCCCGCCCGGGTGCTGGTGGCCGAGGACGTGCCCGTGGCCCAAACCATCCTGCGCCGCTTCCTGGAGGCCGCCGGCTGCACGGTGGTGGTGGTGGAAACAGGCGCCGCCGCCGTGGCCGCCGTGACCGAGGCCGCGTCCGCCCCCTTTGACGTGGTGCTGATGGATATTGCCATGCCGGATATGGACGGCGTGACCGCCACCCGCCACATCCGTGCCCTGCCCCCGCCCACCGGCCAGGTGCCGGTGGTGGCCGTGACGGCCTACGCCCGGGAGGAGGAGGCCGCCCGCTTCCGCGCCGCCGGCATGAACGCCGTGCTGGCCAAACCCATCGGCCGGGAACGGGTGCTGGCGGTGGTGGCCGCCGCCTTGGACGACACCCTCGACACCCCGCCCGACTCGTCCCCCGCGCCAGCCCTTCCCGTGCTGGACCGGACGACGCTCAGCACCCTGCTGCACACCGTATCGCCAGCCACCGCCGCCCAGTTGCGGGACCATGTGACCCACGAGCTCACCACCGCCGGTCCGGCCGTGCAGGCGGCGGCCCACGACCGCGCGGCCCTGGGGCGCTGGGCCCATCGCCTGAAGAGCACCGCCGCCTATTTCGGCGCCCGCCGCCTGCATCAGGAGGCCGCGGACGTTCAGGCAACGGCGGAAACCGGCCCCGATGCCGCCCTGGCCCCGGCCGCCCGACGGCTGGCCGACCTGGTGCGGGAGACCCTGGCCGCGGTTCAGCGGCTGCCGGCGGACGTTGACACCCCGCCCCCCCGGTGATAGCCAACGGCGACGTCCGGCCAACAGCCGAATTTCCTCCGTTCGACCCGCACACGGTACCATGACACAGTCTTCCGCGCCGTCTTCGCCCGCCACCTCACGCCAGGAACGGCAGGCTGCCGCCCTTCGGGCCAACCTGCAACGTCGCAAGGCCCAGGACCGTCAGCGCCAGCCCCCCCCGGAACCGACCCCCGGGGAGAAGACACCGGCCGTGGACCTTCGGGACGCGGAAACGGGCCCGACCGAACAGCCGTAACAGGGCCCGGGTCGTCGGAGTATACGCCTAGAGCGGGTCGCGCCCAATCGGGTTCACGCTGTGAACCGGATTGGGCGCGTGAATCCGCTCTAAAACAAATGGTTAGAGCCGATTCACGCGGTCAATGGGACCCGAGAATTGGGGCCCATTGACCGCGATAGGCTCTAGGAAAGGGTTTGGGAGCACGCATGGACAGTATCCGCATCCGGGGGGGACATCCCCTGAACGGCACCCTTCGGATCAGCGGGGCTAAGAATGCCGCGCTGCCCCTCATGGCCGCCAGTCTGCTCACCGACGAGCCGGTGATCCTGGACAACCTGCCCCGCCTCACCGACATTGGGACCATGGAGCAGTTGCTCATCCAGCACGGCGTGGTGGTGAAGGCCAATGGGGACGGCACGGATACCAGTCACGAATTCAATGCCGCCGAAGTGGACAACTACACCGCCCCCTATGATCTGGTGCGGCGCATGCGGGCCTCCGTCCTGGTGCTGGGCCCGCTGCTGGCCCGGTTCGGCGAAGCCCACGTGTCCCTGCCCGGCGGCTGCGCCATCGGCACCCGTCCCGTGGACCTGCACCTGAAGGCCCTGGAGGAACTGGGCGCCGAAATCGAATTGGAAGGCGGCTACATCACCGCCCGGGCGCCCAAGGGGCTGCACGGTGCCTCGGTGGTGTTTCCCTTCGTGTCCGTGGGCGCCACCGAGAACCTGCTCATGGCCGCCGCCCTGGCCGAAGGGGAAACGGTGCTGGAAAACGCCGCCCGGGAGCCGGAGGTGAGCGACCTGGCCCACATGCTCCAGGCCATGGGCGCCCGCATCGACGGCATCGGCACCCCCACCCTGCGCATCCAGGGCGCCCCCCGGCTGCACGGCGTGCGCCACGCGGTGGTGGCCGACCGCATCGAAACCGGCACCTACATGATCGCCGCCGCCATCACCCGGGGGCGACTGACCATCGACAACACCCGCCCCGCCCTGGTGGACTCCCTCACCCGCGCCCTGCAGGAAGCCGGCGTGGCCGTGAGCGAAAGCGAAAACGCCGTGATCGTGGATGCCCGCGACCGGGAGGTGCTGGGCGTGGACGTGATGACGGAACCCTACCCCGGTTTTCCCACCGACCTTCAGGCCCAGTTCATGGCCCTGATGACCACCGCCCGGGGGGCCTCGCTCATCACCGAGACCATTTTCGAGAATCGCTTCATGCACGTGCCCGAGCTCAGCCGCATGGGGGCGCGCATCAACATCCACGGCGGGGCCTCGGCCATCGTGCGCGGGGTCAGCCGCTTGTCGGGCGCCCCGGTGATGGCCACCGACCTGCGGGCCTCCGTCTCCCTGGTGCTGGCCGGTCTGGCGGCGGAAGGCGAAACCCTGGTCAACCGCGTCTATCACCTGGACCGGGGCTATGAACGGGTGGAGGAAAAGCTGGGGGCCTGCGGTGCCGACATCACCCGGGTGCCCGCCCAGGAGGAGGCGGCCGAGTGACCCGCGAACGCCTGACCGTGGCCCTGCCCAAGGGCCGCATCCTTAAAGAAGCCATGCCGCTGGTGCGCGCCGCCGGCATCGAGCCGGAAGCGGATTTCGACGATCCGAACTCGCGCAAGCTCCAGTTCGCCACCAGCCTGCCCCACCTGGACATTATCCGGGTGCGCAGCTTCGACGTGGCCACCTTCGTGGCCTTCGGTGCCGCGCACATCGGCATCTGCGGCAACGATGTGCTGATGGAGTTCGATTATCCCGACCTCTACGCCCCGCTGGACCTGGGCATCGGCCGCTGCCGGCTGGTGGTGGCGGAACCGGAAAGCCTGTGCGCCGGCGACGACCCCACGGGCTGGAGCCACGTGCGCATCGCCACCAAGTATCCCACCGTCACCCGCCGCCACTTCGCCAAGCGGGGGGTGCAGGCGGAATGCATCAAGCTCAACGGGGCCATGGAACTGGCACCGGGCCTGGGGCTTGCCCAGCGCATCGTGGACCTGGTGGAAACCGGCAGCACCCTGCGCGCCAACGGCCTGGCCGAGGTGGAAGTGATCACCCCCGTTTCCTCGCGCCTGATCGTCAACCGGACGGCCCTTAAGACCCGGCCGGAAGAGATCGGGGACTGGATCGACCGCTTCCGGGAGAAAACCCATGGCCCGCATTCTTGACCGCCACGCACCGGAATTCGATCAGGTCTTTCACGCCCTGGTGCATGCCCCCCGGGGGCCGGCGCCCGACGTGGACGCGGTGGTGGCCGGCATCCTGGCCGATGTGCGCGCCCGGGGCGACGCCGCCGTGCTGGAATACACCGAACGCTTCGACCGCCTGTCCCTGACGGCCGAGACATTGGTGATTCCCGATGCGGAAATCGCCCGTGCCCGTCAACAGGTGGACGGCGCCACCCTGCACGCCCTCACCCAGGCGGCGGACCGCCTGCGCGCCTTTCACGAGCACCAGCGCCCCGGAGACATGGACATTACCGACATGGCCGGGGTGCGTCAGGGCTGGCGCTGGACGCCCGTCACCGCCGCCGGGCTCTACGTGCCCGGGGGCACCGCCGCCTATCCGTCCAGTGTGCTGATGAACGCCATCCCGGCGCGGGTGGCGGGGGTGGAACGGCTGGTGATGACCGTGCCCACCCCCGACGGCCACCTCAATCCCCTGGTGCTGGCGGCGGCGGAACTGGCCGGCGTGGACGTGATCTATCGGGTCGGCGGCGCCCAAGCCGTGGGCGCCCTGGCCTATGGCACCGAGACCATCGCCGCCGTGGACAAGATCGTGGGCCCCGGCAACGCCTACGTGGCGGCGGCCAAGCGACAGGTGTTCGGGCACGTGGGCATCGACATGATCGCCGGGCCTTCGGAAATCCTGGTGGTGGCCGACGGCCACAACAATCCCGACTGGATCGCCGCCGACCTGCTGAGCCAGGCGGAGCACGATCCCTCCGCCCAATCCCTGTTGATCACCGACGATGCCGCCTTTGCCGAGGCGGTGGCGGGGGCCGTGGACCGCACCCTCGCCACCCTGCCCCGGGCGGAAATTGCTGGCCAGAGCTGGCGCGAACACGGCGCCATCATCGTGGTGCGCGACCTGATGACCGAGGCCCCGCCCCTGGTGGATGACGTGGCCCCCGAGCACCTGGAACTGGCGGTGGATGCGCCCGACGACCTGATGGCCCGCATCCACCACGCGGGCTCGGTGTTCCTGGGCCGCCACACACCAGAGGCCATCGGCGACTACGTGGGCGGCCCCAACCACGTGCTGCCCACCAACCGCAGCGCCCGTTTCTCCAGCGGGCTCGGGGTGCTGGACTTCATGAAGCGCACCACCTTCCTGGGCTGCACCCCCAGTGCCCTGGGGCGGGTGGGGCCCGCGGCGGCCACCCTGGCGGAGGCGGAGGGCCTGGGGGCCCACGCCCTGTCGGTGACCCGCCGCACCAACCAACCGCCGGGGCCCGGCGCGGGATGAGCGAGCCCGGCCCCACCGACCGCCTGCTGGAGGTGGTGCTGGACGACCCCCATCCCGTCCGTCGCAGTCCCGAGGTGGAGCACGAGCGGGCGGTGGCGGTCTACGACCTGGTGGAAGACAGCGTGTTCCGGCTGGTGGGGGACTTCACCGGCCCCTATATCCTGCGCCTGCGTCAGGAACAGACCCGTCTTATCCTGGATGTGCGGGATCCACAGGAAACGCCGCTGCGCCAAATCGCCCTGTCCATCGGTTCCCTGCGCAAGATCATCAAGGACTACTTCGTCGTCTGCGAAAGCTATTACGACGCCATCAAGCGTCTGCCGCCGTCGAAGATCGAGGCCATCGACATGGGACGGCGCGGCCTGCACAACGAAGGCGCGGAAAAGCTCAGGACCCGGCTCAAGGACAAGGTGGAGGTGGACGTGGACACCGCCCGCCGCCTGTTCACCCTGGTTTGTGTGTTGCAGATACGGGGCTAGGCGACCATGAACGGGCTCCCCTCCGCCGTGCTGTTCGCCTGTACCCACAACGCGGTGCGCTCGCCCATGGCGGAGGGCCTGATGCGGCGGCTGCATCGCGGCCGCATTTTCGTGCAGTCGGTGGGCGTCCACCCCGAGGAAGTGAATCCCTTCGCGGTGGCGGTGATGGAGGAACGGGGCATCGACCTCAGCCGCCACACCGCCCGGGCCTTCGCCGATTTGGAAGACGGCTACGTGGATGTGATCATCAGCCTGAGCCCGGCGGCGCAGCACCAGGCGGTGGAGATGACCCATACCATCGACTGTGCGGTGGAGTATTGGAACACCTTCGACCCCTCCCTGGTGGAGGGTACGCGGGAACAATGCCTGGAGGCTTTCCGCAAGGTGCGGGACAGTTTGCAGAGCCGCATTCTGGAGCGCTTCCCCCTGCCGCCCCCGCCCACGGTATGAGCCGACACGTGATCGGCACAAAAAAGTGTATGGGCCTTCAACCGGGCTAATTCACCACGAGGGTGCCCCGCTCCTCTTTGGGAGGGATGTCTCGCGTCTGG
>CAZHRQ010000039.1:0-21722 GCA_964535075.1 uncultured Rhodobacterales bacterium | reverse complement strand
TCACGCGGTCAATGGGACCCAAAAATGGGTTCCCATTGACCGCGATAGGCTCTAACAGAAACCGACACCGACGCCGGTGTCCGCAGGGATTCCGTCATGGGCTGGCATTTCTGGATTGATCGGGGCGGCACCTTCACCGACGTCGTGGCCCGGGACCCTTCCGGCACCATTCACACCCGCAAGCTGTTGTCGGAAACAGCCGATCCCCACCGGGACGCGGCTCTGGAAGGCATCCGCCTGTTGTTGGGGCTGGGGCCGGACGAGGCGCCACCGCCCGAGGCCGTGGCCGCCGTCAAGATGGGCACCACCGTGGCCACCAACGCCCTGCTGGAACGCCAGGGCACGCCGGTGTTGCTGGTGACCACCCGGGGCTTTGCGGACGCCCTGCGCATCGGCACCCAGAACCGGCCCGACCTGTTTGCGCTGAACGTCATCCTGCCGCCGCCTCTCCACCAGCAGGTGCTGGAGATCCCGGAGCGGGTGGCGGCCGACGGCACCGTGCTGACCCCTCTGGACGAGGAAGGGGCACTCCAGGGGCTCCAGGCCGCCCACGCCCAGGGCTATCGCGCCTGCGCCATCGTGTTCCTGCACGGCTACCGCTTCACCGATCACGAAGCCCGGGTGGCCGCGCTGGCCCGGCAGGCGGGCTTCACCCAAGTGTGCACCGGTCACCAGACCAGCCCGCTGATGAAGCTCATCGGCCGGGGGCATACCACCGTGGCCGATGCCTACCTCACCCCCATCCTGCGCCGCTACGTGGACCGGGTGGCGGCGGCCCTGGGTGGCATCCGGCTTATGTTCATGCAGTCCAGCGGGGGCCTTACGGAAGCCGGACGCTTCCAGGGTCGCGATGCCATCCTTTCCGGGCCCGCCGGGGGCGTGGTGGGCATGGTGCGCACCGCCGCCCTGGCCGGGTTTCAGCAGGTGATCGGCTTCGACATGGGCGGCACCTCCACCGACGTGGCGCTGTACGATGGTGCCTTCGAGCGGGCCTTCGATACCGAAGTGGCCGGCGTGCGGTTGCGGGTGCCCATGTTGCGCATCCATACGGTGGCCGCCGGCGGTGGGTCCCTGTGCTGGTTCGAGAACGGTCGCTATCAGGTGGGGCCGGCCTCGGCGGGGGCCCATCCCGGACCCGCCTGTTATCGCCAGGGGGGACCGCTGACCCTCACCGACTGCAACGTCATGCTGGGGCGCCTGCATCCGGGCTTTTTCCCGGCGGTGTTCGGTCCTTCCGGCGACCAGCCCCTGGACCCGGAGGCGGTGACGGCGGCCTTTGCCCGGCTGGCCGACACCATCGCCCGCGAGACCGGCGATCGTCGCGACACCCGGGCGGTGGCCGAGGGCTTCCTGCGCATCGCCGTGGAGAATATGGCCAACGCCATCAAGCATATTTCCGTGCAGCGGGGCCATGATGTCAGCCGCACGCTTCTCAACTGCTTTGGCGGCGCCGGGGGCCAGCATGCCTGTTTGGTGGCCGAGGCTCTGGGCATGAACACGGTCCTGGTGCACCCTCTGGCCGGCGTGCTCTCGGCCTACGGCATCGGGTTGGCGCCCGTGTCCGCTCAGCGGGAACGCACGGTGGAAACCCCCCTGGCCGAGGGCTTGCCGGACTCCCTGTTGGCGACTCTGGAGGCCGAGACCCGGGCCGAACTGGTCGCCCAGGGGGTGGCCGCCACCGATATTGCGGTCACGCGGCGCCTGCACCTGCGGTATGCGGGGGCGGATACGGCGCTGATGGTGCCGGCCACGGACCCCGAAACCGCCCGGGGTGCTTTTGAAGCAGCGCACCGCCAGCGGTTCGGTTTCGTTCTGCCCGAACGCGCCGTGCAGGTGGAGGCGGTGAGCGTGGAGGCCTTGGGGGGGCCGATCCCGGGGACGAGCCCGAACACACGTTGACCACCGACCCCTTGCCCTCGCCGGCCGCCACGATCTCCCTGCGTCACGGCGGGGAGGACCGGGCGGCCCCCGTTTGGCGGCGGGGAAGCCTGCGGCCCGGTCATTCGGTGGACGGTCCCGCCCTGATCGCCGAGGCCAACGCCACCACCGTGGTGGACCCGGGATGGCGGGCGGAGGTCACGGCCCGCGACCACCTGTTGCTCCGCCGGCGGGCGGCGGGCGCCCTGGCGCCGGCCCATGGCACCGGGGCCGATCCGGTGCTGTTGGAAATCTTCAACAACCTGTTCATGAACATTGCCGAACAGATGGGCGCGGTGCTGGCCAACAGCGCCCACTCGGTGAACATCAAGGAACGGCGGGATTTTTCCTGTGCCCTGTTCGATAGCGCAGGTCATCTGGTGGCCAACGCCCCTCACGTTCCGGTGCATCTGGGCTCCATGAGCCAGTCGGTCCGCGCCGTTCGTGCGGCCTTTGCCGGGGCCATGCGCCCAGGCGACGCCTATGTTCTCAATGCGCCCTTTGCCGGCGGTACGCACCTTCCGGACGTGACCGTGGTCACGCTCTTGTTCGATCCCGAGGGCGATCAGGTACTGTTCTATCTGGGATCCCGGGGCCATCACGCCGACATGGGCGGCAAGGCGCCGGGCTCCATGCCCGCCGACAGTCGTACCCTGGCCGAGGAAGGGGTGGTGCTCACGCCCCGCCGCATTCTCCGCGACGGGGTGTTGGACGACGCGGGCCTGCGGGCGGCGCTGAAGGCCGGCGGCGCGCGCAATCCGGATCAGAACCTTGCCGATCTCCAGGCCCAGCTTGCCGCCAACACCAAGGGGGCCCAGGAACTGACCCGGTTGTGTCACCATCACGGTGTGGCCACGGTGCGGGCCTACATGGGGCATGTGCAGGACAATGCGGCGGCCTGTGTGCGGCGGGTGCTGACCACCCTTGCCGACGGGGCCTTTGCCGTGGAGATGGACAACGGCGCCACCATCCGGGTGGCGTTGCGGGTGGACCGCGAAGCCTGCACGGCGGTGGTGGACTTCACCGGCACCTCGGCGGCGCGGCCGGACAATTTCAACGCCCCGCCGGCTGTCACCCGGGCGGCGGTGTTGTATGTGTTCCGTACCCTGGTCGCTGAGCCCATTCCCCTGAACGAAGGCTGCCTGCGCCCCCTGACCCTGGTGATTCCCCCCGGTTCGCTGCTGGACCCGGGGCCCGAGGCGGCGGTGGTGGCCGGCAACGTGGAAACCAGTCAGGCGGTGGTGGATGCCCTCTATGGCGCCCTGGGGACCATGGCGGCCAGCCAGGGGAGCATGAACAACGTCTCCTTCGGCAACGACCGCTTCCAGTACTACGAGACCCTGGGCGGCGGCACGGGGGCGGGGCCGGGTTTCCACGGCGCCGATGCGGTCCATTCCCACATGACCAACAGCCGTCTCACCGATCCCGAGGTGCTGGAGCATCGCCACCCGGTGCGGGTGACCCGGTTCCATGTTCGTGCAGGGTCCGGCGGGGCCGGGCGCTGGCATGGTGGCGAGGGCATGGTGCGGGGGCTGACTTTCCTGGAACCGGTGACCGTCTCCCTGCTCACCAACCGCCGTCGGGTGGCCCCTTATGGGCTGGCGGGCGGCGCGGCGGGGGTGTGTGGCCGCAACCGGGTGGTGCGGGCCGATGGCCGGGAAGAAGCGGTTGCCGGCGTGGCCCGGCTGGGTCTGGAGGCCGGCGATACCCTGGTGGTGGAAACCCCGGGCGGTGGGGGCTACGGCGGCGGCTCGAAGTCCTCCTGATTTTGGCTTGCTACCGAACGCAGCTCCCGATTGGGTGCGTGAATCCGCTCTAAACCAAATAGATAGAGCCGTGGGATCAACCCGGCCCCGGCCGGCGATGATCCAGGCGCCACGCCTGGCGCAGGGCCAAGGCCACGATCCCCAGCACCAAGGCCAGCCACAGGGCCTTCCACACCACCAGCGGCACCAGCCCCAAGCCCACCGCCGCCAGACTCTGCTGAAAACCGACCAGATCGCTGCTGGGCCCCACGTTGATGTCCAGCACGATCTGCGCCAGTGACGCCACGCCCAAAAAAGTGAACAACAACCGCCGCATCTTCAGCGGCAGGCGGTTGGCCAGCACCATCAACACGGCCCCCAGGCCGCACGCCGCCACCGAGACCACCGTGTCGCGCAGGCCGGCCACGTGATCACCACACCGGCCCGCCGGGAACCACGCCAGCACGGAAAACACCAACATGCCGGCAATCACCCAGAAGCCATAGCGCACCCAGCGGGTGCCGGATAACGCCGCCACCAGGAAAAAGGCGCCGAACAGGGCCGAGCCCACATAGCCTCCCATCTGCACCACCGGCCGAACGCCGCCGGCGGTGCAGGCATAACCGGCCACCCCGGGCTCATCGGGGAACAAGACCAGTTGGGTCACGTGCCCGCCGGTGAGCACCGCCGCCAGGGCGTGGCCGAACTCGTGCAGGAACACCACGAACCAGTCCACGAAAAAAGCCCCACTGAAATTCAGCCCGGGGATCCAGAGGGATCTCAGGGCGAAATACACCGCCACCAACACCAGAATCAGGATCATGTTGCGCATGGGTCTGAGCCTATCGTGGTCAATGGGCTTTATCTATTTGTTTTAGAGCGGATTCACGCACCCAATCCCGTTCACAGAGTGAACCCGATTGGGGGCGATCCGCTCTAGGCCGCCTTCTCCAGGATGGCGCGGATGACATCGGGGTCGCTTTCCCCCATCACCGCCTGCACGCAGCGCACCGTATCCAGGTGATCCAGGTTGCGAATGCGCTGTTTCAGGGCCGGAATGCGGCCCGAGGCCATGGACAAATGCCGCAGGCCCAGCCCCAACAGAAAGGGTGTGAACAGGGGATCGGCCGCCATCTCGCCGCACACGGAAACCGGCAACTGAGCCCGCAGCGCCACTTCCGTGGTGTACTGGATCAGCCGCAGCACCGCCGGATGATGGGGCTGGTACAGGTGCACCACCTGATCGTCTCCCCGGTCCAGGGCCAGGGTGTACTGGGTGAGGTCGTTGGTGCCGATGGCGAAAAAGTCGGCGTGCAGGGCCAGGGCATCGGCGCCCAGGGCGGCGGCCGGCACCTCGATCATCACCCCCAGCGGCGGCAGGGGATCGGGCACCGGTTGATGCCGCCGCCGCAGTCGTCGCGCCATCTGCTCCAGCACCTGCCGCGCCTGGCGGACCTCCGCCGGGGTGGAGATCATGGGCAACAGGATGCGCAGCCGGCCCGGCGCGGTGGCCGCCGCCATCAGCATGGCGGTGAACTGGGTTTCCAGCAGGCTGGGTTCCCGCAAGGATAACCGCACCCCCCGCAGCCCCAGGGCAGGGTTGTCGGCGGTGGGCGACAAGGGCAAGGCATGGCTCAGTTTTTCGCCCCCCAGGTCCAGGGTGCGCAGGGTCACCGGGCCGTCCATGGCCTGCAATGCTTCGGTATAGACGGCGGCCTGCTCCTCCACCCCGGGCAGGGTGTCGCGGTTCATGAACAGGAATTCGCTGCGCAACAGGCCGATGCCCTCGGCGCCGGTGCGGGCCAGGCGGGGCAGTTCGGCCAGCAGGTCCACGTTGGCCAGCAGGGTGACGCGGGTGGCGCCGTCGCGGGTTTCCGCCGGCAGATCCCGCAGCCGCGCCAGCCGCCGCTGTTGTTGCAGGGTGTATTGCCGCTTTTGTCGGTAACGTTCCCAGGTGGCGGGGCTGGGGTCCAGGATCACCCAGCCCCGGTCGCCGTCCAGGATAGCGGTTTCGGCATGGGCGGCGGCCTCCACCAGCCCCGAAACACCCACCACCGCCGGCAGGTTCAGGGCCCGGGCAATGATGGCCGTGTGGCCCTGCACGCCGCCGCTTTCGATGGCGAAGCCGCTCACGTGGTCGGGTTCCAGCAGCGCGGCGTCGGCGGGGGTCAGCTCGTGGCTGAGGATGACGCTGTCCCGGGGCAGGTCATGAAAGGACGGATAGGGGGTGCCGGTGAGCAGCCGCAACAGCCGTTCCCCCACTTGGCGCACGTCGTGCACCCGGGCGGCGAGGTAGCTGTCCTCCATGCTGGAAAAGGCCTCGGCCAGGTCGCCGATTTCCCGTTCCACCGCCGTTTCCGCGTTGATGCGGTCGCAGGCGATACGGTCATGGATGCCGCGCAACAGCCGCGAGCCATCCAGCATCTGCTGATAGACATCGAACAGCACCGAGATGTCCTCGGCCACATCGCCATGGCGGCGGGCCTTGGTTCTCAGTTTGTTGATCTGGTGGCGGGCGGTGCGGGTGGCGGTGGTGATGCGGGCTTGTTCCTCGGGCACGGCGGCGGCGGGGATGCGCCGGGGGACCACCAGCGGGATGCCGGCGGTCTGACGCTGCACCGGGCCCAGGGCCACACCCGGCGAGGCACCGGTGCCGGCCAGAATACGCTCGCCGTCACTCGGCTTCATCGAACCGACGGGACACCAGGTCGGCCACGGCTGCCAGAGCGGTGGTGGCGTCGGGGCCCCGGGCCTGCAACTGGAGATCGGTTCCGGGGCCGGCCGCCAGCATCATCAACCCCATGATGGAGCGGCCGCAGACGGTCTGGCCCTGGCGGGTCACGGTGACTTCGGCGTCGAAGGATTCCACGGTCTTAACGAAGCGGGCGGCGGCACGGGCGTGCAGGCCCCGTTCGTTGCAGATGGTCACCTGGCAATCGGCGGGCGCGGTGGCCGCCTCGGGACTGACGGTAAGGTCTTCGGACATGGATGCGGGTTCCCTGGTCATGTGCCGCCCGGTCGGTCTAAGCCCCACCGCTGTGGGAGCCGGGCCGCCCAACAATCTCTCAAGCACATGCCGACGCAAGGCGGACGTCAAGCTTCATGCTGATCCCCCATCCTGAGCCAACAGACGCGAGGCCACGTTGATGTACTTGCGGCCCGCTTCCTGGGCGTGGGCCACGGCCTCGGGCATGGGTTCCGTGTCGCGCACGCTGGCCAGCTTGATCAGCATGGGCAGGTTCACGCCGGCGATCACCTCCACCGGGGCCTGCTCCATGATGGAGATGGCCAGGTTGGAAGGCGTGCCGCCGAACATATCTGTCAGCACCACCACGCCGTCGCCCCGATTGGCGCTTTCCACGCCGCGCAGGATGTCCTGGCGCCGTTGCTCCATGTCGTCGTCGGGACCGATGCACACGGCCGCGATGGCCTGCTGCGGGCCCACCACGTGTTCCAGGGCCGCCACCAGTTCCACGGCCAAGCGGCCATGGGTCACCAGCACCATGCCAATCATCATGCTTTCGTTCCTGTCTGTTCTGATCGTTCCCGGGCCGCTGTCTGGGCGGCGGCCTCCAGGGCCCGATGCCGCAGTTCCACCCGCCAGCCGCGCTCCCGCAACCAATACGCCGTGCGCTCCGCCAGGAACACCGAGCGGTGCCGGCCGCCGGTGCAGCCAAAGGCCAGGGTGAGATAGCTCTTGCCTTCGCCCTCGAACCGGGGCAACAGCGGCGCCACAAGGCTGGTCAGGGCATCGAGAAAGGGTTGAAAACCGGGGTCTTCCGCGATGTGTCGGCCCACGGCGTCGTCCTGCCCTGTCAGGGGGCGCAGGGTGTCCTCGTAGTGGGGATTGCGTAACCAGCGCACGTCGAACACCATGTCCGCTTCCCGCGGCAGGCCGCGGCGAAAGGAAAAGGACATCACCGAAATCAGCAGTCCCCGCGACTCCTCCAGGCCATAATGCTGGGCCAGATAGCTCTTCAGCGCCCCCAGATTGAACAGGGTGGTATCCACCACGTCGTCGGCCCGGGCCCGTAGCGGTGCCATGAGTTGGCGTTCCCGCATCAGCCCATCGCCCAGGGGGCGGTCCTTGGCCAGGGGATGGCGGCGCCGGGTTTCCGAGTAGCGGCGGGACAGCTCCTCATCGTCGCAGTCCAGAAACAGCAGCCGCACGGGGGGCACGGGCGCGGTGGTTACCGTGTCGTGCTCTGTTTCCCGCAACAACCGTTCGATGGCAAAATCCCGGGTGCGCACGTCCAGGCCGATGGCCAGATGGTCGTGGGCGTAGTCGGCTTCCCGGCGCAGCAGAGCCGGCAGCAGCGACAGGGGCAGGTTGTCCACCGTCTCCCAGCCCAGGTCCTCCAGGGCCTTGAGGGTGCTGCTTTTGCCGGCGCCGGACATGCCGGTCACCACCACCACGCGGGGCGCCGCCATGGTTCAGGCCTCCCGCCGGACGGTGCCGGTGGCCAGCCCCAGGGCCAGACGGACCCGGGCCGGGGCCGAGGCCTGACGGGCATCCAGCCGTAGCAGGGGAAGGGATGTTTCCATGACCGTCTCCTGTTCCTCCCGGGGCGGCAGTCGTTCCGTCGCCTCGGCGCCCAGGTGCACCACCAGCCGCACCGCCACCGGTGCCCGATGGGGCAGCCGTACGATCCCCAGGCCCCGGACTTCCAGCAGGCCCGCGAGCCCCAGGGGCGGCCGGGCCCATACGTGGGGTCCCTCTTGCCATAGCACCACCCGGTCGTCGGCCACCAGGTGAGCGCCGTCCTCCACCAGCCGCAGGGCCAGATCGGACTTGCCGCTGCCAGAGGGGCCGCACAGCAGCACCCCGGCGTTGGCCCGGGCAATGCAGGTGCCGTGACAGGTGCGGGCGGTTTCCATGACCGGCAGTACGGTGGGCGCCTCTCCGGAATCTGTCAATCAAAACCCTCCCCGAGTCACGGCCCCAGGGCGGAGGTGGTCAACGCCTTCCATACCCCCCAGGCGGGCACGGGCAGGTGATCGGGCAGGCCGGCCACCGCGTGCCACAGGGCTTCCGCCTGTACCCGGGCCAGCGCCAGGGCCACCGGGCCTTCCAGGTGCACCGTCACCGGAGGCCAGACGGGGGGCGGGGTCAGGGTGACCGCCATCGTGCCGTCCAGGCGCCAGGGCACCAGCGTCACCGCCACATCGCCAGAGGCCATGGCCCCTTCCAGGGTGGCGGCCAGGGGCGCCAGGGTCAGGATGCCGTCGGCCATCTCCAGCGGCGCGGCCAGCGATTCCAGCGGCGTGTGGCCGGAAAGCAGTGGCGCGGCCAGAGGGGTGGGGTCGGGCAGGAAGGTCATCCCCTCCGCCTGTTGCAGATGGGTGGTCAGGGCGGCGGGGTCCAGCCCCAGCAGCACCCCGCCGGTGAGGATCACCGAGCCCGAGCCTTCCGCGCCAGCCAACCAGTCGCGCACGCGGCTGCCCCGGCTTTCCACCGAGAGGGTGGCGGTCAGGCGGCCGCCCGAGGGGGTGATGGCGGCCTGGGGCCACACGGCGCCCCGCAGGTCGTAGCCGTCCAGGGAGGCCTGTCCCCGCAGCCGCGCCGACTGACGTCCTGCCGGGGCCCGTAACTGGCCGGAGACGGTCAGCCCCCCCTGCGGCCAGTGCAGGGACAGGGGGTCGAGGCGCAGACGATCATGGGTCAGGGTAAGATCCAGGCGTGCATCGCTAAAACGCCGTCCCCGCCAGCGCAGGCTGTCGACCCCCAGTCGCACGTGCCCCTCCACCGTCCCCCACGGCAAGGCGGAGAGATCCCAGGCCGGCCATGGCGGCAGGCCCGGGGCGTGTTTCCGTTCCGGCGGCAGCAGGGCGTCCAGGGGAATGTCGCCGGTGGTCAGCTCCACCGCAAAGGTGGTCGGCAAGCCCGGCGGGTGGCGCCATGCCACCTCCCCGCGCAGGGGCAACGGTCCCGCCCGCCCCGACAGGGCGCCGAGGGCGATGTTGCCGGGCGCCAGCCGCACGTCGCCGGCCAGACTCACCGGCCCCAGGGTCTCCCCCAGCGGCTGATAGCCAGGGGCCACCCCCTGGATCAGGGTGAGCATGTCGGGATGGTCCAGGGTCATCAGACCGTCATAGCTGCGATCCGCCGGCGTGAAGGTGCCCTTGCCGGCCACGTGCAACGGCCCCAGGGCCACGGTACCGTCCAGGATGGGTTGGGTGAGCGGCCCGTCCAGGGTGCCTTCCACGGTCAGGGAGTGATCCCGCACCAGGGACAGGGGCGGCTCCAGGCCCAGTTGCCGCAGCACGGTAAGGGCGCGGCGGGCCGAGAGGGTGAGATGCAGTCCGTCCAGGTGGGGCGCGGTTCCCACGTCGGTGATGGCGCCTTCCAACCGCAGGCGGGCCCCGGCCGCCCGCGCCACGGTCAGCGGGGCCAGGGTGAGCGTGCCCTTGTCCAGGCGGCCCTCAAGGGCGGCGTCCTGGAGCACCACGCCGCCCACGGTTATCTCCTCCAGCCGCAGATCGGCGCGGGCATCGAAACGGTCGAGCCAGGGCAGAGCTGTGGGCAGCCCCTCGGTAGGGCGGTAGGCGTCCAGGTTGAAGCGGTCCCCGCGTAGCGTCAGCCCCACGCCGGGCCGACCGGTGAGCCGGGCCACCACGCCGCCCCGGAAGGTGCTGCCATCCAGTCCCAGGGTCAGGTTCTCCAGGTGCAGCGCCTGGAGAGTCCCCCGCAAGCGCGCCGAGAGTTCCGCCCGACGCAGGCGCTCGGGGCGTAGGGCGGTGGGCGACAGCCCCAGCCAGCTCAAGGTGCTGCGCAAATCGGGCGCGGTCACGCTCAGCGCCCCCTGTTCCACGGTCAGGGCCGGGGTGGCCCCGGGGTGCACTTGCCCCCGGGCGGTCAGGGCCACCCGGGTGCCGCCAGGAAGGGTGGCCGAGAGATCGCGCAGGGTAACGCCGGTGGGGGTCCAGGTGGCGTCCAGCACCGGTGCCCGGATGAGCCCGCGCGGGACCTGTAGCGCCCGGGCGGCCACCTTCAGCCGTACGGCCAGATCAGGCGGCAGGTGCAGGGGGTTGGCTTCGGCCGTGGTGGCGATGAGCGAAAAATCGGGCAGGCCGGCCAGTTTCAGGGCCGTGGCCTCCAGGTCCAGACTCAGGTCCTCCCGGAAGCGCCATTGGCCCGTGCCCTGGAACCGGGTGTCGCCCAGGGTCAGGCGCAGGTCGTCGGCGGTCAGGGCGTCGGACGTGACCGTCACCGGGGCGGACAGGGTGAGAGGGGTGCCGCTCAGGCCCTTGATCAGGGGCAGGCCCGCCACCAGCCCCAGGGGGGCGGCGTCGTCGGTACGGATGGTCAGGCGGCCCCGTAGGGCCCGGCGGGGATCGTCTTTCCCGGTGCCAATGATGCCGGCCAGCCGCACCTGGCCGTTGCTGTCGGGAAAGCCCAGGGTCAGCCGCAGCGGCAGCCGGTCCTGACTCGGCTGTCCCAGTCGGCCGTCCACGGTGACGGGATGGGCGCCCAGGCCGCCGCTCAGGGCCAGTTGATAGGAGCCGCGCGGGGTGTCGCCGGTAAGGGTGCCGTCCAAGGCGGTCAGCCGCCAGCGGGTGCCCGTGGCAGCATTGGCGTAACGCAGGGTGAAATCGCGCACGGTTATCGGCGGCAAGGGCGGCGCCGGTCCCATGGCGGGGCCGTCGCTGTCGCCGCTCCCGCCAAAGGTTCCCAAGGGTCCGCCGGCGGTGGGACCCCGGGAAACGGCCTGGGTGGGCTGCCAGGTGGTGCGTCCCTGAGTGTCGCGGCCCAGCAGCACCGTCCCCGCACTCAGGGTGACGCCGGCAGGGCGGGCCCGGCCGGTCAGCAGGGGCCCCGGTGCCAGCCGCACGTCCACTTGCCGGGCGGTAAGCAACGGGGTTCCGGGGGCTCCCACCCGCACCCCCGTCAGGGTGAGGCGCGGCCGAGGCAGCAGGCGCACCCGTACCGGGCCGTCATGGGTCACGGGCTGTCCCAGGGCGTGCGCCACCTGGGTTTCCACCTGGGCGGCCAGCCGGTCGGCTTCCAACAGGCGGGGGGCCAGCCACAGGGCTCCCGCGCCCAGGGCCACCAGGGCCACGCCCGCTCCCAGCCAGACCAGAACCCGCACCATCCCTCTCTCCCCATTATAACGGGGCGGCCGGTTCGCCCCGTCCCTGGGACTCTGGCATGTGAGGCGGCCCGGGCAACAGGGGACGGTCGCCCGGGGGGGATTGGTTCCCCCGGTCGTGGCTTCCTGGACACACTTCATCATGTGCGTATAATGAAAAGCTGTAATGCTGGTCTCCTGCGGCCGGCCGTGGCGTGGTGTCCCACGCCCCCGCGGCGTCCATGGCGTCGCTTCGCCTGCGCTCCCCCTCGGCGGGGGGCGCGCCAGTTCTTCTTTCTGACCCCCCCGGGAGGCACAGGCAATGGCCCTGGCGGAACATCCCCTCCATCACGGTTTTGGCACCGTGGTGGAGAGCGACGACGACATGGACGTGCTGGATCTCACCACCGATGGTGTCATGGACATGCTGCGCCGGCGCAGCGTTGTGTTATTGCGGGGGTTCGTGGCCGACCGGGAGCGGTTCGTCACCTTCTCTCGTCGTTATTGCAACGATTTCCTGCCCATCACCGCTTTCGTGGGACCGCCGGCGGTGCCCCAGGATGCCCACGGGCATTACGCCGATGACCTGACCCACACGGTGCTGGTGATGAATCGTGGCGGGCCAGCGGTGCCATTGACGGGAGATGCGGTGTTCGTGCGCCGCAAGCCCAACATGCTGTTTGTGCTGTGTGAAAACGCCGGTACGGGCGGCCGGGCCCTCATTGCCGACGGCGTGGCGGTGTGGAAGGACCTCTCCCGCGAGGCCAAGAGCCGGTTCGAGGATCAGCGGCTGATCTATCACCGCCTCTATCCGGCGGCGCAGTGGCACCAATTATTCGGCACCGAGGACCATGAGGCGGTGCGGGCCCTGTGCGCCGCCAACGACACCACCACCGAGTTTCGCGATGACGGTACGCTTGTGGTGCGCTATACGGGAACGGCTGTGTCCTTCACCCAGTTCAGTCTGGAGCCGACTTTCTTCAACGCCCTGCTGCCCTTCGCCGAGGGGCGCTGCCCCGGGGAGACACCCGACGATCCGGATCATCCCCTATGTGGGGTGACCCTGCCCAATGGCGATCCGGTGCCCGACGATCTGCTGACGGAGGCCCGTCGGGCGGTGGCGGCGCATACGGTGCCCGTCGCTTGGCAGGCGGGAGACGTGATGCTGCTGGACTCCACCCGCCTGCTGCTGGGGCGGGAGGCGGTGCCCGACAACGGCCGCTCCGTGGTGTTGCGGCTGGGGCGCAGCGATTTTGCCGCCGCCGTGTAACGTCGGCGCGGCCGGGTTTTGGTCTTATTCGGGAAAAGAACGTCGTGAGTCTGGATGAAAAACTGGCGCAGGTGTTGTCGCGTCACGAGGAACTGTCGGCCCGTCTGGCCGGCGAACCGGGGCTGGATGCCGCCACCCTGACCCGTTTCAGTCGGGAAATTTCCGAGCTTACCCCGGTGGTGGAGGCGGTGGGCGCCGTGCGGGCCCTGCGTCAGGAGATCGCCGATCTGGAGGGGCTGGCCGGCGAGGGCGACCCCGAGATGCGGGCCCTGGCGGAAGAAGAGCTTCCGGCCCTGCGGGCCCGGCTGCCGGAAATGGACCATGCGCTCAAGCTGCTGCTGTTGCCGCGGGATGAAGCCGACGCCCGCAACGCCTTCCTGGAAGTGCGGGCCGGCACCGGCGGCGAGGAGGCGGCCCTGTTCGCCGGCGAGTTGTTCCGCATGTATCAACGCTATGCCGACCTCAACGGCTGGCGGTTCGAGGTGGTCGCCCTGACGGAAACGGACCTGGGCGGCGCCAAGGAGGCCGTGGCCAACATCAGCGGCCAGGATGTGTTCGCCCGGCTGAAGTTCGAGTCCGGCGTCCACCGGGTGCAACGGGTGCCGCAAACGGAAACCGGCGGCCGTATCCACACCTCCGCCGCCACCGTGGCCGTGCTGCCGGAGGCGGAGGAGGTGGACGTGGAAATCCTGGACAAGGACCTCAGGGTGGATACCTACCGCTCCCAGGGGGCGGGCGGACAGCACGTGAACACAACCGACTCGGCGGTGCGCATCACCCACCTGCCCACCGGCGTGGTGGTGAGTTGCCAGGACGAAAAGTCCCAGCACAAGAACCGGGCCAAGGCCATGAAGGTGCTGCGCGCCCGTTTGTTCGAGCAACAGCGGGACCAGGCTCAGAACGAACGGGCCGAGAACCGCAAATTGCAGGTGGGGTCAGGGGACCGCTCGGAGCGCATCCGCACCTACAACTTCCCCCAGGGCCGGGTGACCGACCACAGAATCAACCTGACGCTCTACAAACTGGACCGTGTTCTTGCCGGTGACGAATTGGGCGAGGTCATCGACGCCCTTATGGCCGAGGATCAGGCGGAGCGGCTGGCGGCGGGCTGATGGCGGCCTCCACCCCCACCCCAGACCAGGGCCAGACCAGGGAGCGCCGCACGTAATCACCCGAATGATGACCGTGGGGCCCGCCAACGACGCCACCCCGGTGGTCCGCCCCATGGAGGACGGCCAGCCGGTCAGGGGGTGAGAGTGGCGAAAATCCATTCCCGGTAGCCATTTTCGTATGCGCCTGCTTCCGCCGCCAGCAGGGCCCGGGCCCGATCCAGGCCCACCCGGCGGTCGCGTTCCTGCTCTTCCAGCGCCTTCATCTCCCGATAGAGGGGCACCACCCGTTCCAGCGCCCGCCGGTCCGGCACCCGGCGGTTGGAATGATAACCCACCACGCTGCCCTGCCGGTCCAGCGAGGGCGTCACGTGGGCGAACACCCAATAGTGCCCGCCATCCTTGCACCGGTTCACCACGAACCCGAAGAATTCCTGCCTTTCTTGAAGAAACGCCCACATGAGCGCGAATACCGCTCGGGGCATGGCGTCATGGCGGATGATGTTGTGCGGTTTGCCCAGCAACTTCGGTATCGCGGAAGCCGGAGATGGTTTGGAAGGTGCGGTTGACGTAGGTGATCAGGCCCTTGGTGTCGGTCTTGGACACAATCAGGTCCGTGGGCGCGAAAAAGCGCTCCGCGCCCTCGCTGATCAGGGGATGGGGGTGGGTCACGGGAAATATCCTTTTGATGAATCCAAACCGCCGACGCGCCGACGCAGAATGCAAAAAAGTTTGATTCAAAAACACCCTAAAAAGACGAGGGGTTGCAGCAGTCTAATCGTCAATTTGGGGGATATGGGGGCGGTCTGGACGTCACGGAACCGTCCGGGAGTAACCGGACACCCCCCCCCATTGGGGCTCAGGCGCCGGCCGGGATGGCCGGCAGTCATCGTCACGGCGCGCGGCGGCAATGAGGCGGGTGATGAAGTCCCAGGGTCTGGCGTTTCGTTTTCGGCAGGTTTCGCTGACACTCAGGGCGGCGGCATACCCGGCTGAGCCCTCCTCGGTACGGGTCCCGAAGCTGATGCGCCGGGAGATGACGGCATGGCGCAGCGCCCGCTCGGCATCGTTGTTTGTGGGCGGGAGGTCGCGGTTTTTGACGCACGCGATCACCGCGTCCCCGTCGTTCAGGATCTCCCGGGCCAGGGCGCGGGCCTTGTCGACGTCGGCATCCCGGTTCAGCAGGCAGGCCCTTTTCAGGCGCGCGATGATGGCGCTAGAGCGGATCGCCCCCAATCCGGTTCACAGCGTGAACCGGATTGACCGCGATCGGCTCTCGGGTGAAGGGCGCTGTCGTCATTGGTGTTCCTCCGGCGCGTGGGGGGCCACCATGCGCCGGGGATCCACCAGCCGGTCATAGTCGGCGGCGGCCACGAAGCCCAGGGCGTCGGCCGCCTCTTTCAGGGTCATGTCGTGGGCCAGGGCGTGGTGGGCCACCTTGGCGGCATTGTCATAGCCGATCTGCGGGCTGAGCGCGGTCACCAGCATGAGCGAGCGGGAGACGTAAAAGTCCAGTCGGTCATGGTCGGGGCTCATGTCCTCCACCAGGAACACCCGGAAAGCATGGCAGCCGTCGGCCAGCAGGTCGATGGCGTTCATGAGGTTGCGCAGAATCAGCGGCTTGTAGACGTTCATTTCCAGATACCCACCGCCACCGCCCAAGGTGACGGCCGTATCGTTGGCGATGACTTGCAGGCAGATCTGGGTCAGGGATTCGCACTGGGTGGGGTTCACCTTGCCCGGCATGATGGAGGATCCGGGCTCGTTCTCCGGCAAATGCAGTTCGGCCAGACCGCAGCGGGGACCACAGGCCAGCAGGCGGATATCGTTGGCGATCTTGAACAGGGCCGTGGCCAGGGTCTTCAGCGTGCTTGAGAGATGCACCAGATCATCATGGGCCCCCTGGAGGGCAAAGCGGTTGGGGGCCGGCGTGAAGGCCAGGCCGGTGAGGCGGGCGATGCCGGCCACCGCCTCCTCGGCAAAACCGGGCTCGGTGTTGATACCGGTGCCCACGGCGGTGCCGCCCAGGGTCAGGCGCAGCACCCCGGTCAGCGCCTCGGCCACCCGGGCGCGGGCCTCGGCCACCATGGTGGCATAGCCGGAAAATTCCTGTCCCAGGGTCAGGGGGGTGGCGTCTTGCAGGTGGGTGCGGCCGATCTTGATCAGGTCGGCCCAGGCGGTGGCCTTGGCCTCCAGCGCCTGGTGCAGGGCGTCCAGGCTGGGCAGCAGCCGTTCGCTCACCTCCCGGGCCGTGGCAATGTGCATGGCGGTGGGAAAGGTATCGTTGGTGGACTGCCCCATGTTCACGTGATCGTTGGGGTGCACCGGGGTCTTGCTGCCCAGGGGCTGGCCAGCGATCTGACTGCACCGGTTGGCGATCACTTCGTTCACGTTCATGTTGAACTGGGTGCCGCTGCCGCTGATCCAGACGTGTAACGGAAACTGGTCCTGGTGCTGGTCCTCCAACAGCTCGTCACACACCCGTGCGATCAGGCGGGCCTGCGCGTCATCCAGATGCCCGCGCTGGTGGTTCACCGCCGCGACGGCTTTTTTCAGGGCGGCATAGGCGGTGATGAGGGGAGGGGGCAGGCGTTCGTTGCCCAGGGCGAAATGATGGCGGGCCCGTTCCGTCTGCGCCCCCCACAGGGCCTGAGCGGGCACGGCCACCGTGCCCAGGCTGTCTTGTTCCGCACGGGTTTCCGGGGCGTGATCAGCCGTCATGACAAGTCCCTTTCCTGACCGAGGAGACGCTCAGTGTAGCCGAGAGCCGAGCGCGGTCAAAGGACCCCCTTTTCGGATCCCATTGACGCGCCCCGCTCTTGGCCCCGACCGCCGGCATGTGTCGCTTTTGCAACAGCCTCCATGGTCGTGTTGCCGCCCCCCGGCGGAAGCTCTATAAGAAAGGGATCACCCGGCGGGAGGAAAGGCGCAGCCCTCATGGGATGGATGGATCGCATTGGCTCCTGGTTCGCCGACGAAGATGCCATGGCGTTGCGCGCGGCCGAGAGCCGGCTGGAAGGGCTGTGGGCGCACCTGGCGGAGGGGCGTCAGGGCCTGGGCGAAATCAAGGCCGAGGGCATTCGGCTCCAGCGCGCCCTGGCCGAGGCTCAGGGCGAGCGTGATCGCCACGCCCAGCGGGCCGCCTGGGCGGTGGACCAGGGCCAAAGGGGGGCCCTGGCGGCGGACGAGGCCGACAAAACGGCCCTCGCGGCCATCGAGGCGCAACAGAAGGCCGAGGCCCAATGCGCCCGGCTGGAAGGCGACGTGGCCGAAAACGCCGCCCTGCAAGATACCCTGAGCACCGATCTGGACCGGCTGGAGGACAGCCTGGACCACTGGCAGGGGGAATTGCGCCGCCTGCGCGGCCAGGGCAAGGTGCTGGCCGCGTTGCAGGCCCTGGAATCGGAGCAGGCGGCTTTCGCCCCCGATGACGGTTTGGAAGACCTCATGGCCCGTGCCCGCGAACGGGCGGCCCAGACCCGCGCCCGTCAGGAGGCCCGCCAGGAACTTGCCTCGGCCGATGAACGGCTGGCGGCGTTGAAGGAGGACAAAGCCCCATGAGCCACGGCAAGGCCCTCAGGCGTCGCGTTATTCTGCTGATCATCGCGGCGGCGATTCTTCTGCCCATGGGCATCGGCGCGGCCGGCGCCTTTCCGGGGGTGGCCGTGGTGCCGCTGGTCCTGGGGCTGGTGGTCGTGCTTGTTGCCCTGGCCATTCTCTGGTCCAGTCGCAAGACCTTCCGGGCGGAAGATCGGCTGGCCCCGCCGTCGGCGCACGGCTCCCCCGACGTGCGACGGCTCCAGCCCGGCGGCGTGTTCACCATCCACGGCCTGGGCCCGTCGGCGGCGGAGGTGGACGCCCGGGTGGTGGCGCGCCACGCCTATGACCAGAAAGGCTGGCAATGGTTCGAGGTGGAGGCGGAAACCGCCCAGGGAACCCTGTGGCTGGAGGTGGACGACGACGACGAACTGGAGCTGTCGGTGATGCTGCACAAGGTCACACCGGACCAGGTAGGCCTGGACCGGGCCGGCCTGGAGGCCCTGGAAAACGGCGAAGGGGAGGCCATCCTCTTCCGGGATCAGGCCTATCGTGTGGCGGAGGTGGGAGATGCCGTGTTCTACCGTAATGGCGATATGAGTAACCCGCAGAAGTTCCACTTCATGGATTTCGAGGACGGCGAAAACGTCTACGGCATTACCTTCGAGGTCTGGCAGGACGGCAGCCTTGACGGCAGCTTCAACCAGCGCCTGAAGCCATCCCAGGTGACGGTTTTCGCCAACGCGGGCACGGAGGATACGCCATGAGCGGACTGCTGCCGCACCTGGGCGTGGTGCTGCTCTACCTGCTGTTGTTCCTGTTGCTGCTGGTCCTGACCCGGGTGGCGTTGCGGGTGACGGTGGGGCGCGACATGGTGGCCCGACTGGCCGAGGCAGACAGCCCGGCCGCCGGCACCCTCTACGCCGGGCAGGTGCTGGCGGTGGCGGTGGTGTTCCTTGGCGCCTATCTGGGGCCGTCGCGGGGCCTGCTCACCGACCTGGGACTGGTGTTTGGCTATGGCGTGCTGGGCATCCTGTTCGTGCTGGGGGCGCAGGCCCTGATGGCGCGGGGGTTGTTTCGCCAGCTTTTCCGGGAAAAGCGTTTGCTGGCCGACGACAACGTGAGTCTGGCCCTGGTCCGGGCCAGCCTGTCGGTGGCCACGGGCCTGATCGCGGCGGCCAGCGTCCATGGCGAACAAGGGGGCGTGCCGTCGGCCCTGGTGAGTTTCGTGCTGGGGCAGGCGTTCCTGCTGGGGTTCAGCTATCTTTATGACCACATGACCGGCTTTGATCTGCTGACAGAGGTCTCCCACGACAACCGCGCCGCCGCCTTTGCCTTTGCCGGGACTCTGCTGGCCTATGGCATCTTGATCGCGGCGGCGGCCTCGGGCGCCGTCGGCGGTCCCGGGGAACAATTGGCCCGCTTCCTGGCCGTGGCCGTGGTTGGCGCGGCGGTGCTTACGGGCGTGCGCCTGGGCGTGGACCGGCTGGTGCTGCCGGGCCATGACCTGAATCTGGAAATCACCCGCGACCGCAACGTGGCCGCCGGCATCGTGGAAATGGCCACGGCGGTGGCGGTGGCGGTGGTGTTGGCGGCGTTGGTCTAGGGGCGGGGTGATGGCCGCGACCTCTCACCGTCTGGATCTGATGTTCCTGGCCCGCGCTTTGCTGGGCCTTGTCCTCCTGTGCGGCCTCAGCGCCGTCGTCGTGGCGGTGACTCCCCTGTCGGTGACCACCCATCCCCTGGACGACAAGGGCACCATTCCTGATCTGCCGCCCGGTCTTTACGACATCACCCTGCACAAGGCCGATATTGCCGACGGCGCCTGGGTTTATATCGAGGGGGCGGTGACCGACCCCAAAGGCACGTATGAACTGGGGTTCGGCGACAGCCTGTGGTACGAAACCGGCCGGGATTCCGATGGGCCCTGGAGCGAGGGCGATTACAGTTATACGGCGGCGGTGAAGCTGCCGCGCCCGGGGCCTCACACCCTGACCTTCACGGTACAGGTGGGTCGGGACAAGGGCTATGACCCCACCACGTATACCAACAAGAGCTTCACGGTGACGGTCAGCCGGTACTGGGCGGCGCCTCCGCCTCTGCTGGCCATGGCCTTCGGCGCCCTGGTGCTGGCCCTGTTTGTGTTTCATCGTCATGGGCGGCGGGAAATGAAACGGCTGGCCCGGGGGCGGGCGGGGCCCTATCCCCGCTGGCAGGACGGGAGCGACGGATCATGATCCAGAAAGGGGTGATCGTGGTACTGGTGTTGGCCGCCTGGGGCTGGGCGCTGGCGCAGGCCCGGGATGGCGTGGGCTATGCCAGTCCCCGGGAAAGTGCCTGGAGCACGGTGGGGGGCAACACTCACTACTATCATGGCAGCCGTAGCACCCGCGCGGGCAGTGTGGGCGGGCCGGGGGTACGGGGTCCCTCCGGCAAGTGACAAGGACGGCGGATGCTCCCCACAGCCGGGAAGTGGCCACCCTGGTTTATGCCGTATTCGTGGCTGGCCTGTGCAGCATAGTCTATGAACTGCTGATCGCCACCACGGTGGTGTATTTTCTCGGGGACAGTGTCCGGTATTTTTCCCTGACCATTGGCCTGTACATGGCAGCCATGGGGGTGGGGGCCTATGCCTCCAAGCTGGTGGGGGGCGAGCTGCTGCGGCCGTTCCTGGCGGCGGAGGTGGCCCTGGGTGGTCTGGGCGGGCTGGCCATTCCGCTGCTCTATGCCGCCCATGCCTGGAGCGATCACTTCCTGCTGGCCTATGGGGGCTTGACCCTGGCCATCGGCTTTCTCATAGGGCTGGAAATTCCTTTCCTCACCCGGCTGCTGGAACAATACGGCAGCCTGCGGGTGAACATCGCTCACGTGCTCAGCCTGGACTATCTGGGGGCGCTGGTGGCCACGGTGGCCTTTCCCCTGCTGTTGCTGCCCTGGTTCGGGCTGTTCCGCACCGGGCTGGTATTCGGGCTCGCCAACATGAGCCTGGGGTTGCTGCTGATCTGGGTATTTCCCCACCGTTTGGGTCGGCGCGTACGGGCCTGGGGAATAGGGGTCAGTCTGGTCCTGGTCGCGGTGATCGGGGTGGGCCTGTGGTTTGCCCAGGGGCTGCTGGCGGCGTGGAATGCTGGGTTGTACGAGGCCCGGGTGGTGCACACGGAACGCACTCGGCATCAGCGCATCACCCTGACCCAGTGGCGGGATGACCTGCGGCTGTATCTGGACGGCAACCTTCAGTTCTCCAGTCGGGATGAGTACCGCTATCACGAGGCCCTGGTGCACGTTCCGCTGGCCAATGCGCCGCGGCCGGTGCACTCGGTGCTGGTGTTGGGCGGGGGCGACGGCCTGGCGGTGCGGGAGTTGCTGCGCTCCCCCACGGTGCGGCGGGTGACGGTGGTGGACCTGGATGCCCGCATGCTGGCCCTGGCCCGGGAGGCTCCCCGGCTGACGGCTCTCAACGACAACGCCCTGGCCGACCCCCGGGTAACGGTGCGGGCGGCGGAGGCTTTTGCTTTTCTGCGGGAAACGGCCGCGCGATTTGACCTGATTGTGCTGGATCTCCCCGACCCCAACAACACGGATCTGGCCCGGCTGTACACCCGGCCCTTTTACCAGTTGGTGCGCCGGCGGTTGCGGCCTGGTGGGGTGATGGTGGCCCAGGCCACCAGTCCCTATTTCGCCCTGGCGGCGTTCCGGGGGGTGGTGGCCACGGTGGAGACAGCCTTTTCCGAAGTGCGCGCCTACCACGCCCTGGTGCCCAGCTTTGGCGACTGGGGGTTTGTCATGGCCACGGACCGCCCCTGGCATACGCCGCCCCGATCGCTGCCGGCGGGGTTGCGTTTTGTGACGGCGGAGATGATGCCGGGTTTGTTTGTGTTTCCCGCCGACCGCCGACCCGAGGGGGGCGCGGTGAGCACCCTGGATCGGCCGGTGATTCTGCGCGACTACTTGGCCGGTTGGCGGGCGTGGCATTGAACGTGAACACCTCCGGAAACCTCGGACTTGCGGGGCGTTGTATGGTGTGAATCCGCTCTAAATCAAATAGATAGAGCCGATTCACGCGGTCAATGGGACC
>CAZHRQ010000038.1:14181-21937 GCA_964535075.1 uncultured Rhodobacterales bacterium | reverse complement strand
CTTCTGCGCCTCTACGGCGTGGGAGAACCCATTGAGCCCGATCACCCCGACTTTGACGAACTGCGCACTCGCTTCCCCGACTATCCCGGCACGCGGGCCATCATCCGGGTGGCGGCAGGACAAGGCATGGAGAGACCTCCCGATCAGGCATAAGAACCCCGGCGCCATGATGCGCCCACATCCCCAGCGGATCAACAGGAGGCAACGGCGGCAACCCTGAAATTGTGGCATTGGCCACCGATATACCGTGCTGTCTGACGCTCATTTTGCGAGCCCTGACGGCTCAATAAGCTCGTTGTCTGACGCTCATTTTGCGAGCCTTAACGGCTCAATGAGCTCGTTGTCTGACGCTCATTTTGCGAGCCTTAACGGCTCAATGAGCTCTACTCCATGAACTGCTCGGGCAGCAGCAGGTGGGTGCCGGCCAGAAAGAACAGCGAGCCCAGGAACAGGGCCCAGTTGGACAGGTCAGGCCAATCTTGCGGCCACTGGAAACCAAATACGCCATTCAAGAAAAAACCCAATGCTCCCAGGGTGTTAAACAGGCCAATCCACCAGTCCAGGGCCCGGGGGCGGAGGCACACCGGCCGGTGACACACCTCCACCACGCCCAACCAGCCCGCCACCATGAAGCACAGGCCCCCCAGGATACCAGGGGTCCACACCATTTCGTCCGCGCGGCCCCAGGCCGACCACGACAGCGTGCCGTCGTAGGTGTTCATGTTGAACAACAGCGCCCCCACCAACTGCACGGCGGCCAGAAGCCAGGCGATGTCCCGGGGGCGCCATGCCCACCAACGCCAAAGTACCGGCGCGGGCGGCTCGCCAGGCAAGGGCGCCGGCGGCGCGTTGATGGCTTCCAGAAGTTGCAGGCTGCATCCCACGGTAAAAAAGAGAGAGCCGATGAAGAAGGAAAGATTGATGACAGTGGGGCCGGGACCCGGTGGCCATACCAGTCCCATGCTACCGTAAACGAAGCACAGGGACCCCAACATGAAGATCAGCCACAACCACCACCCCAGACGATGGGGCGCCCAGAATCGCAGCCAGGGCGACCGGTGGCCAGGGGCGAGAGGACCGGAGGGGCGAGGCACCCAGGCGCCTCGTCCCTTGCGGCGGCGACGGGAGGTGACCACGGCCCGGCGGCCATCGTCATGCACGTGTTCCCGTCGGGTGATAAACCCCAGAACACCGCTGCTGTGATGGTGGTGCCAAGCCATGGTGCTTCCCCGCCCGGCGGGAGGGGCCCTGACGCGCCCCCGGGCCTCCCCGCGCCAGGGAACCCGATCAGCGGGTCAGGGGTTTGTACTTGATGCGGTGCGGTTGGTCGGCGTCGGCCCCCAGACGCTTGCGCCGGTCGGCCTCGTAGTCCTGATAGTTGCCTTCGAACCACACCACTTGGCTATCGCCCTCGAAGGCCAGGATGTGGGTGGCGATACGGTCTAGGAAGTAGCGATCGTGGCTGATGACCACGGCACAGCCGGGAAAGTCCAGCAGGGCTTCTTCCAAGGCCCGCAGGGTGTCCACGTCCAGGTCGTTGGTGGGTTCGTCCAGCAGCATCACGTTGGCGTGGGATCGCAGCATCTTGGCCAGATGGACCCGGTTGCGCTCCCCACCGGAAAGCTGGCTGACCTTTTTCTGTTGGTCGGGGCCGCGGAAGTTGAACTGTGCCACATAGGCCCGGGATTGGATCTGGCGCTTGCCCACCTCGATCACGTCGGTGCCGCCGCTGATCTCCTCCCATACCGTCTTGTCGTCGGCCAGGGAATCCCGCGACTGGTCCACGTAGCCCAGGGAGACGGTGTCGCCCACGCGGATGGCGCCGTCGTCGGGGGTGTCCTGGCCGGTGATCATGCGGAACAGGGTGGTCTTGCCGGCGCCGTTGGGGCCGATGACCCCCACGATACCCCCGGGGGGCAGCCGGAAGGACAAATCTTCGATCAGCAGCCGTTCGCCGAACCCCTTGCGCAGCGTTTCCGCCTCAATGACCAGATCGCCCAGGCGGGGGCCCGGGGGAATAACAATCTGGGCGTAATCGGGCCCCTGCTGCCCCGCCTGCGCCACCAGGTCATCGAAGGCATTGATCCGGGCCTTGTTCTTACTCTGCCGCGCCTTGGGGCTCTGCCGGATCCATTCCAGTTCGCTGGTGATGGTCCGCTGGCGGGCGGTTTCTTCCCGCGCTTCCTGTTCCAGGCGTTTCTGTTTCTGCTCCAGCCAGGCGGTATAGTTGCCTTCGTAGGGGATGCCCCGTCCCCGGTCGATTTCCAGAATCCAGCCGGTCACATTATCCAGGAAATAGCGATCGTGGGTGATGAGCACCACGGTGCCCGCATACTCCCGCAAGTGCCGTTCCAGCCAGGCCACGGATTCCGCATCCAGGTGGTTGGTGGGCTCGTCCAGCAGCAGCATGTCGGGTTTGCGCAGCAGCAGTTGGCACAATGCCACCCGCCGTTTTTCGCCGCCGGAAAGGCGGCTGACATCGGCATCGCCGGGCGGCAGCCGCAGCGCATCCATGGCGATTTCCAGGGTGCGGTCCAGTTCCCAGCCGTTAACGGCGTCGATCTGCTCCTGCAACTCGGCCTGCTCAGCCATCAGGGCATTCATTTCGTCGTCATCGGTGACGTCGCCAAAGCGGGCCGAGACTTCCTCGAACTTGTCCAGCAGCGCCTTGGTTTCCCCCACGGCATCCATGACGTTGCCCAGCACGTCCTTGGCGGCATCCAGTTGCGGCTCCTGGGCCAGATAGCCCACCCGCACGCCCTCGGCAGCCCAGGCCTCGCCGCCGTAGTCGTGGTCCAGACCGGCCATGATTTTCAGCAGAGTGGATTTGCCGGCCCCGTTGGCACCGATGACGCCGATCTTGGCGCCAGGCAGAAAGGACAGGGAAAAGTCGCGCAAAATTTCCCGGCCGCCGGGATAGATCTTGTGCAACTTCTTCATCACATAAATGTATTGATAGGCGGCCATGCAGGGCTCCTCCTTGCGGCGGTAAAGGCGGGGTGTCGGTGTGCCGGGGACCTACAACGCCCGGCGGGGGCGGTGCCCCCGGTCGGCACGCACACAAAATGCGAAAAACGGAATACCTCCGCGCCGGTGACCGTGATCGGCTCTATCTATTTGTTTTTGAGCGAATTCACGCGCCCAATCCGGTTCACAGCGTGAACCCGATTGGGTGCGATCCGCTCTAGCGGGCCCGGCCCTGGTTCAGGAGGGCATCCACCTGCTCCTGGGTTAGTCCACGCCCGGCCTGGCTTTCGCCGGCACCGGTGTTGGCGTCGAGACCATACGCTTTCGCGCTGACGCCCTCAACACCGTGTTTCTCCAGGTGGCGGAGCAGACGCCGCACCTTGCGCAGGCGTTGCCCGGTAAGGTCTTGAAAGCTACAGGCTTCCATCACCGCTTCCGCCCGCAACTGAGTGGACCGGTCGCTGGCATTGGCCAGCAACCGCTCGGCCAGACCCAGGATGCGTTCGGCGGCCTGTTCCTGCTCGTGCACGGCGGCATCAATCTGGCGGATGGCCGCCTGCAGGGCGGCGTGCACCGCATCACGGGGCGCCGGGCCATCGGATGGAGGGGGAGGGGGAGGGGGACGAGAGGGCACGGTGGTCAATCCCTGCCGGTGGCGGATCAGAGCGCCGGCCCCCACCCGGAAGAATCCAGAGGGGGCCAGCCGTTTCAGGGCGGTACCCGGGAAGCCATGCGCCAGCAGGCACGTCGTTCCGGTTGGTAAGGTGCCGCCGTGGATCCACAGGGCGATCCGAGCCGCCCGGGCGGTCAGCGAGGCGCGAGAACCATGATCATCTGCCGGCCTTCCAGCCTGGGATGCTGCTCCACCTTGGCCAGGTCCTCGGTTTCCTCCCGCACCCGGGCCAGCAGCTTAGTGCCCAGTTCTTGGTGCGTGACTTCCCGGCCCCGGAAGCGCAGGGTGACCTTCACCTTGTCGCCTTCCTCGATGAACTTGCGCATGCGCTTCATCTTGACCTGGTAGTCATTATCATCAATGTTCGGGCGCAGTTTTATTTCCTTGATCTCAATGATCTTTTGGTTCTTGCGCGCCTCGGCTTTTTTCTTCTGGGCTTCGTACTTGTATTTTCCGTAGTCCAGAATCTTACATACCGGCGGATCGGCGTTGGGAGAAACCTCCACCAGATCCAGGCCGGCATCGGCGGCCATGTTCAAGGCTTCATTCAGGGCGACGACGCCCACGTTGTCGCCATGTTCATTGACCAGACGTACCTGCCTGACATTGATCTCACGATTGACGCGCGGCCCTTCCCGGGTCGGCGGCGCCGTCATGGGTCCCCGTGCTATGAACAACCTCCTTTCCAATGGCGTGGCTCGCCCATTCCCCAATCCAGGGAAGGTCTTGTCCACGCGACAATCCCCCAAAGTGACGGAGCCCTAGTCCCTGAGCTCGCGTCCCGAGAGCCCCCGCCGTGTGGCCTGTGCCCATGTGGGGTCAGCCTCCTGCGTGGATGGCCGACCCCGGGCAACGGACCGGACGATCAGGCGACCTCCGCGGTCTCCGCATGGTGGTCCCCCTTGGGGGGCTGCGACTCATCTACCAGTCTAGCGAGAGCATCTTCCAGCGCAAGGACTTCTTGTGCCTTGCCGCCCAGCCGACGCACCGCTACCGTGCCGTCCTCGGCCTCTCGGGCCCCTACCACCAGCAGCACCGGCACCTTGGCGTGACTGTGTTCCCGCACCTTATAATTGATTTTTTCGTTGCGCAGGTCCGTTTCCACCCGCAGGCCGGCCGCCCGGGCCCGGGCGGCCACGGTGGTGGCATAGGCGTCGGCCTCGGAGGTGATGGTGCTCACAACCACCTGCACCGGGGCCAGCCATAGGGGCAAGCGGCCGGCGTAATGCTCGATGAGGATGCCCAAAAAGCGCTCCAGGGAGCCGAACAGGGCCCGGTGCAGCATCACCGGCTGATGTTTTTCCCCATCGGGTCCCACGTAGGTGGCGCCCAGGCGGCCCGGCAGGTTGAGGTCCACCTGCAACGTACCGCACTGCCAGTCGCGGCCGATGGCATCCCGCAGCACGAATTCCAGCTTGGGCCCGTAGAAGGCGCCCTCGCCGGGATTGAGGGTCATTTCCAGTCCGGCGGCCTCGGCGGCGGTCCGCAGGGCGTGCTCGGCCTTGTCCCACACCGCATCCTCCCCCACGCGCTTCTCGGGCCGGTCGGAGAATTTCACCCGCACGTCGTCGAAGCCGAAATCCTGGTAGATGGAGAGGATCAAGGCGCAGATGCTGCGGCATTCGTCGGTGATCTGGTCCTCGGTGCAGTAGATGTGGGCGTCATCCTGGGTAAAGGCGCGCAGCCGCATCAGCCCGTGTAGCGCGCCGGAGGGCTCGTACCGGTGCACCTTGCCGAATTCCGCCATGCGCAGCGGCAGCTCGCGATAGCTGCGCAGGCCCTGGTTGAAGACCTGCACGCCGCCCGGGCAGTTCATGGGCTTGAGGGCGTAGATGTGGTCTTCCATGGCTTCGGTGGTGAACATGTTCTCACCGAACTTTTCCCAGTGGCCCGACAATTCCCACAGGCGCCGGTCCAGCACGTCAGGCGTGTTGATTTCCACGTATCCCGCCTGTTCCTGGCGCTGCCGCATGTAGTTGATGAGGCCCTGGAACAGGGTCCAGCCCTTGGGGTGCCAGAATACGGCGCCGGGGGCATCCTCGTGGAAATGGAACAGGTCCATTTCCCGTCCCAGCCGACGGTGGTCCCGTTTTTCCGCTTCCTCCAGGCGCGTCAGGTGGGCCTTAAGGTCCTTTTCACTGGCCCAGGCGGTGCCGTAGATGCGTTGCAGCATCTCGTTGCGCGCATCCCCACGCCAGTAGGCGCCGGCCAGCTTCATGAGCTTGAAGGCGTGGCCCAGTTTTTTGGTGGAGGGCAGGTGGGGCCCCCGGCACAGGTCGAGGAACGCGCCCTGGCGATAGCAGGTAATGACCGCATCCTCGGGCAGGTCGGCGATGATCTCCGCCTTATACACTTCCCCCTGATCCTTGAAGAAGCGAATCGCCTCGTTCCGCGCCCAAACCTCGCGCACGATGGCCTCGTCCCGATCCACGATGGCGTGCATGCGTTCCTCGATGGCGGCCATGTCTTCGGGCGTAAAGGGGGTCGGGCGGGCAAAATCGTAATAGAAGCCGTTCTCGATGGCCGGGCCGATGGTCACCTGGGTTTCGGGCCACAATTCCTTCACGGCCTCGGCCATGACGTGGGCGGCATCGTGGCGCAACAGCTCCAGGCCGTCGTCATCGCGGGCGGTGATCAGGCTGAGGGCGGCATCATCGGTGACGGGCCGGGACAGATCCCAGGGTTCGCCATTCACCTTGGCGGCGAGGGCGGCCTTGGCCAGACCGGGGCCGATGTCCGCCGCCACTTGGGCGGGGCTCACCGGGGCGTCGTAGGTTCGGACCTGACCATCGGGAAGGGTGATTGCTGGCATCGCTCCGCGCTGTCCGTCTGTGTCTGAAGGGAAGGGGGGTGGCACGCCGGTTCGTCCTCGGCACTGGTCAGTGCCATGGGCCCGGGTGCGGGGAAAACGAAAACTTAAAGGCGGCCCCCTGGAAAGTTTAAAGGTGGAAAGTTTAAAGGCGGCCGACTGGGCGGCGGCCCCTGGGCCGCTTTATCCCCCTATTCTGCGACCCCTTCCCGCCAAGTCAATGGCTTCCGCGCTCCGGTGCCCACGTCGGCAGGAGACCGTCACCGGGGGGGCACGGTCCCGGCGACGGGGCGACGATTCAAAGCTTGCGTTTTCCCACCGATCCTAGTGTACATTATTGCCCGACCCCCCGGGCGAAGACGCAACACAATTGCGCAACCGGCCGCGGGGGCGCGGAAGGGACCAGCCATTCGGCCACTGCGCCGGCCGGCCGTTGCGGGAGGCCGGGTCGGGGCGAGTCCGGTGGCCGTACGCCTTGCAGACACACCGCTCCCCGGGAGCCGATCGCGCGCCTGGAGAACCCGGTGTGGGACAACGACGGGAGGAGGCCTGGATGGCCAGTAAGCCACTTTACATCATGCTGTCATCCGATGAGCGGGAAAAGGTTCACCTGGCGGCCATGACCGCCTCGGTGGGCGCCGCCGTGGAGCGTCCCGTGCACATCATGGTGACCATGAACGCCCTCCTGGTGTTCGAGAAAGGCCTGTCCCCCGAGGAACGCTACTCCGGCGGCCCCTTCAACGAGGACATGGCCAACGCCAAGGGCGTGACCGACACCATGGAACAGTTCCGCCAGGCGCGGATGCTGGGTGAGGTGAAGCTCTATGCCTGTCCCATGGTGCTGGACGTGAAGGGCTGGACTCTGGACAATCTGGAGGACGGCCTCTTCGACGAAGCCCTGGGCCTTACCATGTTCATGGACGGGGCCGAGGACGCCCAGTTCCTGACCCTGTGATCCCGGCCCGGGCCACCATGCCCGGGCCACGCCGACCCAACCGACTAGACTCGAGGAAATTCAACCATGGCCGAACGCCAAACCATTGATGCCCGCGGTTCCTTCTGCCCGGGTCCCCTGATGGAACTGATCGCCGCCATCAAGACCGTCGAGGTGGGCGACGAAATCGAGGTGCTGTCCTCCGACAAGGGGTCGGCCAACGACATCCCCGCTTGGGCCCGCAAGGTGGGCCACGAGGTGGTGGACTCCCAGGAACTGAGCGACCACTGGAGCGTGGTGGTCAAGCGGGCGAAATAAGCCCGATCCGGCCGGGAAGGAGGGGTGCGATGCGCAAGAGAACATCACGCGATAC
>CAZHRQ010000038.1:0-14171 GCA_964535075.1 uncultured Rhodobacterales bacterium | reverse complement strand
GGCCGCGATTCACGCGGACCCGTTTCCGAGCCACGGGCGGCGTCCGGGGACTGATTCAGGGAGGATGAAACAAACCCATGGCACATCGCATTCTGATCGTTGGCGGGGGTCTGTCCGGGACCATCGTGGCCAATGGCCTGTGCCGCCAACTGGGGCATGAGCTGCGTAGTGGCGCCGTGAGCATCACGATGCTGGGCAACACCGACACCCACATGTACCAGCCCGGCTTGCTGTACGTGCCCTTCGGCCGCATCCGCGAATCCGAGCTGTTCCGTGAGCAGCGGAAGGTGTTGGACCGGCGGGTGAATTTCTTCGTGGATGCTGCCACCAACATCGACGTGGACGCCAACCAGGTGACCACCGAAAGCGGTAAGGCCTACGGCTATGACTACTTGGTCATCGCCACCGGGTCCCGCCTGGACCTGGACGCCGTGCCGGGCCTGAAGGAACACGCCCACTGGTTCTATGATCTGGAAGGCGCCCGCAAGCTGCGCGATGCCCTGGACAAGTTCGAGGGCGGGAAGATTGTCATCAACGTGAACGCCCCTCACAAGTGTCCGGTGGCCCCCCTGGAAATCACCTTCATGCTCCAGGAGATGTTCGCCAACAAGGGCATGGCCGACAAGGTGGAGCTCACCTACACCTACCCCATCGGCCGTTTGCACGCCCTGGAGCCCGTGGGAGCCTGGGCCGGGCCGGAGTTCGAGAAGTTTGGCATCAAGAGCCAGACCTTCTTCAACGCCGAGGAAGTGACCGACAAGGTGATCCGCTCCGCCGAGGGCGATGAGTTCGAATACGACCTGCTGATCACCATTCCGCCGCACAAGGGCGCGCAGGTGATTGAGGACTCGAACCTGGGCAAGAGCGGCTGGGTCCCCACCAACCCCAAGACCCTGCACCGCGAAGGCTCCACCAACGTGTTCGTTGTGGGCGACACCACCACCATCCCCATCTCCAAGGCCGGCTCCACCGCCCACTTCGAGGCCGACACCCTGATCGACAACCTGGTGTCGCTGGTGCAGGAAGGCCGCATGGCCCGGAGTTACGATGGCAAGGTGTTCTGCTTCATCGAAACCGGTCTCTCCAGCGGCACCTATGTGTGGTTCAACTACACCACCCCGCCCAAGCCGGGGCCGCCGTCGGAAACCATCCACTGGTTCAAGCTGGCCTACAACCGCTTGTACTGGCTGTCCGCCCGCGGCCTGCTGTAATCCAGGAGAGGCGAAAGCATGAATGACGTGAGCCCCGCGAGCGAGGTATCGGTCAACGAGATCGAAGCGCTCGTCACGGCGGCCCGGGATGCCATGACCGAGGGGATGGTGGAGCGTCTCACCACCACCGCCGGCAATGGCCTGGAAATCCTTGATCGCCTGAACGACGAAGATACCCGTGCCGCCATTCACTCCCTGATCGACGGCATCACCGATCTGCATCGGTCCGGTGCCCTGGACACGGTGGTGGACCTGGTGCGCCTGGTCCACTGTGCCAAGTCGGCCATGACCGACAACATGGTGGAACGGCTGTTCATCTTCATGGAGCACCTGGCCAACACCGTGGCTACCGAGGAGATCGCCACCCTGGCCCACGAGACCAAGGGTGCCCTGGAAGACGCCCTGGACCAGTCTGCGGAAAAGGGCAAGTCCGGGGGCGGTCTGTTCTCCACCATCGCCCTGATGAGCAAGCCGGAAACCCAGCGCACGCTGGAATTCCTGCTGTCCTTTGGTGGCAACCTGCGGGAACGGGCCAGCGTGCTCTCCCGCGTGGATGTGCCTCAAAGCCAGGACTAGAGCCTATCGCGGTCAAGGGGACCCAATTCTCGGGTCCCCTTGACCGCGTGAATCGGCTCTATCTATTTGATTTAGAGCGGAGTCACGCGCCCAATCGGGTTCACAGCGTGAACCCGATTGGGTGCGATCCGCTCTAGGGTGTGGCGCGTGGTGTGCACACGCCCTAACTGTCTGCGCCGGGGGAAGGGCCTGGCACCGGTTGGCCGGCGCGGCGTTTCCGGAAGGAGGATCGAACGTGACCCTGAACAAGCGCATGATGGCCACCCTGGCCCTGGCCGTGGCCGCCCTGGCCACCACCCCGGCCCTGGCCGGCGGCAAAGTGCAGAAGACCCTGACCATCAACGGTCAGCCGCACAGCGTGAGCCTGACCCAGCAGCAATGGAGCAAGCTGGAAGCGGCCGCGAAGAAAAAGGGCATGAGCGTGGATCAATTGGCCACCCGTATTGCCGCCAAGCGTGGCCATGGCGGAGCCAAGGGCGGCAGCCACGGTGGTGGCGGTGCCGGCGGTGGCGGTCTCACCAGCATGGCCACCGGCATGGCGTCCGATGTGGTCAAGCAACAGACTCAGTCCATGATCACCGACAGCCTGCTGGGCTTCCTGAAGTAGAGCGTCTGTTCCGTGACCTTCAGCCAGCCCGCCTGCGGTGTGCAGGCGGGCTGTGCTGTTTGCGGTCACAACAGCGTGACCACCTCTTCGAAGGCCGGGCGGGGGCTGCGGGGATGCAAACCGCTGACGTCGCCATAGCCCAGGTTGATCAGGAAATTGGACCGGTAGCGTCCCTCCGGGAAGAACTCGGCATCCACGGCGGCGTTGTCAAAGCCGCTCATGGGGCCGCAGTCCAGCCCGAGCGCCCGGGCGGCCAGAATCACATAGGCTCCCTGCAAGGTGCTGTTACGGAACCAGGTGCTCTCCGCCAGGGTGGGATTGTTGTCGAACAGCTCCCGGGCCGAGGGGTCGTGGGGCCAGCGCTCGGCCAGATGGTTTTGGAAGGCGGTGTCGGCGGCCACGATCACGGTGACCGGCGCGGTTTCCACCTTGGACACATTGCCGCCCATCAGGGCGGGGATCAGCCGTTGTTTGGCCTCGTCGGTCCGTAGCATCACCAGGCGCGCCGGCCAGCAGTTCATGCTCGTGGGAGCCCATTTCATCAGGTCGAACAGGGCCCGCAGAGTGTCCTCCGTCACCGGGCGCTCTTGCCAGGTGGGATAGGTCCGGGCATCGTTGAAAAGCTGGTCCAGGCAGATCTGGGGCAGGGTGGATCCAGGCATGACGGCAGTCTCCCCTTGGCGAAAGCGGCAGTGTACGCACATATCCGGGCAGTGCCTAGAGCGGGTCGGGCCCGGAAGCCTTGCCGGAGGTGTACCCCACCACCACCTTCATGCCTTGGTATGATTGCCCACGAAGAGCGTATCTCTCATACCCTTACCCCATGTCCTGGTTTCCGGGCCCCTGGTATATTAGGGTAATTCCAAGGAATGAGGGCGGATCCGAAGGGAAAAGAGCCGTGGGCGACACCGTGCAGGCATCAGCGGACTCCGATACAGCCGCCTATCATGCGGCGCTCTTGGACGGCATCATGGATACGGTGCTGGACCCCATCATCGTGATTGACGCCCGGGGCGAAGTGCGCGCTTTCAACCGGGCGGCGGAACAGGTCTTCGGCTACAGCGCCACGGAAATGGTTGGTGCCCCGGTCACCCGGCTGATGCCGCAGGAGATCGCCGCCGTCCACGACTCCCATATCCGGCGCTATCTGGACACCGGGGAGGCACGGGTGATCGGCCGGGGCCGGGAGACCACGGGCCGGCGTCGGGACGGGTCCGAATTTCCCATGGAGCTGGCCGTCAACGAGCTTTCTCTCAATGGTGAGCGCCTGTTTACGGGGGTGGTGCGGGATGTTTCCGACCGCCGGGCCGCCGAGCAGGCCCTGCGGGAAAGTGAAGAGCGCCACGCCCTGGCCATGGCCGCCAGTAACGAGGGGGTCTGGGACTGGGACATGGCCACGGACCGACTGGTGGCCAGTCCCCGCCTGCGGGCCTTGCTGCCTGGGTTGCCGGAAGGCCCGGTCACCTTCGAGAGCATGCTGGCCCTGGCCCATCCCGAGGACCTGCCGGAGGTCCGCACGGCGCTGGCGGCGCACCTGCAAGGGGATACCCCGTTCTGGACCGTGGAATACCGCTTGGCCGAGCCAGAGCGAACCGGACCGCCCTGGGTGCGGGTGCGCGGGCTAGCCCTGCGCGGGGAAGGCGGGGCACCCTATCGCATGGTGGGGGCCGTGGGCGACATCACCGAACGCCGTCAGGCGGAAACCGCCCTGCGCGAGGCGAAGAATCAGGCGGAGGTGGCCAACCGGGCCAAGACCGACTTTTTGGCCAACATGAGCCACGAACTGCGTACCCCCCTCAATGCCATCATCGGCTTCGCGGAGGTGATGGAAGGAGAGGTGTTCGGGGCCCTGGGGGCGGAACAGTATCTGGAGTACGCCCGCAACATCCGTGACAGCGGCCGTCACCTGTTGGAGATCATCAACGATATCCTGGATGTGGCCCGGGTGGAGGCCGGACGGGTCACCCTGAACGAGGAGGATGTGGCCCTGGACGGGGTGGTCAAGGGCGCCTTGCGACTGGTGCAGGAGCGGGCCCACGTGGCGGGGATCCGGCTCACGGCCGAGGGGCTGGAGACGGCTCCGCATGTTCGCGGCGACGCCCGGCGCCTGAAACAGGTGCTGTTGAACCTGCTCTCCAACGCCCTGAAGTTCACTGATCCGGGGGGCGCGGTCACGGTCCGTATCAGCCATTCCCGGGAAAAGGCGGTAAGCCTGTCGGTCACCGACACCGGCATCGGCATGACCGAGCAGCAGGCGGCCGAGGCCCTCATTCCCTTCCAGCAGGCGGATTCCCGGCTGCAACGCCGGTTCGAGGGCACGGGCCTGGGCCTGCCCCTCAGTCGGGCCTTTGCCGAATTGCATCACGGCACCCTGGACATCACCAGCCACCCCGGTGTGGGCACGCGGGTCACCGTCACCCTGCCGGCGGACCGCATTGTTCCCGCCGAGGCGGTTTCCGCCAAGGCGTAGGGGATTCCGGCCACCTTGCGCCGTTTTTACGCGCCCCCCTCCGCCTCTTTTGTTACAATCACATGACATCCTCCCGTCCGAGGCGGTGGTCTCGGGCGCACGGAGATGGTGCGGCCTGAATGCCTGTCCACGGGGCGCGGGCCGCGACCCATCGACATTCACGACAGGGGCCGGGAGGTGGACTCCTGTTCCCACCGCATGGAGGCGCTAGACCCAATGATGGACGAACAAACGGAAGAGGCCGCCGCTCCGGCATCGCCGGCAGAGGGGGTCGAGGAGGTGACGACCGACGATGCCCTCAATGGCCGTGAAATTGAACTGAAGCTTGCCCTGCCGCCCGAGGAGGCGGCCCGTCTGCGTCGCCACCCCCGCCTGCGCGACTGGCGTCAGGGCCGGGCGGGATCCGGTCGGCTGCTGTCCGTGTACTGGGATACCCCTGACCAGGCCCTGCGGCGCGCCGGCCTGGGGTTGCGGGTGCGCCGGGTGCGCAACGGCTATCGCATGTCGGTGAAGGCCGCCAACCCCGGCACCAGCGGTCTGTTCGACCGGGCCGAGTGGGAATGGACCCTGGCCGATGAACGCCCCAACGCCGCCCTGCTGGCCCTGATCGGCCTGCCCGGGTTGCCCAGCACCAAGATCCTTTCCGACACCCTGCGCCCTGCCTTCGCCACCGATGTGAAGCGCAGCCTCTGGACCCTGAGCAATGGTCAGTGGGTGGTGGAGATGGCGCTGGACGAGGGGATGATTCAGGCCAACGGCGCCGAGGAACCCCTGTGCGAGTTGGAACTGGAGCTGAAGCGAGGCACCGCCGCCGACCTGTTCGAGGTGGCCGCGGCACTCCAGGATGATCTGCATCTCACCCCTGAGGTGTGGGACAAGGCGGCGCGGGGGTATCGCCTGTTCGCCGGCGACACGGTGGCGCCGCTGAAGAGCGTGGACCCCCACCTCAGCCCCGACATGACAGCGGAAGCAGCCTTTGCCGCCATCGCCCATGCCTGCCTGCACCAGTACCTGCACAACGCCGCCATTCTGCCCCACTGCGATGACGTGGAAGTAGTGCACCAGGCGCGGGTGGGCATCCGCCGCCTGCGTTCCGCCATCTCCACTTTCAAGGCCATCATCGACACCCCGGAGACGGAGGCCATCAAGGAGGAACTGAGGGCGGTGGGGCAGGCCTTTGGCGATGCCCGCGACCTGGATGTGTTTGCCGACGAAATCCTTGCCCCCGAGTTGGAAGGGCTGGACTCGCCCGGTCTGCCGGCCTTTGAGCGTACCATTGCCGAGCGACGCAAGGCGGCTTATGAACGGGCGCACGCTTTCGTGGGAGAGGCCGCGCACGGCGCGTTGATGCTGCGGGTGGTGCGTTGGATCAATCACGGCGACTGGCGCCTGGATCAGGCCGGTGATCGCCCCGAGGATCCCGACGCGCGGGACAAGGAAGAGCGGCGACGGACCCTGCTGCGGGCGCCCATCACCGATCTGGCCCGGGACGTGCTGGACCGCCGCAACCGCACGGCCACCAAGGCCGCCCGCCACTTCGACCGCCGCAGCCTGGATGAAATCCACGAGTTGCGGGTGAAGCTCAAGAAGTTGCGCTATGCCATTGAGTTTTTCGGAACTTTCTGGTCGAGCCACAAGGGGTTCAAGCGGTACCTGAAGGACCTTAAGGGCTTGCAGGACCAGTTGGGCCGGCTCAATGACCTCAAGACCGCCGAGCTGGTGGCCGAGAGTGTCCGTGCCGATGCGGCGGCGGATGCGGATCTGGTCTACACTTGTGGCATTCTCACCGGTCGGGCGCGGGTGGAAACCGGTGATGTGCGGGCTGCCGCTAGCCGGGCTTGGTCCCAGTTTGCCGAGCGTCCCCCCTTCTGGCGCGACTGACGCCAGTTGCGGTCACTGGAACCCATTTTCGGGTCCCCGTGACCGCGATCCGCTTTCGCCTGTCTGGCCGTGGTGGGTCGGGCGTTCTCAGGAGGGGAAGTCGGCGGTGATTAAGACGATCTTGCCCTGATGCTCGCCGCTTTCCATCAGCCGATGCGCTTCGGCCGCCGCGGCAAGGGGAAAGGTCTGGAACACAGCGGGGGTGAGGCCGGGGCGGCCGAGACGGGGCCACACCTGAGCCTTCAACGCTTCGGCCAGAGCAGCCTTTTCCGCCACCGACCGGGTGCGCAGGGTGGTGCCGAAAATCCGCAGCCGCTTCATCACCACGTGGCGTAGATCCGCCTCCCCTCGGACACCACCCAGGAAGCCCAGAATGGCCAACCGACCGTCCGGCGCCAGGACTTTCAGGTTGCGACTGAGGGCGGGTCCCCCCACGACGTCCAGGACCATGTCCACCCCCCGGCCGTCGGTCGCCTCCTTGATCACGGGCAGAAAATCCTGCTTGTGACGGTTTACGACCCTCTCCGCTCCCTGTTCATGGCAGAAGGCAACCTTGGCCTCGCTGCCAGCGGTGGCAAAGGTCCGTATGCCAAACGCGCCTGCCATCTGTAGCGCGGTGGCGCCGATGCCGCTGGCGCCCGCGTGCACCAACAGGCTCTCGCCGGACCGCATGTGGCCCTGACGAAACAGGGCATCCCACACGGTGAAATGGGTTTCCGGCAGGGCGGCCGCTTCCGGCAGGGAGAGTCCCGGCGGTACCGGCAGGCAGCACCCAGCCTCCGCCACGGCATAACCCGCATACCCTCCACCGGCGAGCAAGGCGCACACCGTCTCGCCCAGGTGGGGCGTGGTCACCTCCGGACCGGCGGCCACCACCGTTCCCGCGACCTCCAGCCCGGGCAGATCGGACGTGCCGGGGGGCGGGGGGTACAGCCCTTCCCGCTGGATCACGTCCGGGCGGTTTACGCCGGCCGCCGCCACCTGAATCACCACCTGCCCGGGGCCCGGGTAGGGCAACGGCCGGCGGGTCACGCGCAGAACCTCGGGTCCCCCGGGCGTGGTGATCTCGACGCAGGGCATGGTTTCCGGCAGGGTGGACGACGGCGAGGTCGTCATGAGAGAGAGTTTCCAGCGAGTCGAGGGTCGCGACAGCAACGACGGAGGAAGAAATGACCATGTCGGACGATGACGAGGCCGTATCGCCCCGCAAGGAGCCGCTCCCCGCCCCCGATCTAAGCCTGTGGTCCGTGGCGGAGATCGAACGTTATCTGATGTGGCTCGACGAGGAAAAGGCCCGGGCCCGGGAAGCGCTGGGGCAACGGGATCAGGCGCGGGTCGGTGCCGAGCGCCTCTTCGGCAAGGGCTGAGCCTGTTCCGGAAAGGGGCACCGGCTGGCGGCGCCCTTGGGGGAATCGGGGACACGACATCATCGTGTCCCCGGAGTCTAGCAGGGCATCAGCCCTGGGCAGCGGCGGCTTCGGCCTCGGCCACCTTCTGGCGCACGTCGTCCATGTCCAGTTCGCGCACCTTGCCGATGAGCTCTTCCAGGGCGGTTTCCGGCAGGGCCCCGGGCTGGCTGAACACCGGAATGCCCTCGCGGAACACCACCAGGGTGGGAATGGACTGGATGCCAAAGGCCTGAGCCAGGTCCTGCTCCTTGTCCGTGTCCACCTTGGCGAAGGCGATGTCGGAATGGTTCTCGGACGCCTTATCGAACACAGGACCGAAGGTCTTGCAGGGGGCGCACCATTCCGCCCAGAAGTCGATCAGCAGAATGGGGTTTTCGTTCACCGCCTGTTCAACGGTTTGCATGCTCAGGTCGAAAGTGGCCATGAAGGGGCCTCCTCGGGTCGGTGTCGCCGCCCCGGGTTGGGTGCCAGGACGACCGTGTCAGGTCACCGGCCCTTGGGCGGGCCGGCAATGAAGCAAGTGGCGCCGGAGATTGTGTTCCCCGGGCCGGGGGTGCCGTCGGCGGACGGGCACCGAGAAGGGAAGAGGCCGGCTATCAACCCTCTTCCCGGGCGACTGGCGTTACTCTAAAGGATGCCAGGACCCGGAAACAACCCGTGCCGGCCTCCGAAGGATCAGGTTTTTTTCTGCGGTTCTCTGCTGTCGGGGCATATGGGGGGCGCCGTGGGCGGTTTTCAATCCCGGCCCCTTAGGGTAGGGTCGGCGCAGTGCCGGTGCCCCGGAGGCGGTAGACCCGGCCTCCGCCCCTTGTGGTGCGGGGGTCCCTGGCGTCCCACGGGAGGACCGGTTTCCCCACCCCCAATAGGGAAGGACGTCCTCCATGATCGAACAGAGCCGCAAGTTTCAGCCGGGCCGGATCCTGGCCACGATCAGCCTCGCCGCCCTGATGGCCGCCAGCCTGCCGGCCGTGGCCGCGGCCGATGAGCCCGCTTCCAAGAAGGCGGAAGCCGCGACCGAGGCGGCCGGCTCCGTCCAGTCCGCCATGCTGCCGGTGGGTGAGGTGACGGGTCAGGACCAGGACAAGGCCCTGGTCCAGGAGTTGGTCAAGGGCCTGGCCACCTATTTCCCGGGCGGCAAGGATGGGGCCAGTCTGAAGGTGGCCAGCCCCGTGACCGCTCAGCGGGATGGCGACACGCTCACGGTCTCCTTCCCCGGCCTGGAAGTGGTGATCGCCAAGGAGGGCCATGTGGTGCTGGGGGACGTGACCGCCGCCCTCACCCCTGGCGACGGCGCCGACGCCCCCATGGGTGTGAAGATCGCCCTGCCCACCTCGGTGGACGTGCTAAATGGTGACACCAAAAAGGCGGTGATCATCCTGGACAATAAACCAGAAATGGCAGGTACCTGGCAACCCGTGCTGTCCAGCTTCAGCCAGTTCAAGATGGCCCTGAAGGGGATTAAGGTCCATCCGGTGAAGGACGGCAAGGAAGAGGCGGCGGTGATCACCCTCGACAGCCTCATGTCCACCCAGGACTTGACCCAAAGCGGCGACACGTGGGGCGGTCCTTTCGAAACCGTGGCCAGCAACCTGCAAGTGACGTCGCCGGAGGGGGTGGAACCGCAGATCGAGGCCTCGGTGGACACCATCCGCATGGGTGGCAAGCTGTCCGACTTCAATGGCAAGACGGCGGCCACGCTCTCCAAGCGCCTGCACGGCATGAACTTGGCCGGCAGCCCCGACAAGGTGGTGGCCGAGCAGTTCAAGATCATGGCGGAACAGGTCAAGGAACATGGCCTGGGCAAGATGCTCAGCGAAAACGCCGTGGAAGGCGTGATGGTGAAGGAGAAGGGTGAGATCCAGGGCAGCCTGGACAAACTCACCTGGGAATTCGGCGCCGACATGGTGAGCCAGCCCGGTTCCCTGTCCCTGGGCTTCGGTTTCGCCGGCCTGTCCCTGCCCCGGGTGCTCAAGGAAACCCAGGCGCCCGAGGCCATGGTGCCCACGGGCATGGATCTGAAGATCACGGCGGATAAAACGCCGGTGCGCCAGGTGATGGCCAACCTGTTCGACGAACTGGCCGCCAACCCCGGTGAGTCCGACGACATCAACCCCATGAAGATCTTCGGCGCCGTGTTGCAGGCCCAGCCCCGCATCACCCTGGAGGCCTTGAAGATCGAGGCGCCTGAAACCACCATTACCGGTGACGGCCAGGCCACCGTGGACATGAGCCTGCCCAACAAGGCCGACGGCAGCTTCAAGTTCGAGGTGGCCGGTCTGGACGAGCTGATCCAGACCATGAGCCAAGCCCCCATGAAGCCGTTGAAGCAGGCGGCGGGCATGGTCTCCATGGTCAAGGGCTTCGGCAAGGCCGAATCCAAGGGGGGCGGCGTGACCTATGTCTACGCCATCGACATTCCCAAGGACGGTGGCATCACCGTCAATGGTCAGGACATGTCCGCCCTGATGAAGTAAACCGTTCCGACCCCGGCCCCCCGCTCCGGTCCCGATGGGCCGGGGCGGGGACGGCCGGTCCCGAGAAAAACCTTTGGAGCACTCCGCCATGGCCCCCGACACCACGCTTCGCGTCCTGATGATTGAGGACAATCCGGGAGACGCTCGGCTGGTGATGGCCACCCTGCACGAAAATACCGCGCCCGCCTTTGCCATCCACCACGTGGCGGCCCTGGCGCCCGGGTTGGACGCCGCCACCACGCAGTCGTGGGACGTGGTGCTGCTGGACCTGACCCTGCCTGATTCGGCGGGGCTGGACACGGTCACCCGCTTTCTCGCCCAGGCCACCGAGCCGCCGGTGGTGGTGTTGACGGGGCTGGATGACAGCGCTGTGGGCCTGCAAGCCGTGCAGCAGGGGGCTCAGGACTATCTGGTCAAGGGGCAGGGCGACGCGGAAATGCTACGCCGCTCGTTGCTCTATGCCATGGAGCGCAAAAAGGCGCAGCGAACCATCCGCGACCTGCACGCCCGCAATCAACTCATTCTGGAATCCCTGGGCGAAGGGGTGGTGGGCGTGGATACCCACGGCACCATCACTTTCGTTAATCCGGCGTTCAGCGAAATGCTGGGCTGGGCGGCGGACTCGGTGGTGGGGCAGGGCGTCCACGCCACCCTGTTCCACAGTCATGCCGATGGCGATGCCCGCGCCTGGGACACGGCACCGGTGCGTCAAACCCTGGAAGACGGGGAACGTCGGCTTATCGGCGACGAGGTGCTGTGGCACCACGAGGGCCATGCCGTGCCGGTGGAGCTGGTGATCACCGCCCAGCGTCGAGACGACACCGTGACCGGCGCCGTGGTGGCCATTCGCGACGTCACCGACCGTGAGGCCGCCTTCGATACCCTCAAGTATCAGCTCGGGTTCCAGCAGCAGCTTATCGACGCGCTGCCCACCGCCCTGATCTACTGCGATCCGGAGGGCATGGTGCTGGGCTGCAACCGCGCCTTCGAGACCCTGACCGGTCAGGCGCGATTGACTCTGATTGGCCGGGCGGCGGGCGAGGTGCTGCCTGCGTCCCTGGCGGAACGGCTGGAGGATCCCGAGGCGCTGACGGGCGAAACGCCCCGTATCGCGCCGGCGCGTGTGACCGAGGGCGGCGAGGAGCGGCGGCTTAAAACCGTGCCGGTCATCCATCCCGACGGACGCCCGGGGGGGATCATGGCGGTGGTCCTGGACTGAGGGCAGTGGTGCTAGACTGAGGCCGTTGTCAGTATTTGCCGCGATGCAGCCGTTCGCTCAGGGGGGTGATGGGCGTCAGCGGTGTTTGTTTCTTGCGTCGGTCGCCTTTGTGCGGCCGGGTGTTGCGTCGCCGCCGATCAGGCCCGAAGTAATTCGCGACGTGAACAAAGGGACGCGGGTGTTCCAGCACCGACAGGGTGCGGGCCATCAGGCTTTCCGGCGTGATGGGCTTGGCCAGGAATTCGTTGATGCCGGCGTCCCGGGCCTGTTCCACGATATGCCGTTCCGTATGGCCGCTGACCATGATCACCGGCATGAAGCGGTCGGAACTGTCCTGGCCGGTGCGCACCAGGCGCACGAAATCCAGGCCGTCCAGTGGCGACATCATGTATTCGGTCAGGACCAAGTCAACATTGCCGATGGACATTTCCTTAAAGGCGTCGGCGCCGTCGTTGGCCTCGCGAATGGAGCGCACGCCAAAGGCCCGCAGCACCCCCTTCAGGAGCGTTCGCATGTGACGGTTGGGGTCGGCGATCAGGACGTCGATCCGCTCGAAGGTGGAGGGTTCACTCACGCGGCCATCCTTCTGGCGTCTGGCACCCGGTTGCGGGGGCTGTGGAACCGTCCTTATAGCAGGCCCGGCCTTGCCGTGCATCCCCTCCGTCCCTCTGCCGAGGGGGGTGGGCCGATGGTTGCGCCGGCGGTTCCCTTTGGCTAGGGTTTTCGAGCCTTCCCTCAGAAGCAGGAGCCGTCGAGATGCCGCGTGCCCTCGGGGTCAAGAACTGGGGCCGTCCGGTCCTTTCCGCGCTGGCCGTGATGCTGGCCGCCGGCTGTGCCGACTATCGGGTGGAAGCCCAGCGGGACGTGGATGACGCCGTGCTGGCGCTGCGTCAGGGCAACTATCCGGCGGCGGCGGCGGCGCTTCGGGCCCTGCCGTTCAATACCCCCTATACCCTAGCATTGACGGGTATTCTTTACGAACGCACCGGTCGTCCGGATCTGGCGGCCGAGACCTATCGGGCGGCGCTTACCGATCATGATACGGAAACCCTGAGCACGGTCATCCCCGCCGGATTGACCGAGGCCGGGCGGCCGCTGACCGTGCGCGACTTCCTGCACCGGCGTCTGGATGTGCTGTTCGGTCGCACGCCCCAGGCGTGGCAGTCGGCCACCACCCGGGTGGTGGCCGTGGGGCGTAATGCCGGGCGTCCCGTGGGGGAAGAGGGCACGGTGCGCCTCAGTACCAACACCGCCGGCGCTGGTGCCGTGGAGGCGGTGCTGGAAAGTGCCACCGATCGCTTCGAGACCCTGCGCCATCTGTTGAAGGCCGGCTTGGTGACCGAGGATGAATACAAGGCCCGGCGGGAAACCAATCTCGGCGGCCTGCTGCCCTTGACCCAGCCCGCGCCCGCCGCAGGTTTGGGGCGGCCGGCGCCACCGCACGGGCAGGTGGTGGATCGCCTGCAGACCATGCGTGAGGAAGTGGAGCGGGGAGCCCTGTCCGCCCAGCAGCAGGCGCTGGAGCGTCAACGCATCCTTGATGCCCTGCTGCCCGCCGACCCGGCCCTGCGGGATCGGCTCGTGAAACCGCCCTTCACGCAGGCGCAGGTACGATTCATGCTGGATCGGCTGGAGCGCCTTCAGAGCGAGCGACTGGTGAGCGCCCGGGCGGCCGGTCGGGAACGGGCGGCGGTGCGACGCGCCCGCACCAGCGCCGCTGCCGCCACCTACAGCAGTCCGGCGGAAGGCGTTGTGCCGCCAGCCGGGTTTCTGGAGGAAGTGGCGGTGGTGGAGGAGTACCGCCCCACCCGGACTCCATCCCGCATGCTAACCCCCGAAACCATCATCGGCGCCCACGGCCGCATGCCACCGGACATGATGACAGCGCCACTGCCGGAGGTGGGAAGCCCGCCTCCACGCTCCGTTCCCCGGGATCCGGTGCGGTCCACCGCAGGGTGGGGGGTGCATCTGGCCTCCTTCAACAACCGTGACGACTGGCGCACGGGGTGGCAGCGCATTTCCGGCACGCTGGGCAGCGCCCTGGGGGGACTGCAGCCGCAAATGGTGGAGGCGGAGGATAGTGACGGCACCACCATCTATCGCCTGGTCATGGGGCCCCTGCCCAATCAGGCGGCGGCCGCCTCCGTGTGTCAACGGGCCACGGCGGCGGGAGAATACTGCGCGCCCTATCAACTCAGATAGAATCGCCTTTTTTCTGCCGACCCCTACTGCGAAAATTCCAGGATATTTCCCCCGGCGTGGGGACGGCACCTTGTCACGGGTCAGTTTTCAGCGGGAAGAGGCTTGACGGAATCGGTGAGGTG
>CAZHRQ010000037.1:3066-22169 GCA_964535075.1 uncultured Rhodobacterales bacterium | reverse complement strand
CCCGAAGAGAGGTCGGCGTCGATGGCCATCTGCTTGCCGGGCATGGCGTCCAGGGTGAAGCGGGCCGCCACTTCCGCGATCCGGGTGGAGCCCTTGGTGATCACCATGAAGTTCACGATCACCAGAATCCCGAACACAATCACGCCAATGACAAAGTTGCCCCCCATGATGAAGCCACCAAAGGCCTCGATCACCTTGCCGGCGGCGTTGGTCCCCTCGTGCCCGTTGGCCAGAATCAGACGGGTGGAGGCCAGGTTCAGCGCCAGCCGCAACAGGGTGGCAATCAGCAACACCGTGGGGAAGGCGTTAAAATCCAACGGCCTTTCCGTGAACATGGCCGTCATCAGGATCATCACCGAAAAGGTGATGGAAAAGGCCAGCGACATGTCCAGCAGCCAACGTGGCATGGGCAGGATGAGCACCACCAGAATGGCCACCACGCCAAAGGCCATGGCGATGTCGCCACGCTGCAACACATGCTGGAGCCGTTTCAGGGCGCCACCCGCACCACCGCCCCCTCGCTGGGTTTCGCTTTCCGCCATCAGCCTACCGTCATCGGGTTGACCGCCCCCGCCGGGGCCGGGAAACGGAGCCACGGACCGTCCGCCGGCTCAGGAATCGCTTTCAGGACAACAGTGATCATGGTCCGCCCCTAATCCACCGCCACGCTTTCGCCGGGCGGCGGCACGGGAATGCCTTCCTCGGCGTACTGCTTGAGTTTGTTACGCAAGGTGCGGATGGAAATGCCCAGAATGCTGGCCGCATGGGTGCGATTGCCCACACAGTGTTGCAGGGTGTCCAGGATCAGGGTGCGTTCCACGTCGGCCACCGTACGCCCCACCAGCCCGGCGGTGCCGGTGGCAGCCGCCATGGCACCGTGCCCTTCGTCCTCCGGCGTTTCCGTCAACAGAAAAGCCTCGGGCCCGATGCGGTCCCCCTCCGCCAGCAACACAGCGCGGTGAAGGGCGTTCTCCAGTTCCCGAACATTGCCGGGCCAGGGATGGGTCTTCAGGGCCGCCACCGCCTCCGGCGCCAGGGGCCGCTGCGGCAGGTGGTTGGACTCCGCATACACGGTGGCGAAGTGATTGGCCAACAGCTCGATATCCTCCGGCCGATCCCGTAGGGGCGGAATGGTCAGAGTGATCACGTTGAGCCGGAAGTACAGGTCCTCGCGGAAGGTGCCGTCCCGCACCGCCTGTTGCAGATCACGGTTGGTGGTGGCCAGCAGCCGGGTATCCACGGTGACCGGCCGACTGCCCCCCAGGCGGTCGATTTCCTTTTCCTGAATGGCCCGCAGCAGCTTGGCCTGCAAGCGCACATCCATTTCGCTGATTTCGTCCAGCAGCAGGCTGCCACCGTCGGCTTCCTCGAACTTGCCGATGCGCCGGGCCACCGCACCGGTGAACGCCCCCTTCTCGTGCCCGAACAGCTCGGATTCCAGCAAGCTTTCGGGAATGGCGGCACAATTCAGGGCCACGAAGCGCTGTTCCGCCCGGCGACTGCGGCGGTGCAGATAACGGGCCAGCAGTTCCTTGCCGGTACCGGACTCACCCATGATCAACACACCGGCGGTGGAGGGGGCCACTTGGTCGGCGAGCTTCAACACCCGTTTCATGGCCGGATCGCGGCACAACAACGAGGGCTGGTCGGGCGACACCGCCTCCAGCACGGCCGCGATCATTTCCGGGTCCGCCGGCAGGGGGATGTATTCCCGCGCCCCGGCCTTGATGGCCCGCACCGCCGCGCCGGCGTCGCTGCCCACGCCGCAGGCCACCACCTCGGTGGCGATGCGCTCGGTGGACAGATGGCCCAGCAGCCGTTCCACATCCAGGGCTGCATCCACCATGACCAGATCGGCACCGCTTTCCCGCAGGGCGGCAAGCGCGTCCTCCACCCCTTCCACATGACGCAATCGTGCGCCCCGTTCCAGGGCCATGCGGCTGGCGGCGCCTATATCCCCGTCCATGCGGCCGACGATCAATACCTGCATACGCTTCGTCCACCCCCGAAAGGTTGGCGTGTGAGACCCGGACTCCTGGTCATGGGGCCCCTACTCGTCTCCGAAGTAGTCCACCCGCTTGCGGGGCGGCAACATGCTGTTCAGCAGCATCTCCAGCCGGCGCGGGTTGTCCTGACGGCCGATGGAGGCCGCGCCCACCAGTTGCAGACGGTTCACCAGCATTTCGTCGGCGGAGTTGCGCTCCAGCTTGGACACCAGGGGGGAATAAACCATGTTGGCCAGAATGGCGCCGTAGAGGGTGGTGAGCAGCGCCACCGCCATGGCCGGGCCGATGGAGGAGGGATCGTCCAGGTTCTTAAGCATCTGCACCAGACCCACCAAGGTGCCAATCAGCCCCATGGCCGGCGAGACCTCCGCCGCCCGGCGCAGGATTTCCGTGGCCCGGTCGTGGCGTTCGATGGTGGAGTTGAGCTCCCGTCGCATCACCGCCTCCACTTCCTCACCGGAGGACCCGTCCACCACCATGCTCATGCCTTTGTGCAGGAAGGTATCGTTTTTCAGTTCCTCCACCACCGTTTCCAGGCCCAGCACGCCCTTCTTCCGTGCCATGTCGGAGAGCTGGATCATCTGGATGGCCATCTCCGCAGGGTCACGAGAGGTGTGGAACAACGTCTTCAGCACGATCTTGGGAGCCCCCAGGAACTCCCCCAGAGAGAAACTGGCCGCCGTAATGGCCAATCCTCCCAGCACCACGATCAGAATCGATTTCACATCCACAAAGGCCATCACCGCCCCACCCAGGACGATGGCCATGATGACGAACGCAAAACCGAGCACAATGCCCCCAATGGTGGCAAGGTCGATAGCGGTTCGCGCCCGGGCGATCCTGACCTGATCTTCCCCCTCGGACATGGTCGTGTCAGCTCCGATCCGACTTGATGATTTCCGTCATAGTCACCCCCAGGCGGTCTTCCACCACCACCACTTCGCCCCGGGCCACGAGGCGATTGTTCACATAGATGTCGATGGCCTCGCCCACCTTGCGGTCAAGCTCCACCACGGCCCCCCGGCCAAGTTTCAGCAGCTGGCTCACCTGCATGTTGCTCTTGCCCAACACCGCGGCCACTTGCACCGGGATGTCGTACACGGCCTCCAGGTCCTTGGAGGACTGGGGCGTGTCGGGCACGTCGGTGGGAACCTGCTTGCCTTCGCTTTCGTCCAGTTCGCCCAGCTCGAAATCTTTGTTGTCCGGCATCGTCTTTCTCCTCGTCGCTTCGGGTCCGGACCCGGGCCGCAGAGCCCCCACCCTTCCCGGGGGCCGTTGTTCCCGGGATCGCCCCGGTTAGGCCGTGCCGTCCTGTATTTCCGGAGCCACGTGACGCTGGATCACGGCATCGATTTCCGTCTCCAGCCGGGCCATGTCCCGTTCCACGCCGCCGCTTTCCCATTCCACCCGACCATCGCCGGGTTTCAGGCTGCCGTCGCCCATAATCACCAGCCGACCGGCAAAGCCCACTTTTTCCGCCAGGGGCCGCAGTCGTTCTTCGGCATCGGCCTCCTGGTCCTCGGGCACCCGCACGATGATGCGGGGTTCGGTGATCAGCATGGGCAGACAGTCCTTGACCACCTGCTCCATTTCCTCGGCGCCGCCCTTGCGGGCATACACCGGCAACACGCGCCGGGTGATGGCCCGGGCCAGGTCCAGCGCGGCGGTGGTCGCCGCCTGCTGGGACTGCTGAAAGCTGCGCGACACCTGCTGCATCTGTTTTTGAATGGCCTGCAGGCTGTTGGCCACCTGTTTTTCCGTCTCCTCGCGCGCGGCCTTTTCGCCCTCTTCCCGACCGGCCACCATGCCCATGCGGCGGGCTTCCTCGATATCCGCCTCCGTGAAGGTGGGCGGCGGCGGTTCCGGTTCCGCCTCCTCCGTCGCGCCCTCCCGCTCGGCCGCCGTGTCCTCGGCCGGGGACTCTTCCGCCTCCGGCGGCGGAGGCGCCTCCATGGCCGGGAGTGCGGGACGTCCCTCGGGATCGTCAAAGTCCTCTTCGAACAGGAAACGGCGCATACGGCCCCCGATCAGTACACCAGTTCGTCTTCGCCACCGGCCTCGGAAATGACGATGGTGCCGTTGTTGGCCAGATCCTTGGCCAGGGCCACGATCATGTTCTGAGCCTCCTCCACTTCACGCAGCCGCACCGGTCCCATGGAGTCCATGTCCTCCTTCAGCATCTTGCCGGCCCGGTCGGACATGTTGCTGAAGAACAGCTTCTTGACCTCCTCGCCGCCGCCCTTGAGGGCCGTGGCCAGCTTGTCCTTCTCCACATGCCGCAGCAGTTGCTGGATCCCATGCTGGTCGATGCGGATGAGGTCGTCGAAGGTGAACATGAGCTGCTTGATGCGGTCGGCGGCCTCGCGATTGCGTTCCTCCAGGGCCGACATGAAGCGGTTTTCGGTGCCCCGATCCAAGGCGTTGAAGATTTCCGCCATCAGCTCGTGGGCATCGCGGCGCTGGGTGCGGGCGAGGTTGCTCATGAATTCGGTCCTCAAGGTGCGTTCCACACCGTCCAGCACTTCCTTCTGCACCGCTTCCATGCGCAGCATGCGCATGATCACTTCCATGGCGAAGTTTTCCGGCAACAGGGCCAGCACCCGGGCGGCGTGGTCGGGGCGAATCTTGGACAGAACCACCGCCACGGTCTGCGGGTATTCGTTCTTGAGGTAGTTGGCCAGCACCGCTTCGTTCACGTTGCCCAGCTTGTCCCACATGGTCCGACCGGCCGGACCCCGGATTTCCTCCATGATCTGGTTAACGCGATCAGAGGACAGGCTTCTGGCCAGCAGGCGTTCGGTGCTTTCGTAGGTCCCCACCAGGGAACCGGTGCTGGAAATCTGGTCGGCGAACTCCACGAACAGGCGTTCAACAATATTGGCGTTGATGGTCCCCAGATTGGCCATGGTCTGGGAGAGCTCGCGGATCTCCTCGTCTTCCATCATGCCGAAGAGCTGCGCCGACTGCTCCTCGCCCAGGGCAAGCATCAGCACGGCGGCCTTCTGGGGCCCGGTGAGGCTGCGATAATCTTCCTTGATGCGTCCCACGTCGGCACCTGCCCTGTTCCGGACCCCGCCGGGGGTCCCCTTTACCCGTCATCCTGCTCCGTGTGCGGAGAGGAAAGTGCTTCATACCCCGTTGCGGGTGATTCCTCAGGTCTGTTGGTCCTGGTACATCCAGTTGCGCAGGATGGACAAGGCTTCCTCGGGGTGGGCGCTGACGATGTCGCCAATCTTCTTGATGGACGATGCCTTCACCCGTCCCTCGACCCGCTCCAGGTCAATCAGTTCGTCCTCCAGCTCCTCTTCCTCCAGCATCCCGGGGGCCGAGGGCCCGGTCAGCGCCGGGGTCATGGAGCGCTGATCGGTCAACAGGCCGGCGTCACCCGACTGGGGCATGCTTTCGAAGGCCCGCGACACCAGCGGCCGCACCACCAGCAGGATCACCAGCAACGCCACCAGGCTCAGCACCAGGATTTCGGCGATGCGCAGCACCTCGTCCTTCTCGAAGCCGAGGATGGTGTCCTTGTCGGGGCCGGCGGCCGTTTCCACGGGGGCGAAGCGCATGTTGATCACTTCCACCGAGTCGCCGCGGGCCGGATCGTAACCAACCGCAGATTGCACCAAGCTGGTGAGCTTTTCCATCTCCTCGGCATTGCGCGGCTGGTAGGTCTGGTTGCCGTTGGCGTCGGTGGCGGTAATGCCGTTCACCAGCACCGCCACCGACAGACGTTTCATCACCCCGGCCTCGCGCACCAAATTGCGCACCGTGCGGCTGATTTCGTAGTTGGTGGTTTCCTCGGTGCGCTGCTCGCTGCTGCGGCTGGTGGGCGGTTCCTCGTCCGCCTGCTGCTGGTCGGGCAGGTTTTCCTGCACCGAGACCTCGTTCAGGCCCGTGTCGGTGCTCTGCCGGTCCTCCTCCACCGCCTGGGTGGAGCGCACCACCCGCTGGTCGGGGTTATAGTTCTCTTCCGTGGTCTGCACCCGGTTGAGGTCCATCTCCACCGATACCTGGGTGCGCACGTTGTCATAGCCCACCGACTGGGCCAGCAATGCCTCCACGGCGCGGCGCAACCGCTGCTCGATGGCGCGCTTGCGTTCGTCGGCCCGGGCCAGCAGCTTGCCGGCGCCATCGCCCACCTCGTCGGACAGCAGTTCCCCGCGCGAATCCACCACCGCCACCCGGTCGGAATCCAATCGGGGCACACTGGCGGCCACCAGTTGCTGGATGGCCTGCACCTCCTGGCGGTCGGGGGTGGCATTGTTGTCCATGGTGAGCATGATAGAGGCGGAAGGCGGCTGGCGGTCGCGGGTGAACAGCTCCCGTTGCGGCAGCACCAGGTGCACCCGCGCCGTTTTTACCCCGTCGATGCTCTGGATGGTGCGCGACAGCTCCCCTTCCAGGGCCCGAGTCAGATTGACGTTCTGCACGAAGCTGGTGTTGCCCATGGAGCCACCGTCGTCAAACAGCTCATAGCCCATGGAACCGCCGGTGGGCATGCCCATTTCGGCGGCGTGGATACGCTGGCGGTTCACCTGATCCTTGGGCACCATGATGGTGGCGCCGCCGTTTTCCAGGCGATAAGCAATGTTCTGGGCCTCCAGCTCGGTCACGATCTTGTCGGAATCCTGCAGGCTGAGATCGCTGTACAACAGCGCCATGGGCGGCGTGGCCATGCGCAGGGTCAGATAGACAAAAAAGCCAATCAGCACCAGCCCCACGGCCCCCATGGCCGCCAGTCGCATGGGCCCCAGGGCCTTCATGGATTGCAGGAAGCTGTTCACCGCCCACCTCGCTCGTCACAGTGCCAGGGAGCCACACGCCCGCCCGGTTTCCGCCACCCTGCCGCCCGGGCCATCCCTTCGGCGATGGCCCTTTTCCCGATCCTTCTTCACCCTAGGCGCCGCCCGTGAAGATTGCCTTAACCAACTGGGCAGGATTTGCCGGGCGAACCATCCCCCCGGGGCATGGGCCTCGGGAGACAGTCGGTTCCATCGGCCACTATTCCTCAGGATGGCGCCACAGACAAGACGGCTCTCCGCCTAATGTATGAGTGCCGGGGCAAAAAGTCATCGCCCCCCGCGGATCAGGAAAATGCCCCCTACCAGCAGCAGCATCCCCAGCACCCGCTCCAGGAAATGGGATGGCGCGTCACGCCGAACCACCCGTAATGGTCAATCATCAGAGAACTCAGCATCTGGCCGCCGATCAGCAGCCCCACCAGCAGCGCGGTTCCCAGTCGAGGGGCCGCCAGGATGCTGGCCACCACCACCATGACCCCGAAAAAGCCGCCCAGCCACAGCCACCACGGTCCTTGAAGCGCCGTGCTCAGCCCTGGGCGCACGCCCAGCATCAGGATGAAGAAAACGATGATCAGCCAGCCCACGGTGAAGTTGGCCAGGGCCGCCCCCAGCGGATGTCCCAGATAGCTGCCAAGCCGGGCATTCACCGCTGCCTGGAAGGGCAACCCCGCCCCTGCCACCAGCACCATCAGGATCACCAGATCGCGAACCATGGCCCGTTTTCCTTAGCTTATGATCGGAGGGGTATGACCGGGCCCCTACTCACCGGCCCTCGTGGTGGCGCGGGTGATGGCCACTGCTTCCGCCAGCCCCACCCGTTCGGGAATCACCCCTTCGGGAAACGCGCCATGCAGCCGCCCTGGCAGGGCGGAATCCAGAATGGCGAACACCCCGCCATCGCCTTCCCGTCGCACTAGGCGGCCATAAGCCTGTTTCAAACGCAAGCGCGTCATCATGTCGTCATAGGCCCGCCCCCCAAAAGCGGCGCGCCGCGCCCGGTGCAGCAGGTCGGGCCGGGGCCAGGGCACGCGATCAAACACGATCAACCGCAAGGCGCGCCCCGGCACATCCACCCCGTCGCGCAGGGCATCGGTGCCCAGCAGGCAGGCATCTTCCTCGGCGCGGAAGATGGCCACCAGGGTTGCGGGATCCATGGCATCCACGTGCTGGGCCAGCAGGGACAGGCCCTCGGCCTCCAGCGCCGAGGCAATCCGGTCATGCACCCGTCGCAGGCGCTCGATGGCGGTGAACAGCCCCAGTGCCCCGCCGCCAGCGGCCAGGAACAGACTGCGATAGGCCGCTGCCACCTGATCCGCTTGGTCCCGGGCCACATCGGTGACCACCAGCACCCGGGTGCGGGCCGCATAGTCAAAGGGCGAGGCCAGCGCCACCCGATGGGGGGACAGGCTCAGCCGAGCCGCCCCACACCGGTCGGCGGCCCGCTGCCAGTCGGCATCCTCATCACCGCTGCCGTCGCGCAGGGTGGCCGAGGTCACCACCACCCCATGGGCCGGGGCCAAAACGGTGGCGGCAAAGGGCGCCATGGGATCAACAAAATGCCGATACAATCCCACATCCCGTTCCTGACCTCCCGCCCGTTCCAGGGCGAACCAGTCCACGACCTCCGCCCCCCCGTCGGTGAGCAGATCGGTCACCGTCTGACCGTCCAGCGCCGCCAGCATCGCCTGCCATGCCATAAGGGGTCGGCGGGCCCGGCGCTCCAGGCTACGGCCCAGACCATCCAGCCGCTGACGCAGGGCCGTGTCCAGGGTGTCGCTTTCCTGCGCCAGGACCCGGGCCAGGGCGGCGCCCAGGGCGGTGACCGGCTCCCCCAGGCGTGCCAGGGCCTCGGCACAGGGCATCACCGCCGCCTGCACCGCCTCCGCCACCGGATGGGTGGGCGTTTCCAGGGAATAGGGCCCTGCCCGCCCGGGCGCCCGGGCCAATACCTGGGTTCGCACCGCCGCCAGGAAGGTTTCCACCGGGCCCAGCGGCTCGCCCCCGGCCAGACGGGCCGCCCAACCGGGCCCCGGCAAGGCGCGGGCCGCCGCCTCCACCGCGCCCAGGGCGGCGCCGATGGCGTCATCCAGGTCGGCCAGATCCTCCATGCGCGCCTTGAGCCCCCGCCCCCGGGACAGCCGTCGATCCTCGGCCCCGAGCAGCCACCGCCGCAGTTCCGCCGTCTCCCGCCCGCTGAGATGGGCGGCAAAGGCGCTGTCGGCCGCATCGAACAGGTGATGCCCCTCGTCGAAGACATACCGCTGAGGCAGTAGGCTGTCATCGCCTTCCCCCAGGGCGGCCTGAACCATCACCAAGGCATGATTGGCCACCACCAGACGGGCCCGACGGGCCCGACGAATGGCCCGCTCGATAAAACACTTTCCGTAATGAGTGCAGGCGGTATAGAGGCACTCCCCCCGACGATCGGCCAGGGCCGTGGGCCGCCACGGCGCCAGCAGATCGTTGAGCCAGGCGGGAAAGTCGCCGCCCATCACGTCGCCGTCCCGGGTATGTTCCAACCAGCGCGCCACCAGCCCCAGGGCCACCGCCGCCCCCGCCCGGGCGTCCAGGGTGGTGGTGGCCTCCTCGTAGTTCAGCAGGCACAGATAGTTTTCCCGCCCCTTGCGCACCACCACGCGCCGACTACGCTCCGATTCGGCGGGATAGAGCCGATTCAGTTCCTCATCAAGCTGGCGCTGCAAAGCCCGGGTGTAGGTGGATAGCCAGACCGTGCCTCGGTTGCGTTCCGCCCACACGGAGGCGGGGGCCACATAGCCCAAGGTCTTGCCGATTCCCGTGCCGGCTTCAGCCAGCACCACCGTGGGCTGATCCGGCTCGGCCCGGGGATGGAAGGCCGCGCTTACCGCCCGGGCATAGGAACGCTGGGCCGGCCGGGGTTCCGCCGCCTCGTGCAAGAGCGTCAGCAGGCGTTCCTCCGCTTCGTCCGGGGTCACCGGCTGATGGCCCTCGCACGGCAGTGGTGTGATCTCCTCCCACTCGGGCAGCCGCTGCCAGACCCGCAGACCGTGGACCCCGCCGTCGTCGGCCGTCTCCCCCAACGCCCCCAGCACCGCCGGTCCCCAAGACCACCCTCCCCGGGACATGACCCGGGCCACCCTGCACGCCGGCCGGGCCTCCCCCGGCGGCAGGGCCTGCAATCGGGTCAGCAGCACGGAGGCCGCCCGGGGCAGCAGGGCCACCGCCGTTTCCAAATCCTCGGGCGGGGGCAGATCCAGGGCCAGGGCCAACCCGCGCGGGGTGGGCACACAGGGCCGCGCCGGCTGGACAAAGGCAAACAGCTCCAGAACATCCCGCATCACCGGGGGGCGCACGCCCAGCCGTGCCGCCGTCTGCGGCCCGTGACAGACCACGGGGATGTGTTCGAGAATCAGCGGCGCCGCCCGTGTGGGGGACAGAGTGTGAATCTCACCCTCTCCGTCCAGGACCACCGCCTGGGTGGCCCCGGCCACCACCGCCGGCAGGGGAACGGGAATCATGGGCGGTACCATACACCGTGCGGCCCCGGGGCCCAAATTCTGTCTTGGCACAGGCCGCCACACGGGTGATCATCAGACGCAAAACAAAAAAACCAATACCACGTCACCGCGGGCCGTCACCCGCGACGGGAGGACAAGAATGCGTCTTGGAATCGTCATGCTGCTCATGGGGCTGGTGCTGGCCGCGCCCGTTCGGGCCGGCGAGACCCGCCTGACCGATCCACCGCCCGATTGGGACAACCCGCGCAAGGTGGTACTGCAACTCTCCACGGACGAAGCAAGCCGGGTGGATAGCCTCCTCTACAACGCCGTGAATATCCAGAAGTTCTACGGCCCCGACATGGTCAAGATCGTGGTGGTGGCCTTTGGTCCCGGGGTCCGGACGTTGATTAAGGGAGACTCCCCCGTGGCCGAACGGGTGGAGAGCCTGATGATGTATGACATCGAGTTCGTGGCCTGCCGCAACACCCTGGACACCATCGGCGTGTCCACCGATGGCCTCATCGACGGCGTGGACTGGGTCCAGGCCGGCATCCCGGAGATCATCGAGCGCAACCTGCGGGGCTGGGTGGTCATCCGTCCCTGAGGGGGGCACCCCCAGTTTCTGCTCCATCACTCCAAGGCTGACATAGGAGGATCATCGTCATGGTTTCCTGGAAGACCCTGCTCCTGACCGCCACCGTGGCCTTCGGCCTGGGTTTGGGCCCGGCCCACGCCGCGGAAGAAGCCAAGGCCGACGACACACAACAAGAAGCCTCCGCGGGGAGCGAAGAGGCGGCCCTGCTGCCCGAGCCCGAACTGGGCGACGACGGCCTGCACAAACACCCCTGGTTCCTCAACAGCTTCCTGTTCCTGCCCGAAGACCACGCCCAGGCCGCCGAGAACGGCAAGCGCTTCGTGATCTTCTGGGAGCAAAAGGGCTGCCCCTACTGCGAAAAAATGCACACCGTCAACATGCGCGAACCGGAAGTCACCGAGTACATCAAGGACAATTTCGAGGTTCTTCAGTTGAACATGTGGGGCGACCGCATGGTGACGGACTTCGATGGCACCGAGATATCGGAAAAGAAACTGGCGCAGAAATACCGGGTAAACTTCACCCCTACGATCATGTTCTTTGCCGAAGACCCGGAGACGGACGCCGAGGAAGTGGAAGTATTCCGCCTGCCCGGCTACTTCCGCCCCTTCCACTTCCGCAACGCCTTCCAATATGTGAGGGAGAAGCGCTACGCCGATGACCAGAGCTTCCAACGGTTCATCCTGGAACGGGTGGCCGAGGAACAGGCCCAGGGGAACGAAACCCCGTCGCGCTGAGGGAGCGGGCAGAGGGGAATCGCAAGATTCCCCTCTGTTCACTCAATTCTCTCCGGGATGTCCTCCCTTGCGTGCGCCTTCGAGAGGGTCAAGGTCGCTGTGAAAGGGCATCCCGGTTCATGGGGGAGTGACTGGCATGAAAACCGTGGCCGCCTTGTCCTTTCGGGACAACCATAGCGTTAGCATGGATGTAGAAAACGTCCATACCATTGAAATGAGTCCGCCACTCGCCGTGGAAGACGGCGCCTGGGCCTGTGAAATGATTATCCGCACGAACAACGGCTTCGTGGCCATTCAGCTTCTGGCGGATTCGCCCGATGCCTTCGACGTGATCCACCCCCTGCCCCAGGACGGTTCCTAAAGCCGATCGCCGTCTATGGGACCCATTTTTGGGTCCCATAGACGGCGTGAATCGGCTCTATCTATTTGTTTTAGAGCGGGCAGAAAACTCGGCCATGGCCCGCTCGCGATCGGTGACGTCCATGGCGGCCACCATCACATGGGCCACCCGACCATCGGCACCGGGCACCTCGGAAACAGAGCAGGCCAGCCGCCGCGCTTCCCCGCCCCGGGTGCCCATGCGCGACTGAAACCAGCGTTCACCGGCCCCACCCACCACGGCCTCCCGTGCCCGCACCAGTTCGGCCCCGGCATCGCCGGTGATCATGCTGTCTTCCAGCCGCTGGCCCAGCACCTCCCGTTCCCGATAACCGGAAAGGCTTTCCATGGCCGGATTAAAGCGTTGGATGCGGCCCTCCCGGTCCAGCACCGCCACGGCCGTGCCAACGTTGGCCAGCAGGGCTTCCAGGAATTTGTGTTCCTGCCGCAGAGCTTCTTCCATTTCCCGGCGGGCGGAAATGTCCTTGATGGTTATCAACTGCGCCCGGCGGCCGTTGGCTTGGGTGATCACCGCATCACTGAGGTGCGCATAGACCCGGCTGATGCCGTCGCCGTGGCGCAAAGTCACCTCGTCAGGGGCCGGCACATCCGCGCCGTCCTCCCGATGGCGCCAATGCTCCTCCAGCTTCTGCAGGTCGCGGGCGTCCATGATGGCCGCCAGCGGCCGGCCCAGCAGCGCCTCGCCGGGATGGCCCAGCATGGTTCCGGCGGCGGGATTGGCGAAGGCGATCACCCCATCCTCCACCACGAACAGGCCGTCGTGCATGTGTTCCACCAGGGAACGGTAGCGGCTTTCACTATCCCGCAGCGCCTCTTCCACCTGCTTGCGACGGCTGATGTCAAAGGCCGCCGTGAGACAGCGGCGCTCGCCCCCCGGCAGGCTGTCCAGCGGGCGACTTTCCAGGATCACCGGGTACCGCCCGCGCTCCTTGTGATTGAAGCGCACCTCATCGGTGGCGGCATTGCCGGCAAACACGGTGCGGAAATGATGCTCCAGCACCGGACGCGACGCGGCGTCCACGTACAGCATGAGGGGTTTTTGGGCCAGATAGCGCCGGGTATGACCCAGCATACTGGTGCCCATCACGTTGATGTCGGCGATCTGGGTGTTTTGGTCGATAAGCAGATAGCCCAGGGGTCCGGATTCGAATAGGGACGAATACTTCTGTAGGGCCAGTTCCAGCGCCTCTCGCGACTGGGAGAGCTCCTCATTCTGCACGCGCAGCTCTTCCTGGTGGACCTCCAGATTATAAAGCGTTTCGTCGGCCCGGACTTCCTGTTCCTTCAGGCGGGCCAGCAGGGTGGCGTTTTCCTCCCGCAGACTCTGGATTTCGTCCATCAGGGCCTCGGACTCCGAACCCTCTTCGGGAGAAACGGAAGCGGTGCTCATGGGCCGACTGTCACTCACGCTGTGATTGAAGGCGCGTGCCCCTTTTTTTCTGACTTGGGGCCGGGCGACCGGTCCTGAGCCGGAAGAGCACGCACACATGCTATGACGGGCAGCAGTTTCCTATGGTATAGTGGCTGCCGTCAATCGCCTCGTCGGAGGCACCGCCCCGGGAAAACCGGGGGATCGACTCCCCTTCTTCCTGATTATCAGGGATCTTCCCATGACCGGTCAGTCCCAGGCTTCTTCCTCCCCAGCCCAACCAGCCGCCGATGCCTCTCCTTTCGCCGAGGACGAGGCCACGGCGAAGCTGGCAGCGTTGCGCCGCGATGTGGACCTCCTGGCCCGCAATGGCGAATTGGAGGAATTGGAAGGGTTGCTGGACCCCCCTGCTCTAACGGTATCCTCGCTGGCCGCCGAGGAAGACCGGGCCGAGGCCTCGGACGACATGGGGTCTTCCGAGGAATCGCCGGAGGAAGACGAGGCGGAAGACGCCGATCCTCCAGACGCCCCCGAGACCAAGGGCGACGTGGCCGAGCTGACGCCCGCGCCGGAGCGCGATTCGTACGATGGCGAACGGCAGATGTTCGTGGTGGGGATGGGCGCCTCGGCCGGCGGGCTGGAAGCCCTGCGCGCCCTCTTCCCCCATCTGGCCCCCGACAGCAACATGACCTACGTGGTGGTACAGCACCTGGCCCCCAACCATCGCAGCCTGCTGGCCACCCTGCTGGACCGGGAAACCTCCATGGATGTGCGGGAGGCGGAGGATGGTGCCGCCCTGAAGCCCAACCAGATCGTGGTCTGTCCCGCCAACCGCGACGTGGTGGTGGAAAACAACACGCTGCACCTGCGCAAGCCCCGCCATGCCATCGGTCCCAAGCCCTCCGTGGACCTGTTCTTCAGTTCTCTGGCGGAGAACTCGGGCGAGTATGCCATCGCCATCATTCTTTCCGGCACCGGCAGCGACGGCGCCCACGGGATGCGGGCGGACAAGGCCAATGGTGGCATCACCTTCGCCCAAAAGCCGGACACCGCCAAATACAACGGCACCGTGGACCTGATCGTGCCGGCGTCGGAAATCGCCCAGCAGCTTCACGCCATCACCCGCCTCTATCCCAAGAAGCTGGTGTCGGCGGAGCCCAAGGGCGAGGCCCTGCCCACCTACGACCACATTCTGTTACAAATCCGGCGGGTAACCGACTGCGATTTTTCCGACTACAAAACGGCCACCATCATGCGCCGCATTGACCGGCGCATGGTGGCACAACACATTCACAGTCTTGAGGATTACGCCACCCTGCTCACCACGTCCCGGGAAGAAGTGCAGGCCCTGTGCAAGGACATTCTCATCTCGGTCACGTCCTTCTTCCGGGACCGGGAGGCCTTCGAGACCCTGGGCCGCCACTTGCCGGAGGTGGTGGCACACAAGAACGATGGCGATCCCCTGCGACTCTGGGTGCCCGGCTGCGCCACCGGGGAGGAAGTCTACACCATCGCCATGATGCTGAACGAATCGCTGGGCGATGACATCAACCGCTACAACGTGCAACTTTTCGGGACCGACCTGGATGCCCACGCGATCATGGTGGGCCGGCGTGGCCTTTATCCCGAAGCCTTTCTGGATTCCATGGATGAAACCCTGCTCAACCGCTATTTCATTCGCTCGGGCAATACCTATCAAGTGGTGAAGGCGCTGCGGGAGTTCACGGTGTTTGCCCGCCAGAACCTGATCAAGGATCCACCGTTCCTGCGTATCGACCTGCTCAGCTGCCGCAATCTCCTGATCTATTTTAACAGCACCCTGCAACGTAAGGCGTTCGAGCTGTTTCATTACGTCCTCAATCCCGGGGGCTACTTGTTCCTGGGAAAGTCGGAAACCGCCTCCCAGGCCACCGACCTGTTCGAGCCCGTGGACAAGAAGTGGCGGCTGTATCGCCGGCGGGACGCGGTGAGCTTGCCCATGGCGGATCTGGGGCGGCGCATGAGCCGCGCCGCCAGCGGTCAGGAGGCCGCCGCCCGCACCACCGCACCTTCCCGCCCCACCGCGGGCAGCGAGGCGCCCCCCACCATGGAAAGCCGGCTCGTGACCCTGCTGGCCCGCACCTTCGCCCCTGCCGCCGTGGTGGTGGACGAAAACCTGGAGGTGCAACAGGTCTATGGCGATGTCTCCCCCTACCTGCGCCTACCCAGCGGCCGCCCGGCCCTGAACCTGCTGCATCTGGCCCGCGACGACCTGCGCGCCAGTATTCGCGCCCTGCTGCACCGCACCTTCAACGAGGGGATCTCCACCCAGGGTCATGGCGTGCCCGCCCCCGGCGCCCAAGGCGCCCAAGGCGCCCGCCTGGCGGTGCTGCCCGTGGAGACTTATTCCCGGGAAGGCAAGCTCGCGGCGGTCTGCTTTGCCCCCTATGAACGTCCCAGCCGCTCTAGAGACGAAGCGGAGGCCGATAAGGGGGACAACGAACGCATCCGCGAGCTGGAACAGGAACTGGCGGCCAACCGCGAACACTTGCAAACGGTGGTGGAAGAACTGGAGACCGCCAACGAAGAGCTCCAGTCGGTGAACGAGGAACTACAAGCCTCAAACGAGGAACTGCAATCTACTAACGAGGAACTGGAAACCTCTAACGAGGAACTGCAATCTACTAACGAGGAACTGATCACCGTCAACGAGGAACTGCAGGTCAAGAGTGCCGACCTGGCGGCGGCCAATGGCGATCTGGAAAACATACAGAATAACGTGGGGTTCGCCCTGATCCTGGTGGATCGCCAGTTGCGCATCACCCGCTTCACCCCGGCCGCCACCTCCATTTTTTCGGTCCTGCCCAGCGACGTGGGGCAGGTGATCACCTCCATTCCCACCACCGTGGCCCTACCCGGCCTGCGTCACACCCTGCTGCGGGTCATCAACGACGGCGACGGGGAAGAAAGCGAGGTGGTGGACGAGGATCGCGTTTACTGGATGAAAGTCATCCCCTATTTCAGCGACAGGAGGTGATGGGGGCGGTGTTGACCTTCCTCGACATCACCGAGCGGCGGCTGAACGAGGAACGCCTGCGGGAGGACCGCAACCGCTTCGCCTTCATTCGCGACGTTGCCCGACTTGCCGTCTGGCGCCTGGACCTGGACACCGATGCCATGGAGTGGTCCGAGCCGGCAGATCCCCTGTTTGGGCTTGAGCCCGGCACTTTCGGCGGCACCTTCGAGGCCTTCATGACCCTGGTCCATCCCGACGACCAGGAAAGCCTCCGACACGCCTTCGAGTCCGCCCGGCGGGAGGGCACAGACGTGCGGATTGAACACCGCATCGTCTGGCCCGATGGTTCCATTCATTGGGTCAACGAAACGGCCCGTCTGGCCCGCGACGCCAATGGCGACCCTATCGCCCTGGTGGGCGTGGTGATGGATGCCGATGCCCCCAAGGACCAGGCCCACCGACAGCAGCGCGAACATATCCTGCTGGACATGATGCCGGAACCGGTCTGCATCCTGGACGACAGCGGGCATGTGCTGGAGGCCAACCAGAGCTTCCAGGACCTGTTTCAGATGGACCGCGTGCCGGCGGAAGGCCGCATTTGTCGGGAGCTGCTGCCCTGCGCCGGCGACGGTCCAGGTAGGCCAGGCTGTCCCCTGCATGAATTTGACCCCGCCACCGGCGCCATCGGGCCCGGCCAGTGCCAGTGCCGTGCCGGCACCCGGATGGACGTACGGGCGGTGCATGGTCCCGCGGGTCTGACCGGCCGCTATATCCTTCGGGTCCTTGAAAACGCGGCCGATACCGCGCCGGGGTCCGAATGAGACCGGCCCCCTCCTCTTTCGGGCCGCTCGCCCCCCCCTTGCCAACATTGTCCATCCTCAAAACACATGCTACCTTGCACCGCAAAAATGGAGACTGGGGAGGAAGGCGTCCGCCGACGCTCACAATCTAGCGGGAGACGGACCCATGGCATGGACCCCGACGGCGCATCATGCGCGCAACCTGTTCACCCTTATGATCGAGGGCCGCTTCGGCGCCCGCTGGGCAGAACACGCCAGCCCCCAGGACGTGGCCCGGGTGGCGGAGGATGTGGTGCGCAGCTTTGGCGGCGCACCGGAACACGTGGAGGATGGCCCTGGCGGCCTCGGCGAGCCCCCGGCACGCATTCAGTGGTCGCTGCCCGATGGCTCGCTGGTGCTCACGGGGGGGGCCGGCCTCAGCCTCGCCGGCCACGATGACGGCGCCCTGGTTTTGACCGCCTAGGATCCGGGGGCACCAGGAAAACCTCATGGCCCCCGGTGCCCGTGGCCACCGGGACCCAGCCTTGCCCAGGGTGCATGATATTTTTGTGGGCAATTTCTTACATTGTGTGATAAAAAGGTCACCGCTGGGTAAAGGATACAGGCTTGCTTGGCCCGTGTCTGATCGACCGAGGCAAAAGGGCCGACCGAGGCAGAAGAGGCTCGTGGCCCGGTGATCCACAGCGGCTGGGGGCCGCTGACGCATGACAAGGGATCGCCGCCCGCCCGGTGTAAAGGCACGCTGGCCATCCTGTGGCTGCGGGCAGCCTTGCGGTATGTCCTGGCTCATGAGGGATTCGGGAGCACCCATGTCGCGGCGTCACTCCGCCGGCGTCGGGTTTGTGCCGTGGCCGCTCGACCGGTGGGAAACACCTGTCTTGCTGCTGTTCCCTGGCACGTCAACACAATAAATCGGGACCAAGAACAATCATGTCGGCGAAAGTTGCAGAAAAGCCCCTGGAATCCGGAGATTTCGTGGTATACCCTGCGCACGGTGTGGGTGAGGTCAGGGGGATCGAAACCGAGGAAGTGGCCGGTTTGGCCTTTGAGGTCATCGTCATCTTTTTCGAGCAAAGCCGCATGACTCTGCGGCTGCCGGTGACCAAGGCCAAACATTCCGGACTGCGGCGCTTGTCCACCCGCGATCAAATGGACATGGCCCTCGGAACCCTGCGCTCCCGCGCCAAGGTGCGTCGCACCATGTGGAGCCGGCGTGCCCAGGAATACGAACAGAAGATCAACTCCGGCGATCCGGCCGTGATTGCGGAGGTGGTGCGCGACCTGCACCGCCGCGACGACCAGCCGGACCAGTCCTTCAGCGAACGCCAGATGTACGAGGCGGCGCTGGAACGTCTTGCCGGCGAACTGGCTGCGGTGGAAAAAATTGAATTGGGCGCCGCCACCGAAAAGCTGGAAAAGCTCCTTAAGGCGGCTTAGGCAACGCCTGGCTCGGGCTGTGGCGCCGGACGAGGCGCCACAGCCTGAGCCCGAGCCTCCCCTGCGCAAGCCCCGCCCCCCTGAAAGTCAGGCCACGGCCCCCGCGACGGTCCACAACAGCCCCCGCCAACCCGGGGGGTTATGCCTGCGGGCCCGCATTCCCACTCTGCCGCCCGAGCGGCGGGTGTGGGCCGTGGGGGCCATCCATGGTCAGGCCGATGCCCTGCGGGCGCTGCACAAACGCATCGCGGCCGCCCTGGCCCCCACCGATTGCGTGGTCTACCTGGGCAATCTGCTGGGCCATGGTGATGGCGCGGCGGTGGTCGATGAAGTGCTCCGTTTCCGTCGCCTGTTCCTGTCCCGACCCGGCGTGCGGCGCTGTCATCTGCGGGTGCTGCGCGGCGGTCAGGAGGAAATGTTCCTGAAGCTGCAACGCCTGCATCAGGCGCCCAACCCGGTGGAGGTACTGGACTGGGTGTTGCAC
>CAZHRQ010000037.1:0-3056 GCA_964535075.1 uncultured Rhodobacterales bacterium | reverse complement strand
CCATGGTGTGACCGCCACCCTTGAGTCCTATGGGCTGGGGCTGGACGAGGCGTATGCCGCCGCCCATGCCGGCAACGGTGCGCTGCGCATCTGGACCAGCCACGTCAAGGAGGCCATCGCCCGCCACGACGGCCACGGCGCCCTGTTTCAAAGCCTGGTACACGCCACGGTGACCGAGGATCGCACCCTTCTGCTGGTGCCGGCGGGGCTGGACCCGGCCCAGCCCCTGGACGCCCAGGGCGATACCTTCTGGTGGGGTCCCTTTCCCCTGCACGAGAGTGGCGAATCCTACGGCGGTTTCCGGGTGGTGGTACGCGGCGTGGCCCCGGGCCAGCCCCCTGCCCCGGCCCGGATCCATCCCCATGCCCTCACCCTGGACGAAGGCGCCGGTGCCGGGGGGCCGGTGGTGGCGGCCTGCCTGAACGACGCGGGCCGGCTGGAAACTCTCCTGCGGGAAACGTCGCCCGAGGACTAGAGCCTGTCGCGGTCAATGGGACCCAATTCTCGGGTCCCATTGACCGCGATAGGCTCTAGACAAAAATATCCCACCGCCGCTGTCGTCTCTGTCCTGCCTTTATCTTATCAGAATTCGTTGCGAATGGCCCGGTACCCTTCGGTAAGACGGGTGTTGGCATTGACCACGCTTTCGGAAAAGGTGGTCTGGTCGGGGGTAACCTGGGGAATGCCGGCCAGATCCGCATCGGAGTGGATCGTGGTGGTGCTGGGCACGTGGAAACGGGCCGGCAGCACACAGCCCTCCACCACGGAGTTGTGGCGGATGATGGCGCCCACACCAACGGTGCAGTTGAAAATCACGGAGTTGAAGCCCACAAAAACATCGTCTTCCACGGTGCACGGGCCATGAATGATAGACCGGTGGGCGATGGAGACCCGGGCCCCCACGGTCACGGCGGCCCCGGCCTTGGAGTGGACCACCACCCCGTCCTGCACGTTGGAATTGGCTCCGATGATGATGGGGTCCATGGTGCCATCGTCCTTGGTTTCGTCGGCCCGAATGACGGCATAGGGACCGATGAACACCCCGGATTCGATAATCACCTTGCCACAGAGAATGGCGGTGGGGTCTACAAAGGCACTGGGGGAAACCTGCGGCAGGTCTCCATCGGGATTGCGTCTGATCATGGGGTGATTTTTTCCTCATGGCAAAAGCGGCTTTCGGCGCCCTGGCGCCAATCGCGGTTAATAGGACTCATTTTCGGGTCCTGGTGACCGCGTGAATCGGCTCTATCTATTTGATTTAGAGCGGATTCACGCGCCCAATCCGGTTCACGGCGTGAACCCGATTGGGCGCGATCCGCTCTAATCACACGTCCCGCTGACGTCCACATCCCGGTTGCGCTGAATATCACAAACCTGGGCGGTCAGATCGTCCAGTTGCCGGTCGATGGCCTGTAGGTGATGCTCGGTATCCCGCAGGAAGGGCGAATTGCCGCTATCCCTGGGCGCCAGGGCATTGAATTCAGACCGGAATTGCTTCTCAAGGGCCCGGAACTCCCGTTGCTGCGCCGTGGCGCGATCACAAGCGGGCCAGGAGGGCGCCTGTGCGGCGGCCACGGCATCGCGACAGCCCCGCATGGCATGCACCGTGCGGGTGCCCGCAGCCACGGCGTCACCAGCGGTTTTTTCCAGGCTTTGCTGGCCGGAGGGCTCCGGCGCAGCGGCGGGAGGCGGGGAACCGGCGCAGCCGGCCACCCCCAGGGCTCCCAGAAGGAGCGGCATCGCGAAACGCATGCGTTCAGGTCCTCGTCGTGGTCCGGAAAACAAACGCCGCGATTGTTTCTTCTTCCGCAAGCGGGAGCAACAAAAAACCGTAAGAAATGGTGCCCTTGGGGAGACTCGAACTCCCACGCCACCACTCCCCGCCATCCAGACGCGAGACATCCCTCCCAAAGAGGGGCGGGGCACCCTCCTGGTGAATTATACCGGGTCAATCGGTAGATCGAACTTAATCATCTTCATCACACGTTCTCCCATGTCAAAAGTTTCTCAACGGCGGACTGCGTTACTGTACCTGCTTCATCAAGGAAAACTCGGGGAATGCCGCCACCATAGAAGCGCACATGATCCTTGCCAAAGATATCGCGCGCGGCCTCCAGCGTTGTGCGGGGGGATTTGCCTGGCTCCATACGCTGGAGAAGCGCCGGCCAGTCATCCGGTCCGTGCCAATCGGGTCCATAATTGTGCCCGACGACGACGCTGCATCGCACCCGCGGCTTGACGTCGTCACGGCGTTGACGGGCGACAAAAAACGCGCGGTAGGTGACGTCATCCGGAGGCAATGAATAGCCCATGAAGACGATGTGATCCGCCTGCTGTACCGCGACGCGGAGATCACGCTGAATTTCTTCGACGAATGGTGGCGGGGCGCTCTTAAAGTTACTTTGCATCAGCGTACAGGTATGGTGGGCGTAGGTAAGCGTTCCGCAATGCACACAGGCGCGAGCATCCACCTTGCCCTCGTCCCAAGCTTTGGTCTCTGTCTCTCCCCTAGACCGGAACGACATATTCTGCACGAACGCCTTGAGCGGCGGCGGTGGGATCAGCGTTTGCGAAGCCCACTCCCAAGAATCCCCAAGATAGGACGACAGTTTTCCGCAATCGGGGCATTCCCGCCAGGACAGGCAACCGTGGGGGAACAGGAACTTGCCGATGCGGATGCGAAGGTTGGCTCCATGGTCGGGATCGTTCAGCCTCTGGGCCGAGGACTCATTCATGGGGTGCCAGGGAGTATCCCACGATTTCTTTTCGACCCGCGTGCCGGCGACGAAGTGGCCTAGGTCGTGGTAAATCTCTAGCCTGGACGCCGGGCATCCGACATGGGGCGCACTGGGACTTCGGTTCAGGTCGCGATTAGCGACAAACTGGCACCACAGGGCGATGGGGTCATAGTTCAGGCTGGCAAAGCCCACATCGCCCAGATAGAAATCCCGGCTATCGTACGGTATATTTTTGGCTAACGTCAATCCCTGCCGCTGCATGCGGCAGGGGAATCGCATTTGAAAAATCGGGGTAGCGGTCGGGCTTGAAATGGATTC
>CAZHRQ010000036.1:0-22188 GCA_964535075.1 uncultured Rhodobacterales bacterium | reverse complement strand
GCGGCATCGCCGAGGTGGTCGACTTTTGCCACGGCTGGGAAGCCCGGCGCGAGGCCTATCCCTACGAGATCGACGGCATGGTCGTCAAGGTGAACAGCCGCGCCCTGCAGGAGCAGTGCGGCGCCACCAGCCACCATCCGCGCACCGATCCGGTGGTGATCATGGCGATCACCGATTCCCAGGATCGCCTGCTCATGAGCCATCAGGACCGCATGCCCCCCGGCCTGCGCTCGGTGCTGGCGGGCTTCGTGGAACCGGGCGAAACCCTGGAACAAGCCGTGGCCCGGGAGGTGTTGGAGGAAACCGGCATCCATATCGATCCGCCGCGCTACGTGGGCAGTCAGCCGTGGCCCTTTCCCGCCAACCTGATGCTGGGCTTTCATGCCCGGGCCACCACCACCGCCCTCACCGTGGACCCCGCGGAACTGGCCTGGGCGGACTGGATGACCCGCGAGGCGGTGGCCGCCTGGCCCACCCTGCCGCGTCCCGGCTCCCTGGCGCGGGCGTTGATCACGGCGTGGCTGGCGGGACGGCTGCCGTGACCACGGGATCCGGCGGAAAGGCCGCCGCCAGCAGGGCCCGGGTGTAGTCGGCCCGGGGTGCGGCGAACAGGCGGTCGGCGGCACCCGCCTCCACCACCCGGCCGTCCTTCATCACCACCACTTGATGGGCCAGGGCCCGCACCACCCGCAGATCGTGGCTGATGAACACATAGGCCAGATTGTGTCGCGCCTGGAGATCCTGAAGCAGGGCCACGATCTGCGCCTGCACCGACACATCCAGGGCACTGGTGGGCTCGTCCAACACCAGCAGCCGGGGCTTGAGCACCAGCGCACGCGCAATGGCGATGCGCTGACGCTGACCGCCAGAAAATTCATGGGGATAGCGGTGGCGGGTTTCGGGATCCAGACCCACCTCGCTCAGGGCGGCGGCCACCTGCCGGTCGTGATCGGCCCGATCCTGGGCCTGCCCGTGCACCGTCAGGCCCTCGCCCACGATGTCCCCCACCGACAGCCGGGGGCTGAGGGCACCGAAGGGATCCTGGAACACCACCTGCATGCGGGCCCGCCAGGGTCGCAGGGCCCGCCGGTTGAGGGCGAACAGGTCCTGCCCCTCGAACTGAAGCTGGCCCTGGGCCCGGGGCACCAGCCGCAACAGCGCCAGCCCCAGCGTGGTCTTGCCACTCCCGCTCTCGCCCACCACGCCCACGGTCTCGCCGGGACGCACGCTCAGGGAAACGCCGTCCACCGCCTTCACGTGGCTGCGGGTGCGCCCCAACAGACCACCCTTCACCGGGAACCACACCCACATATCCTTGGCCACCAGCAACGGCGGTCCCTCGGCAGGCACGGTGGCGGGGCGCCCCCGGGGCTCCGCCGCCAGCAGGTGCCGGGTATAGGCATGGGCGGGATCGGCAAACACCTGTGCCGCCGGCCCCTGTTCCACGATTTCCCCCTGCGTCATCACCGCCACATGGTCGGCGATGCGGCGCACGATCCCCAGATCGTGGGTAATGAACAGCACCGTCAGCCCCAGTCGGGCCTTCAGGTCCGCCAGCAGGTCGAGAATCTGCGCCTGGATGGTGACATCCAGGGCGGTGGTGGGCTCGTCGGCAATGAGCAGTTCCGGCTCGTTGGCCAGGGCCATGGCGATCATCACCCGCTGACGCTGCCCACCGGAGAGCTCGTGTGGCAGCGCGCCCAGGCGGTGACGGGCCTGGGGCAGCCCCACCATGTCTAGGAGTTCCAGGATGCGGGCCCGGGCCGCCGCTCCGCGCAAGCCCTTGTGCAGGGCAAGCATTTCCCCGATCTGCTTTTCTATATTGTGCAGCGGGTTGAGGGAGGTCATGGGCTCCTGGAACACCGTGCCCACACGCCCGCCCCGCACCTGGCGCAGGGTGCGTTCCGACGCCGCCAGCAGGTCTTCGCGCCCATCCAGCCAGATACGCCCGCGCAGGGTCGCCGTGGGCGGCAGCAGCCGCAGGATGCTCATGGCGGTCACCGACTTGCCGGAACCGCTTTCCCCCACCAGGGCCACCGTGCCGCCCCGGGGCAAGCTCAGGGACACCCCCCGCACCGCCGGCGTGACCGTGGCCCCCTGGCGGAAGGAGATGTGCAGGTCCTCGATACGGATCACCGGTGTCACGGTCACGGCCTCCCCCGACGGGGATCGAAGGCATCGCGCACCGCCTCGCCCACGAACACCAGCAGCGACAGCATGGTGGCCACCGCCATAAAGCCGGCGATGCCCAGCCACGGTGCCTGAAGGTTTTCCTTGCCCTGGCGCAGCAGATCTCCCAGCGAAGGCGCTCCCGGCGGTAGGCCCAGCCCCAGGAAATCCAGCGCCGTCAACGCCACCAGCGACGACGACAGGATGAAAGGCAGAAAGGTCAGGGTGGCCACCATGGCGTTGGGCAACACGTGGCGCCACATGATGCGGACATCGGCCATGCCCAGGGCCCGGGCGGCCTTCACGTAGTCGAAATTACGGGCGCGCAGGAACTCCGCCCGTACCACGCCCACCAGCGCCGTCCAGGAAAACAGGGTCAGGATCAGCAGCAGACTCCAGAACCCGGGAATAATCAGGCTGGACAGGATGATGAGAATGAACAACTGCGGCAGTCCGGACCAGATTTCCAGGAAACGCTGGGCAAACAGGTCCAGCAGGCCGCCGAAGTAGCCCTGCACCGCCCCGGCCGCCACGCCGATCACCGTGGAAATGGCGGTGAGGACCAGCCCGAACAGCACCGACACCCGAAAGCCGTACAACAACCGCGCCACCACGTCCCGCCCCTGGTCGTCGGTGCCCAGCCAGTGCCGGGCCGAGGGCGGGGCCGGGGCCGGCACGTTCAGGCCGCGGTCATGGGTATCATAGGAAAAGGGAATGAGCGGCCACACCATCCAACCCCGCTCGTTGATCTGCCCTTGCAAATAGGAATCACGGAAGTCGGCCACGGTGGGAAAGTCGCCGCCGAAGGTGGTTTCCTCGTAGTCGCGCAGGACCGGGGCATACAGGCCCCCCTCGTACCACACCAACAGGGGCCGGTCGTTGGCCAGGAATTCGCTGAACAGGCTGAGCCCGAACAGGGCCAGAAACAGCCACAGGGACCACCAGCCCCGCCGATTGGCGCGAAAGGCCGCCCAACGGCGCCGGGCCACGGGCGAGAGGACAGGACGCGCCGCCACGACTCAGACCTCCCGGCTTTCAAAGTCGATGCGGGGGTCCACCAGGTGATAGGTAAGATCGCTCAACAGGTTGAGCACCAGCCCCAGCAAGGTGAACAGGTACAGGGTGGCGAACACCACCGGATAGTCACGGTTGACCACCGATTCAAAGCCCAACAGCCCCACGCCATCCAGGCTGAAGATGACCTCGATCAATACCGAGCCCGTGAACAGCATGGACACCAGCGCCGCCGGAAAGCCCGCGATCACCAGCAGCATGGCGTTGCGAAACACGTGGCCATAGAGCACCCGGCCCTCGGTCAAGCCCTTGGCTCGCGCCGTCATCACGTATTGTTTGTGAATTTCGTCGAGAAAGGCGTTCTTGGTCAGCATGGTCAACTGGGCGAAACCGCCGATCACCATGGCGGTCACCGGCAGCACCAGGTGCCAGGCGTAATCGAGAAGCTTACCGCCTGGACTCAGGGTCTCGAAGTCCGGTGACACCAGCCCGCGCAGAGGGAACCAATCGAAAAAGGGACCGCCGGCAAACAACACGATCAGCAGGATGGCGAACAGAAAGTTGGGAATGGCATAGCCGAGAATGATCAGGCTGCTGGTGCCCACGTCGAAGCGGCTGCCATCCCGCACCGCTTTGGCGATGCCCAGGGGAATGGATACCAGATAAATGATCAGGGTGCTCCAGAGCCCGAGGGAGATGGACACCGGCAGTTTCTCGGCGATGAGCTCCAACACCGGCCGATCCCGGTAGTAGCTATCCCCAAAATTGAAGGTGAGATAGTCGCCCATCATGCCCAGGAACCGTTGCAGGGGCGGCTTGTCGAAGCCGAACTGGGCCTCCAGTTCGGCCACGAACGCGGGATCCAGGCCCCGGGTGGCCCGGGATTCGCCCGCCCCGGCCGTTTCATCGGCGCCGGTGCCGGAGAAGCGGGCGGTGGCGTCGGTGGCCACGCCCTGGATGCGGGCCAGCATCTGATCCACGGGCCCACCGGGCGCCACCTGGACGATGGCGAAGTTGATCACCATGATCCCGAACAGAGTCAGCGGAATCAGCAGCAGCCGGCGAAGGATATAGGCACCCATGGCCTCAGCCCCCGCGCCTTACCGCTGGTCCCGCCACTGGGCCACCCGGGCGGCCTTGTCCGGATCCTGCCACCACGTGTTCACCTGCACCCCGCTGCGGGGGATGACCTCGGGAATGCCGTACTTGTCCCAGAAGGCGATGCGGTCATGGCTGATGTGCCACTGGGGAATCACGTAGTGGCGCCACAACAGCACCCGATCCAGGGCGCGGCAGGCGGTGACCAGGGCCTCACGGTCGGCGGCCCCGATGATGGCGGCCACCAGGCCATCCACCACCGGATCGGCGATGCCGATGGTGTTGCGGCTGCCGGGGCTGTCGGCGGCCTCGCTGCCCCAGAAGTCCCGCTGCTCGTTGCCGGGGCTTTCCGACTGCGGAAACACATCCACCATCATGTCGAAGTCAAAGGAATCGGTGCGGTTCTGATACTGAGCCGTGTCCACGGCCCGCAGCCGGGCGGTGATGCCCAGGCGTTCCAGATTGCGCACGAAAGGCAGCGCCACCCGTTCCCAGGTGGTGGCGGTGGCACTGTTGAGCAGAATTTCGAAGGTGAAGGGCGCCCCCGTCTCCCCGTGCACCAGCTTGCGGTCCTTGAAGGTCCAGCCGGCTTCCTTCAACAGGGCAAAGGCCTTGCGCAATTGGGGCCGGATGTTGCCGTCGCCGTCGGTGCGCGGGGCCTCGTAGACGGTGGTGAACACCTCTGGCGGCACCTGATCGCCATAGGGCGCCAGCAGGGCCCGTTCCGCCTTGGAAATGGGTTCCCGCGCCGCCAGGGGCGAGTTGGCGAAATAGCTCTGGGTGCGGGTGTACTGGTCGTAGAACAGCTTGGCGTTGGTCCACTGAAAATCGAAGGCGTAGCCAAGGGCCTGCCGCACCCGGGGGTCCTGGAACAGGGGCTTGCGGGTGTTGAAGACAAACGCCTGCATGCCGGCGGGCCGGTCATGGGGGAAGGTCTCGGTCTTCATCACGCCATCACGGCGGGCCTCGGTATCATAACCGGTGGCCCACTTCTTGGCCTCGGTCTCCAGACGGAAATCGTATTCGCCGGCCTTGAAAGCCTGTAACGCCACGGTGGAATCGCGATAGTAATCGTAACGCAGGGTATCGAAATTGTAGGATCCAACACTGACCGGCAGATCCTGCCCCCACCAGTCTTCCACCCGTTCCAGCACCACATAGCGGTTGGGTTCGAAATCGGCGATGCGATAGGGCCCACTGCCCAGGGGTGGCTCCAGGGTGGTGTCGGTGAATTCCCGCTCCGCCCAGTAATGGGCCGGCAGCACCGGCATCTGGCCCACGATCAGCGGCAACTCCCGATTTTCGCCGCCGGAGAAGGTGAACTTCACTGTGCGATCCGCCAGGGCCGCCACATCGGCCACATTTTCATAGTAGAAGCGGTACAAGGGGTGCCCCTTTTCCCGCAGCGTATTGAAGCTGAACACCACGTCTTCGGCGGTCACCGGGGTGCCGTCGTGGAAACGGGCCTCGGGCCGCAGGTGGAAGATCACCCACGCGCGATCCGCCGGCACCTGGAGGCTTTCCGCCAGCAGACCGTACTGGGTGAAGGGCTCGTCGGCGGAGGCGGTGAGCAAGGTTTCAAAGGGCAGCCCGGCACCGGCGGCGGGGGTCCCCTTGAGCAGGAAGGGATTGAGATTGTCGAACCCGCCCAGGGCGGCCCGTTTCAGGGTCCCGCCCTTGGGAGCGTCCGGGTTCACATAGTCGAAATGCCGAAAGTCCGGGCCGTACTTAGGCGTGCCGTGCATGGCCAGGGCGTGCACCTTGGGCGGCGCCGATCCGGTGGAGTCTTCCGCGGCGCCGGCCGCCAGGGGCCACACCAGCAGTGTCGCCAATAGCATCCACAGACCCCGGATCATGCCCCCTCCTTCGGTGCGTCGGTGAGTCGCGGCCGGATTGTGGCCCGGAATCCCCATCGGCGGCAAGCCTGTTGTAGGATACCGGCCTCCCCCGTAAAAGGAGCCCCGGCCATGAGTCTGCTGCTGCTGCGCCATGCCCATACGGTCGCCAACGGCCCGCCCAAGCGCTTTCAGGGGCAGGCGGAAAGCGATCTGTCGCCCGAGGGATGGGCCGCCGCCCGTGCCCTGGGGCCCCGGCTGCCGCCGGTGGTGGGGGGGGTTACCAGCCCCCTGCGCCGCTGTCGCCAAACCCTGGAGGCCCTGGCGCTGCCCGATACCCTGCCCATCCGGGAAGACCGGCGGTTGATGGAGATCGACCTCGGGCGCTGGAGCAACCGTCTGGAATCAGAGGTGCTGGCCGATCCCACGGAAGCCCCCCGGCTGGCCGCCTGGCGCGCAGATCCCCTGGCCCATCCGCCGCCGGAGGGCGAGACCCTGCCCGCCCTGTGGGCACGGGTGCGGGCCGGCGTGCACGCGGCCTGTCTCTGGGCGGAAAGCCTGGGCGCCACCGAGGCCCGGCCGTTGCTGGTCATCACCCATGGCGGGGTGCTGCGGGCCCTGGCGGTGGCGCGGGAAGGAGCCTCGTGGCGCACCTTCCGCGCGGCGCGGATCGCCAATCTGGCCCGGGTGGCGCTGGCGTGCCACCTCCTGCCTCCCCCTCTGGAAGGCGGAGGCGATTCGCTCTCAATCAAATAGAGAGAGCCGATTCACGCAGTCAATGGGACCCGAAAATGGGTCCCATTGACCGCGATAGGCTCTAAAGCGCATCCAGCATGGACTGGGTGATGAGCACCACGCCACTGCTGGTGCGGTGGAATCGGCGGGCGTCTTCCTCGGGATTCTCGCCCACCACCAAGCCCTCAGGAATGCGGCAATCCTCGTCCACGATCACCTTGCGCAGCCGCGCGTGCCGGGCCACGTCGGTGTTGGAAAGCACCACCGCGTCCTCCACCAAGCTGTAGGAGTTCACCCGGACATTGCTGAACAGCAGCGACCGCCGCACGGTGCCGCCGGAAATGATGCAGCCCGCGCTGACCAGGGAATCCACCGCCGTCCCTCGCCGTTCGCTGCTGTCGAACACGAACTTGGCCGAGGGCAATTGCCGGTGATAGGTCCAGATGGCCCAGGAGTCGTCATAAAGGTCCAGGGCCGGCAGCACGGAGGTCAGATCCAGGTTGGCGGACCAGTAGGCGTCCAGGGTCCCCACGTCGCGCCAGTAAGGCTCGCCGGCGGCGTCGAAACAGACCGAACTCCGGCCGAAGCGATGGGCCACCATGCGGCACTTGCCAATCAGGCCGGGGATGATGTCCTTGCCGAAATCGTGGGAGGATTGCTGATCCACCGCGTCCCGGCGCAGTTGATCCGTCAGGAAATCGGCATTGAAGATGTAGATGCCCATGGACGCAAAGGCCCGCTCGGGATTATCGGGCAGGCCCGGCGGATCGGCAGGCTTTTCCAGGAAGCCGGCGATGTTGTCCTGATCGTCCACCGCCACCACGCCGAAGGCCGTGGCCTGTTCCCGCGGGACTTCCACGCAGGAGACGGTGACATCGGCCCCGCGCTCGATGTGCTCGGCCAACATGGCGGAATAGTCCTGCTTGTACACATGGTCCCCGGCCAGGATCAGCACGTAGTCGGGCGCGTGTTTGCGCAGGGTGTCCACGTTCTGGTACACGGCATCAGCGGTCCCCTGGTACCACTGTTCCGACTGGGTCTGCTGCTGGGCCGGCCACAGCTCCACGAACTCGTTCAGCTCGCCCCGCAGAAACCCCCAACCCCGCTGCACGTGGCCAATGAGGGAGTGGGCCTTGTACTGGGTGAGCACGGCAATGCGCCGGATGCCGGAGTTCAGGCAGTTGGAAAGGGGGAAGTCCACGATGCGGAACTTACCGGCGAAGGGAATGGCCGGCTTGGACTGGTGGTCGGTCAGGGCCTGCAGCCGGCTGCCACGCCCCCCGGCCAGGACCAGGGCCACGGTATTGCGCAACGCCCGGTTGATGTCACTGGAAAGATCGCGGTTGCCTGCCATAACGGTGTCGTCCTCCCTGAACCGCGCGGGTTCCGCGACGGCCGGGGCCGGGGCCTGACGAGGTTGCGGCATCGGCTCATGACGCGAGCGGATACCAACCCGAAAAACGGCAGCCCGATTCCCCTGATCCGCGATGCACCCCACGCCTGATGACCGGCGCGCCCCGATCCGGCGCGGTGCTCGCCCGCGGATCCCTGGTCGCTACCGGAAGAACCCCTGATTCACGATCCGTCATGAACCCGTGCCAAGTGTGCCACTCGCAGGGTGGCCGGTTCAATAGCGACAACGGTAAAGGTTTGGTGACGCGGATCCGTTCGAAGGCACGGGAGGGTGGAAACCAGCGGGCCGGGTGTCGTAGGATCGCCCCGCCGACAGGAGTCGGCGTTAGGATCGCCCCGCCGACAGGAGTCGGGCCACCATCAACCACCGGATCAAGGGTAGCATGATGAACATCCTGTTCGTGACCTCGGAGGCGTATCCCCTGGTAAAGACCGGGGGACTCGCCGATGTGGCCGGGGCGCTGCCTGCGGCTCTGGCCCGCCTGGGCGAGGACGTCCGCCTGCTGATTCCCGGGTATTCCGAGGTCCTGGACAAAGCGGAAGTCCCCAAAGGCGCCCGGGAGATGCGCCTGGGGCCCCTGCTGGGGCCGAGGGACGTGCGGCTGCTGGAGCGCCGCATGCCCGACAGCGGCATCGGCGTGTGGGTGGTGGACTGCCCGCCGCTCTACCAGCGGGCGGGGGGACCCTACGTGGGGGCGGACGGCTGGGACCACGGCGACAACTTCATGCGCTTCGCCGTGCTGTCACGGGCGGCGGCCCTGATCAGCCAGGGCGGCGCCTTCGATGGCTGGCGGCCCGACGTCCTGCACGCCCACGACTGGCAGACGGGACTCGCCCCCGCCTATCTCGCCCTGTGGGATGGTCCCCGGCCGGCCACCGTCTTCACCATCCACAACATGCATTTCCAAGGCATTTTCGGCCATGACGTGTTGCAGATGGTGGGATTGCCGCCCCAGGCCTGGTCGGTGGAGGGGGTGGAGTTCTACGGCCACATGTCCTATCTGAAGGCGGGCCTGTTCTATGCCGATCATCTGACCACCGTCAGCCCCACCTATGCCCACGAAATCCAGATGCCCGAAGGCGGGCGGGGGCTGGACGGCCTGTTGCGTGGGCGCCATGCCCAATTAACGGGCATCCTCAACGGGATCGACACCGACCTGTGGAACCCCGCCCGTGACCCGCTGCTGCCGGCCACCTATTCGCCGGACAGTCTGCTGGCCAAAACCACCAACCGGGGGGCCTTGCGGGCCCGCTTCGGTCTGGCCGATGATCCCGACCGGCCGGTGGTGGGGCTGGTGGGCCGGCTGACCGAACAGAAAGGCGCCGACCTGCTGGGCTGGGCGGTGGAGGCCGTGCAGGCGGCCCGGGTGCAGGTGGTGGTGCTGGGCAGCGGCGATCCCGCCATCGAAGGCACCCTGCGCGGCCTGGCCGCCGCCATGCCCGACACCTTCGCCGTCACCGTGGGCTACGACGAGGCCCTGTCTCACCTGGTGCAAGCGGGCAGCGATTTCTTCCTGGTTCCCTCCCGGTTCGAGCCTTGTGGCTTGACGCAGATGTATGCCTTGCGGTACGGAACCCCACCGATTGTGCGCCGCACCGGCGGGCTGGCCGACACGGTGGTGGATGTGAACGCCAATCCCGCCACCGGCAATGGCTTTGTATTTGATGCGGCCACCGGTCTGGCCCTGGGCGATGCCCTGGTCCGCGCCGCCGCTTTGTGGCGCACGCCAGAGGCCTACGTCGCCCTGCAAAAGCGGGGCATGGCCCAGGATTTTAGCTGGACCACGGCCGCCGGCCACTACCAGGCCCTGTATGCCGACGTGGTGGCCCGCCAGCAAAAACCGGACTAACGTCCGGGAAAGCCATGGGACCTCCCGGCGTGGTCGCGCCCCGAGTCGACGGCGCCTGGCACAAAACATGCTATCAACACAGGATGCCGGGGAGCGACCGCCCCTGGTTCCCTGTGTTGCGGAAGCACCGCACCCATAGACCGACCCGGCGTCCCCCGTGGGACGTCCACATCCCGGCGTCCCCCATGGGACGTCCACATTCCGGCGTCCCCCATGGGACGCGCACACCTAAGGATGACGATGGCAGCAATGACCCCCATGGACCACGCGGCTCCCGCCACGCTACCCCAGGCGCCTTCCTCCCCCGCCGCCGCCAATGCCGCGCCGGTGGACATCACCCCCGAGGAAATGACCCGCCGGCTGCGCGATGCCCTGACCCATGTGGTGGGCCGCAACCCGGACTATGCCCACGGTCGGGACTGGTATTACGCCCTCGCCTACGTGCTGCGCGGTCTGGTGTGCGAGCGGGCCATCCAAACCGCCCAGGCGCAATACGACCAGGACTGCCGCCGAGTCTACTACCTTTCCATGGAGTACCTGACCGGCAGCAATCTGGACAAGGTGCTGGTGGATTTGGGCGTGCGCAACACGGTGAAGGAATCCCTGCGCCAGTCGGGCCACGACCTGGATACCCTGGAGCGTTTCGAGCCCGAGCCCGCCCTGGGCAACGGCGGCCTGGGCCGTCTGGCGGCCTGTTTCCTCGATTCCATGGCCACCCACGGCTATCCGGGCTACGGCTATGGCATCCGCTATGAATTCGGCATGTTCAACCAGGGCGTGGAAGACGGCCAGCAGGTGGAGCATCCCGAACACTGGCTGCGCTATGGCAACCCCTGGGAATTCGAGCGCCCCAACGTGATCTTCCCGGTACGTTTCCATGGCCGGGTGATGTGCTTCGTGGACGAAGCCGGTGAGCGGGTGTGCAAATGGGTGGACGCCGACGAAGTGGTGGCCGTGGCCTATGACATCCCCATTTCTGGCTACCACACGGAAACCGTGAGCAATCTGCGGCTGTGGTCTTCCCGGGCCACCCGGGATTTCGATCTCAATACTTTTAACGAAGGCAAATACATCGAATCCGTCATGTCCAAGACGGTTTCGGAAACCCTCTCCAAAGTGCTGTATCCCAACGATAAAAGCCTGCTGGGCCAGGAACTGCGCCTGAAGCAGGAATACTTCTTCGTGTCTGCTTCGTTGCAGGACATCGTGGCCCGCCACCTGAAGAAGCACCACTCCCTCGACAATCTGGCGGAAAAGGTGGTGATCCAGCTCAACGACACCCACCCCTCGCTGGGCGTGGCGGAGCTGATGCGGCTGCTGGTGGATCAATACGCCCATGGGTGGGACAGCGCCTGGGAAATTACCCGCAACACCTTCGCCTACACCAACCATACCCTGTTGCCGGAAGCGCTGGAGATGTGGCCCATCAGCATGTTGGAGCACGTGCTGCCCCGGCATCTGGAAATCATCTATGAAATCAATCACCACTTCCTGACCGGGGTGCGCCACCGCTTCCCTGGTGACGCGGCCTTGCTGCGGCGGGTGTCGCTGGTGGATGACGTGGCGCGCACCATCCGCATGGCCCACCTAGCCCTGGTGGGCAGCCAGAAGGTGAACGGCGTGGCGGCTCTCCACACCGACCTGATGCGCAGCACCGTGTTCGCCGATTTCTACCGCCTGTGGCCGGAGAAATTCGTCAACGAAACCAACGGCGTGACCCCCCGCCGCTGGCTGGTGCAGGCCAACCCCGGGCTGTCGCGCCTGATCACCAACCAGATCGGCCACGGCTGGGAAACGGAGCTGGAGCGGCTGTCGGCTCTGGCCCCCCTGGCCGACGACAGCGGGTTCCGGGCCGCCTTCCGCGAGGTAAAACGCCTGAGCAAGGAACGCCTCGCCACCCTGCTGGCCAACCGCATGGATCTGACCGTGGATCCCACCGCCTTGTTCGACGTGCAGATTAAGCGCATGCATGAGTACAAGCGGCAGCTTCTCAACCTGCTGCATGTCATTCACCGCTACAACCGCATCCGCGATGGCGAGGTGACCGAACCCCGGGTGGTGCTGTTCGCCGGCAAGGCGGCGCCGGGCTACGTGATGGCCAAGGATATCATCCGCCTCATCAACGACGTGGCCACCACGGTGAACAACGATCCCAAGGTGGGCGACCAGCTCAAGGTGACGCTGATCCCCAACTATAACGTCTCCCTGGCGGAGGTGATCATTCCGGGCAGCGACCTGTCGGAACAGATCTCCACCGCCGGCATGGAAGCGTCGGGCACCGGCAACATGAAGCTGGCCCTGAACGGGGCGCTGACCATCGGCACCCTGGATGGCGCCAACATCGAGATTCGCGATGCCGTGGGGGCGGACAACATCTTCATCTTCGGCCTGACCGCCAGCGAAGTGGAAGAAATTCGCGTGGCCGGCTATGATCCCCACAGCTACTACCATGGCGACGCCCAGCTCAAGCGGGTCATCGACATGATCCACGACGGCTTTTTCTCGCCGGAGGAACCTCACCGCTATCGGGGCATCACCCACGCCCTGTTGCAGGGGGGCGACCGCTACATGGTGCTGGCGGACTTCGCCGCTTACGTGGCGCGGCAACAGGAGGTGGACCAGCGCTTCACCGACTCCGAGGCCTGGACCCGCAGCGCGGTGCTGAACGTGGCCCACATGGGGCCCTTCTCCTCCGACCGCACCATTCACGGCTATGCCCGCGACATCTGGGGTGTCACACCCGTGCGCCCCGAATAGAGCGGGTCGCGGTCGATCCGCTCTAAAACAAATGGATAGAGCCGATTCACGCGGTCAATGGGACCCGAGAATTGGGTCCCATTGGCCACGATCGGCTCTAACCACGGGAGTCCGCATGGGCTCTTTTCCCGGAAGGGCGCCGGACGTATACTGCGTCTGCGCCCTGCCGGGCTGCACCTGCACCGCTTTTTTCGGAAAGGAAGGCGGCCATGGCGAATGCTCCCTGTCGGTTCCCCGTTGCGACTCCGCGGCGGCGCGCGGCGTTACTGTCGCTGTCGCTGCTGGCCGCCACCGTGATCCTGCCGGTGGAAGGCCGGGCCGCCAACGGCTTCTGGAAGGAAGCCGAAGGCGACGAAATGAAAGTGGGCTTGATCTTCCCCGACTACAGCCCCAGCGAATACGTGGGCATGGTGCTCTATTGCGGTGAAAAAAAGGGCACCGTGGGCATCAACGTCATGTATGAGGGCGCCAAGCCCCCGGGCGAGGCCACCAGCGTGGCCTTCAAGGCCGATGACAAATCCGTGGTGCTGCGGGGCACGGTGGCGGAAAACCCCCTGTGGGGCAGCAACATGCTGGAAGCCGAGGTGCCTCTGAAGGCCCCCTTGCTGACGGCCATGGCCAAGGCCCGCCAGCTAACCCTGAACAGTGGGGACGGCCAATGGTTTCCCCTGCCCCGCACCGGCCGGGCAGACGCCGTGACCCTGTTGCGCCAGGAATGCCAGTAAGCCGCAAAACGGGATCCCAAAACCACAAGGCCCTCACCAAAAGGCCCCCGCCGATGCCAGCGGGGGCCTTTTGTTTTTACCGCGATCCGCTCTAGAGCGGGTCGCACCCAATCGGGTTCACGTTGTGAACCAGATTGGGTGCGTGAATCCGCTCTAAATCAAATAGATAGAGCCGATTCACGCGGGCAATGGGACCCGAGAATTGGGTCCCATTGACCGCGATAGGCTCTAAAACAAATAGATAGAGCCGATTCACGCGGTCAATGGGCCCCAAGAATGGGGTCCCACTGACCGCGATAGGCTCTAGATGTTGAAGTACTTCGCCTGGGGATGGAGCACCACCAGGGCGGAGGTGGACTGCTCAGGCTCCAACTGCCAGGATTCGGTCAGGTTCACGCCGATGCGCTCCGACCCCAGCAGGGACAGCAGGTGCTTCTGGTCTTCCAGGTTGGGACAGGCCGGATAGCCGAAGCTGTAACGGCTGCCACGATAGCCCTGCTTGAGCAGTTTCTGCATGTCGCGCGCGTCCTCGTGGCCGAAGCCCAGGTCATCGCGGATACGCTTGTGCACGTATTCGGCCAGGGCCTCCGTCAGCTCCACCGACAGGCCGTGCAGGTAGAGATAGTCCTGGTAGCGGTCGTCCTTGAACCACTGCTGGGCCACCTCCGTGGGCCGGGTGCCCATGGTCACCACCTGCATCCCCACCACATCCCGCTCGGGGGCGGAGACGTCGCGGAAGAAGTCGGCCACGCACAGGCCCTCTTCCCGGTTCTGCCGGGGCAGGGTGAAACGCGCCAGCTCGGTGGTGCCGTCCTCCTCGAACAGGATCAGGTCGTTCCCCTCGCCGGCTGCCTTCCAGTAGCCGTAGGCGGCCTGAGGCTGGAACAGCTCCTCTTCCAGACCCAGTTTGAGCATGCGGTGCAGGATGGGCCGCACCTCCTCGTCCGCCCATTTGAGGAATTCCTCCCGGCTCTTGCCGGCCTTACGGAAGCCCCATTGGAACTGGAACAGCATGGTTTCGTTCAGGTAGGGGACCAGGGACTTGATGTTCACCTTTTCCAGCAGCTTGGCCCCCCAGAAGGGTGGCGTGGGCACGTCGTGGGCGGCGGCCAGTTCCTGACGGCGGATGCGGGTTTCCTCCGCGTCCACCGGCCGCTGGGCGGTCTCCACCTCCTGGCGCGGCTGACGCTGGGGCCGCTTTTCCTTGGACTGTTGCAGGTGATCCCCCAGGGTGCCGGCCATGGTGTGGTCCATAAGGGTCAGGCCATCGAAGGCATCCCGGGCATAGGCCACGTTGCCATTGGTATAGGCGTCGGCGCAGTCGCCTTCCACATAGGCCCGGGTGAGGGCGGCGCCGCCCAGCAGCACCGGCACATCCAGGCCCGCGCGCACCATTTCCTCCAGGTTCTCGCGCATGATCACCGTGGACTTCACCAGCAACCCCGACATGCCCACGGCGTCGGCGTTGTCATTGCGGGCGGCCTCGATGATGGTGTTCACGGGCTGTTTGATGCCCAGGTTCACCACGCGATAGCCATTGTTGGTGAGGATAATGTCCACGAGGTTCTTGCCGATGTCGTGCACGTCGCCCTTCACGGTGGCCAGCACCAGGGTGCCCTTGTGCTGTCCTTCCTTCTTTTCCATGAAGTTTTCCAGATAGGACACGGACGCCTTCATGGTCTCGGCCGCCTGGAGCACGAAGGGAAGCTGCATCTTGCCGGCGCCGAACAGCTCGCCCACCACCTTCATGCCGCCCAGCAGCAGGTCGTTGATGATGAAGAGCGGTTCGTAGGTCTTCAGCGCTTCGTCCAGGTCCTCTTCCAGCCCCTTCCGGTCGCCATCGACAATGCGCTCCTTGAGCTTTTCCTCGATGGTGGTGGGCTTTTTGCGGGCGGCTTCGGCCTCCGGATCCTTGTTCATGAACAGACGGATCAGTTCCTGTAGGGGATCATACCCCTCGGCCCGCCGGTCGAAGATCAGGTCCTCGGCCGCCTTCACCTCCTCGGGCGGAATGGCGTGCAGGGGCTTGATCTTGGAGACGTGAATGATGGCCGCCGTCATGCCGTGCTTCTGGGCGTGGTCCAGGAACACGGAATTGAGCACGTGGCGAGCCGCCGGCTTCAGGCCGAAGGAGATGTTGGACAGCCCCAGCATGATCTGACACTCGGGCATGGCCTCGCGGATGGCCTTGATGCCGTTCAGGGTCTCGATGGCCAGGCCCCGGTCGTCCTCGTTCCCCGTGCAGACCGTGAAGGTCAGGGGGTCGAACATCAGGTCCTCGGGCGGCAGACCATGCTGATTGACGGCAAAGTCATAGAGCCGTTTGGCGATTTCCAGCTTGCGCTCGGCGGTTTTGGCCATGCCCTCTTCGTCGATGGTCAGGGCGATCACCGTGCCGCCGTACTTGCGGGCCAGTTGCAGGCGGTCGGCGGCCGGGCCTTCGCCATCCTCGAAGTTGATGGAGTTGATGATGGGCTTGCCGCCATAGAGCTTGAGCGCCGCCTCGATCACCGGGGTCTCGGTGGAGTCGATCACCAGCGGCGGCGTCACCCCCCCCCGCATGCGCGTGACCATCTCGGTCATGTCGTGCATTTCGTCGCGGCCGACGAAGGCACAGCACAGGTCCAGGGTGTGGGAGCCTTCCTTCACCTGATCGCGGGCGATGGCCAAGCAGGCATCCCAGTCCTCGCGGCCCTGGGCCTCGCGGAACTTCTTGGAGCCGTTGGCGTTGCAGCGCTCGCCGATGGAGAGGATGGCGTTTTCCTGGCGCAGCGGCACCTGGCCATAGAGAGACGCCACCGCCGGCACCCAGTGCACGGTGCGCTTCACCGGCTTGGGCCGGTCGCCGTTGCCGATCTCCCGCAGCATGGCATCGACGGCGGCCATGTGGTGGTGGGTGGTGCCGCAGCACCCGCCCACGATGTTCACCCCGTCTTCCTGGATGAACCGTTGGTGCCAGCGGGCCAGTTCCTCGGGCTTCAGGGGATAGTGGGTACGGCCGTCCAGCAGTTCGGGCAGGCCGGCGTTGGGCAGCACCGAGATCATGCCGGGCCAGTTTTCCGACATCCACTTGATGTGTTCACTCATTTCCTGCGGCCCGGTGGCGCAGTTGAGGCCCATGATGGGAATGTCCAGGCTCTTCAGCACCGTGCCGGCGGCGGCAATGTCGGTCCCCACCAGCATGGTCCCGGTGGTTTCCACCGTCACCTGGGTCATGATGGGAATGTGTTCCTTGCCCAGGGCCTTGCGGGCGGCCTTCATGCCGTTCACGGCGGCCTTGATTTGCAGCGGGTCCTGGCAGGTTTCCACCAGCACCACGTCCACACCGCCCTCGAACAGGCCCTGGCCCTGGAGCTGATAGCCGGCCTCCAGGGTGTCATAGTCGATGTGCCCCAGGGAGGGCAGCTTGGTGCCCGGGCCCACGGAGCCAATCACATAGCGCTGGCGGCCGTCGGAGAAGCGGTCCGCCGCCTCCCGCGCCAGTTGCACGGCGGTGCGATTGATCTCCAGACAGGAATCCTGGAGATCGAACTCGCCCAGGGTGATGGGGGTGCCGCCGAAGGTGTTGGTCTCCACCATGTCGGAGCCCGCCTCGAAAAAGCGGGTGTGGATGTCCCGCACCACGTCGGGCCGGGTCTGCACCAGCACTTCCGAGCAGTTTTCCTTGCCCAGGAAGTCCTTTTCCAGGTCCAGATCCCAGTCCTGCAAGGCGGTCCCCATGCCGCCGTCGGCCAGGAGGACCCGTTCCTTGAGAATGTCCAGCAGGGTGGTGGTCATGGAAGCTCCTTGGGCTCTTTTACGCGGAGTGCGCGCCGGGCCGCACGCCCAGCATGTGACAGATGGCGAACACCAGTTCCGCCCGGTTCATGGTGTAGAAGTGGAAGAAGTCCACGCCCTCGGCGGCCAGCACCCGCACCATCTCGGCGGCCATGGTGGCGCCCACCAGGCGACGGGTTTCGGCGTGATCATCCAGCCCGTCGTAAAGTTTGGTGAGCCAGTCGGGCACCGTGGCGCCGCAACGGGCGGAGAAACGGGCCACCTGGTGGTAGTCGGTGACCGGCAGGATGCCGGGCACCAGCGGCACGGAGATACCGGCGGCCACCGCCTTGTCCCGGAAACGCAGGAACAGCTCCGGATCAAAGAAATACTGGGTGATCACCCGGTTGGCGCCGGCGTCCACCTTGCGCTTCAGGTGCACGATATCGGCATCCAGGCTGTCGGCCTCGGGGTGGCCTTCGGGATAGGCGGCCACCGACAGATCGAAATCGGCCACCCGGCGCAGGCCCTCCACCAGATCGGTGGCATAGGCATAGCCGCCCGGGGTGGGCTCATACTTCTTGTCCATGTCCGGCGCATCGCCACGCAGGGCCACCAGGTGACGCACCCCGTGGTCCCAATAGTCCTGGGCGATGGCATCCACCTCTTCCCGGGTGTGCCCCACGCAGGTGAGGTGGGCGGCCGGGGTGAGGCTGGTCTCCCGCAGGATGCGGGTGACAATGTTGTGGGTACGCTCCCGCGTGGTGCCACCGGCGCCATAGGTCACGGACACGAACTCTGGGGTGAGCGGCTCCAGCACGCGGATGGAGTTCCACAGGGTTTCCGCCATCTTGTCGGTTTTGGGCGGAAAGAACTCGAAGCTTACCTTGACGTTCTGGGGTACGGGCTGGGCAATCCGCAGCAGGGACATATCGGTCGCGCTCACGTATCCATCCTCCCTTCTCTGGGTGATTGGGGGCCACCGCCCACGGCCCAGTCGGCCGGGACGAGGGTCGGGGGTTCGGGGCGCTGTCGCGGCGGCGACAGGGGCTTGTTGGGACGGGTGGCGAACCACAGGCACACGGTCAAGGGATGGCCCGCCAGTTCCAGACGCTCGTCGGGGCGCAGGCCGGCGGCCGCAAACCACTCCCGCACCTCGCCGTCCCGCAGCCCCAGGCGGCGATGGTTGTGCTCCGTGCGCAGGAGGTCCAGGTCATGGGGCGCGAAATCCACCACCACCAGACACCCTCCCGGACGCAGAACCCGGGCCGCCTCGCGGATCGCGGCCCCCGGGTCCTCGGCGAAGTGCAACACCAGATGAAACACCGCCGCATCGAAATGGTCGGAGGACAGGGGCAGGTGGTACATGTCCGCCCACCGTACCTGACAGTGATACAACCCGGCCCGTTGCAACCGGGCCCGGGCCACCGCCAGCATGTCGCGGGCGCGGTCCACGCCCACCGCCTCCAGCACATGGGGGGCGAGCCGCCGCAACAGATGGCCGGGACCGGTCCCGATATCCAGCACCCGTTCCGGTGTCAGGGCCAGCAGGCGCTCGCACAGGATGCCGTCCACCTCATGCTCGTCCACATGCAAGGCACGGATGCTTTCCCACTGGGCGGCATTGGCCTCGAAGTAGGCCAGGGCCGCCGCTTCCCGCGCCGCCCGCACCTCCTCCAGCCGTTGCAGGTCCAGGACCAGCACGGGATCGTCGCGGGGCACCAGGGCCAGCAGGCGCCGGGCGAGGTGACTGCCCGGCCCGCCGGCCAGACGATAGAACACCCACGAGCCCTCCCGGAACCGTTCCAGCAGGCCCGCATCCACCATCAGCTTGAGATGCCGGGACACCCGCGGTTGGCTCTGGCCCAGGATGCGGGTGAGGTCGGTGACCGTCAGTTCCGCTTCCGCCGCCAGGGCCAACAGGCGTACCCGCGTGGGCTCCGCCGCCGCACGCAGCGCCGCCAGCAGGTGATCCAGGCTGCCCTCCCCGTTCTCAGTCATGTGGGTATATAAACATATCTTTATGTCCTTTGCCAAGGCACAATTCTGAGGTTTCCGCTCGGATGCTGGCCCGATAGGATCGGGGAGCCTCATCACCAGGAGAGAGTTCATGGCCCGGACCGTGCCCACGGCGCTGCGGCGTCTGCTGACCCAGCTTGGGATCACGGAGGTGGGCTTGTGCCTGTATCCGCTGGACGCCACCACGGGCCTGGAGGATCGGCCGCTGTTTTTCTATCACCTGGAAAAGGCCGGGGGCCTGGCGGTGACGGCGGCATTGCAGGTCGCGGTGACCGTTTCCCGTCAACTGGGGCGTGGTCACATGGACAACCTTCGTTTCCATGCCGACGATGCCATTGTTCCCCAGGCGCTCACCGCCATGCGCACCGCGCCCTGCCCCTTCACCACCTATGTGGGCAAGCCCGGGGTCGGCACCTTTGGCGTCCACCGGGAAGCGGCGCGGGACTGGGTGCTCATGACCTTGCTGCGGGAGCCGGTGGGACGGCTGATTTCCAACTATTATTATCTGTTGCGGCGGGGATTGCGGCCCGGACCCGCCTCGGAAGCGGATTTCCGAGCATATATTCGGGCGCCGGAGAACGTGAACTACCAATGCCAGATGCTGACCCCCGTGCCGGCCCCCGAGGACCCGGAAACCCTGCTGGCCCGGGCGCGGGACTCCCTGGCCACCTTTCACGTGGTGGGCACCACCGAAACCCTGGAGGAAACGCTGCTGGGGGTGTGGTCGGCCTACGGCTTTCCCGCCTTTCTGTCGCCGGTGATCCATGCGGGCGGGACGCGGCCGGTGGATCTGGCGCCGCTGCGGGACGAAGTGGAAGCCCTCAACCAGGCCGATATGGCCCTTTATCAAACGGCGCAGGCAACGACCCGCACCCTGGGCCGGGCGACCCCGGAGAACGAGGCCACTGGCGCCCGGGTGCGGCTGCCCGACCGGATCATGGTGGCCCATGACGGCGAGGCCGAAGGCAAGGCCAACCTGCATTGCAAGGTGCTGGGCACCCAGGCCTTCGTGGATCGGGCCACCCGCCAACCCGGGAGTCTGCGCACCCTGCTGGCGAGCCTGACCTGATCAGGGCCCGGACTGCTCCAGGGCGGTCACCATGCCCCACAACAACCGCCGCACCTCGGCCACCCGCGCGGGATCCATGGCCGCCAGGGCCCGGGCGTTGACGCCCTCGGCCACCGCCAGCGCCGGCTCCTTCAAGGCCGCGCCCCGCGCCGTCAGGTAAACCCGGGTGCGGCGCCGATCCTCGGCATCCCGTCGTCGTTCCACCAAACCGTCCCGAGCCATGCGGTCCAGGGTGCGCACCAAGGTGGTTTCGTCCAGCCCCAGGGCGTGAGCGACCTCGCGCTGCGCCCGGCCATCCTCCGCCCACAGCGCCAGCATCACCGGAAAGGCGCCCACGGTCAGCCCCAGGGGCGCCAGCCCCTCCCCCAGGGCGGCGGCCAGGCGGCGGGCCAGGTGATTGACCACGAAGCCCAAGCTTTCGTCCACCGCGAAGGGGGCGCCGTCTCGGTCGATTCGCCATGCGGGTTGGTCGTTCATGGGGCCATCATGACGCCAACCCCTTGGCATGGCAAGTGTTTTCATAAAAGATGGCATGGCATTGATTGCCATGACATGAATATAGCGGCCGCCCCGCGGGGCGGTTCCCTCGTGACAAGAGCGGGTCGCGGCCAATCGGGTTCACGTTGCGAACCGAATTGATCGCGTGACTCCGCTCTCGATCAAAATCGATAGAGCCGATTTCCTCGGCTCAAGGGAGAGAACAATGATCAGGATATTTCGCGGCCTGCACTTGCTCGGACTGGCGGCCTTTCTGGGGGCGGTGCTCAGTCATGTGGTCATTGCCGCCGTGGTGCCGAGTCTGCCCGCCGCCGACCGGGTGGGGGCGCTCATGGCCAAGCATCTGTTGAGCGAAGGACTGCTGCTGCCAGGGCTGGGGCTGATGCTGCTCAGCGGCATGGGGCTGTGGGCGACGCGAGGTCGGCAATGGCCCTGGTGGCTGAAGGTGAAGCTGGGGCTGGTGGCCCTGATGACCCTCAACGGGTTGGTGGTGCTGATCCCCACCGGGGCGGCCATCGCCGCCGCTGCCGCCCAGGGGCCGGTGCCGGACGCCCTGGCGCAACGGGAATCCCTGGCCGGTGCCCTCAATCTGGTGATGATCGCCACGGTGCTGGTGCTGTCGGTGGGCCGGTTCGGGCCCCGCCGGCGGGAGGTGACGGCATGAGCCACAATCTGTTGCGCTTCGCCCACATTCTGGGAGCGGTGATCATGGCGGCCGGTCTGGTGGGGGTGTTCGTGTGCGATCTGCGGGCCCGCCGCGCCGCCACCCTGGCGGAAGCCCAGACCCTGTCGCGCCTGGTGGCCCTGTTTTACGATGCGGTGGTGGTGCCGGGCGCCGTGCTGGTGGGGGGCGCGGGCCTGTGGCTGGTCTTGGGCTGGTGGGGCTGGGGTGCCTTCCAGCAGCCCTGGCTGGTGGCCATGATGGTGTTGTTTGCCCTGGAATTCGTGGAAGGCAACACCATCACCCGCCTGGCCTTCCTGCGCCTGGACCGCCTGACCCGCGCCGGCCCCTCCCCTGCCCTATGGGCGGCGCGGCGGTCATGGTTGGCCACCTTTACCCACTTTCTGGACCTGCCGGTGGTGGCGGTGCTGCTGTGGCTGGGGATGATGCGGCCGCTGACCTGGCCCCCCATCCTGGTGGCCGTGGCCGGGGCGGTGCTGGTGGCCACGGCGGCCAGCATCCTGGTCCCGCGATGGTGGCCCTGGCGCAGCGACTAGAGCCTATCGCACCCTGATTAACGATACCCGCG
>CAZHRQ010000035.1:0-22735 GCA_964535075.1 uncultured Rhodobacterales bacterium | reverse complement strand
GAAGTGGAGCCGATGATCATCGGCCGGAATTTCCGGGTCAAAATCAACGCCAACATCGGCAATTCGCCGGTGACCTCCTCCGTTTCGGAAGAGGTGGAAAAGATGGTGTGGGCCATCCGTTGGGGGGCCGACACGGTGATGGATCTCTCCACGGGGCGCAACATCCACAACATCCGTGAATGGATTCTACGCAACAGCCCGGTGCCCATCGGCACGGTGCCCATCTACCAGGCGCTGGAAAAGGTGGACGGGGTGGCGGAGGACCTCACCTGGGAACTCTACCGCGATACCCTGATCGAGCAGTGCGAACAGGGCGTAGACTACTTCACCATTCATGCCGGTTTGCGCCTGCATCACGTGCCCCTGACCGCCGACCGGGTGACCGGTATTGTCAGCCGGGGCGGGTCCATCATGGCCCGCTGGTGCCTGGCTCACCACCGGGAAAGCTTACTCTACGAACACTTCGCCGAGATCTGCGACATTCTTCGCGCGTACAATGCGAGCGTTTCCCTGGGCGATGGTCTGCGCCCGGGCTGTCTGGCCGATGCCAACGACGCGGCCCAGTTCGCGGAACTGGATACCCTGGGCGAGCTTACCCGCGTCGCTTGGGACCGGGACGTGCAGGTGATTATTGAAGGGCCGGGCCACGTGCCCTTGCACCGTATCCAGGAGAACATGACCCGGCAACTGGAACAGTGTGCCGAGGCCCCGTTCTACACCCTGGGCCCGCTGATCACCGACGTGGCCGCCGGCCACGACCACATCGCCAGCGCCATGGGCGGGGCCATGATCGCCTGGTTCGGCACCGCCATGCTCTGCTACGTGACGCCCAAGGAGCACCTGGGGCTGCCCGACCGCGATGACGTGAAACAGGGGGTGATTGCCTACCGCATCGCCGCCCACGCCGCCGACATCGCCAAAGGCCATCCCCACGCCCGGGCCTGGGACGACGCCATGAGCCGCGCCCGTTTCGAATTCCGTTGGGAAGACCAGTTCAACCTTTCCATGGACCCGGAAACGGCCCGGGCCTATCATGACGAAACCCTGCCCAAGGACGCCCACAAGCGCGCCCACTTCTGTTCCATGTGTGGCCCCAAGTTCTGTGCCATGGAAATTACCCAGCAGTTGCGCAAGGACGCCCGGGAGGGCATGGCCACCATGGCCCAGTCTTTCCGCGAGGGGGGCGGGGCCCTCTACCACGACCGGAACACCGATGGTGCCTGAGACGGCCGCTGCCGCGGAAACATCGCTGCGAACCCTGGGCTGGGGTCCGGGGTTCGCAGCCCAACTGACGGCCGAGGACCAGACCCTGCTGCCGGCCCGGGTGATGGCCGTGCACCGTGGGGAATTGGATGTGCTGGGGCCCGACTATCAGGGCCGAACCGTGGCGCTGAAGGGCGTACACGAGGAAGACCGGGCCACGGCCGGCGACTGGGTGTTGCTGGAGCCCGGCACGTGGCGGCCGGTGCGTCTGCTGACCCGCAAAAGCCTGTTCAAGCGCCGGGCCCCTGGGCGGGGTCGGCGGTTGCAACTCATCGCCGCCAATGTGGATACCCTCCTGGTGGTGACCTCCTGCAATTTGGATTTTAATTTGGCCCGGCTGGAGCGCTATCTGGCCCTGGCTGGGGAGGCGGGCGTGACGCCGGTGATCGTGCTCACGCGGGCCGATCTGGCGGCGGATCCCGGCGATTACGAACGGGCCGCCGCCGGTTTGGCGCCCGGTCTGTTGGCGTGTGCCGTCAATGCCCTGGACCGGGGGAGCCTTGCCGTGTTGGACCCGTGGTGTGCCCCGGGGGAGACGGTGGCGCTGGTGGGTTCGTCGGGGGTGGGGAAGTCCACCATCGTGCGCACTCTTACCGGCCGCGAGGACATCGCCACCCGGGAGATTCGGGCCGACGACCACAAGGGGCGGCACACCACCCGGGGCCGCATGTTATATCCCCTGGATACGGGCGGCTGGGTGGTGGATACGCCTGGCATGCGGGAATTGCAGATGGTGGATGCCGCCGAGGGGGTGGCGGACGTGTTTCAGGATGTGGCCGATCTGGCCGCCGCCTGCCGCTTTTCCGATTGCCGGCATGAGACGGAGCCCGGATGCGCCATCCGCGCTGCCCTCGACGAGGGCACCCTGGAGGAAGCCCGGCTGCACCGCTGGCTCAAGCTGACCGCGGAAGAGGCCCGCAATAGTGAGACCCTGGTCCAGCGCCGGGCCCGTGACCGCGCCACGGGCCGCCTGTACAAGAGCATTCTCCAGGACAAAAAGGCCAAGCGGGACCCATAATAATGGTCCGTAGACCATTGACCGCGATCGGCTCTAGGTTGTCATATGTATCTTTGGGAGAGTCCCCGCCTTGAACGCCGTTGAGATTGAAGAAGCCGTCTCCGCCCTTGCCGCCCAGCCCTTTGACGCGGCGGCGTTCCCGTTTGCGTTTCTGGAGGCGTTCGGCAACAAGGCCACGACCATCAAGCGGCTGCGCACCGGCGCGTCCAACGGCTCCGACATCGACGGCGGCGTGCTCCAGCGCAACAACATCCACCTCGCCACTTGCGCCCCGGGCACCGTCCCCCAGACCCTCGCGGCGTTGCGGGACAGCCCGGCCACCGCCAAGGCCAAGGCGAAGTTCATCCTGGCCACCGACGGCACCACGCTGGAGGCCGAAGACCTGACCTCCGGCGAGCCCCTCGTCTGCGACTACCCGGACTTTCACAACCATTTCGGCTTTTTCCTGCCGCTGGCCGGCATCGCCACGGTCGAGAAAATCCGCGAGAACCCCATCGACATCAAGGCGACCGCCCGCCTGAACCGCCTGTATGTCGAGCTGCTGAAGGACAACGAGGACTGGGGCACCGAGGCCCGCCGCCACGACATGAACCAGTTCATGGCGCAACTGATCTTCTGCTTCTATGCCGAGGACACCGGCATCTTCCACGGCGAGGGGCTGTTCACCGCCACCGTCGAACAGATGAGCGACAGCGCCTCCGGCAACACCACCGAGATCATCGCCGAGCTGTTCCGGGCCATGGACATCCCCACCGCCGAGCGGGCCGAGGCCGGCGTGCGCCCCTGGGCCAACGGGTTTCCCTACGTCAACGGCGGCCTGTTCGGTGGCGCAAAGAGCGTGCCCCGGTTCTCCCGCCTCGCGCGGTCCTACCTGCTGCACGCCGGGCACCTGGACTGGCGCTCCATCAACCCGGACATCTTCGGCTCCATGATCCAGGCCGTCGCCGACGACGCCGAGCGCGGCGCACTGGGCATGCACTACACCAGCGTGCCGAACATCCTGAAGGTGCTGAACCCGCTGTTTCTGGACGACCTGCGGGAGAAGCTGGTCGAGGCCGGAGACAACGGCCGCAAGCTGCTGAACCTGCGCAACCGCATGGCCCGGATCCGGGTGTTCGATCCCGCCTGCGGCTCCGGCAATTTTCTCGTGATCGCGTACAAGGAAATGCGCGCCATCGAGGCGGAGATCAACCAACGGCGCGGCGAGCCCGACCGGCCCTCCGACATCCCCCTGACCAACTTCCGGGGCATCGAAATCCGCGACTTCGCGGCGGAGATCGCGCGCCTGGCCCTCATCATCGCCGAATACCAGTGCGACGTGAAATACCGGGGCGAGCGCCTGGCCCTGGCCGAGTTCCTGCCGCTGAACGCCGAAAACTGGATCACCTGCGGCAATGCCCTGCGGCTGGACTGGCTGTCCCTCTGCCCGCCCACCGGGACCGGCGTGAAGGTGCACGGCGACGACCTGTTTAACGCCCCGGTCGATCCGGCCGAGACCGACTTCAAGAACGAGGGCGGTGAGACATATATTTGTGGGAATCCACCATATAAGGGATCCACCTGGCAAAGCAAAGAACAGAAAGAAGATATGAAACGCATTTTCGAGGGGCGCGCGAAAAGCTGGAAATCGCTCGACTATGTGGCGGGCTGGTTCATGAAGGCCGCCGATTACGGGCTGCACACGCCCACCGCGTCGGCCTTTGTGTCCACCAATTCTATCTGTCAGGGCCAGCAAGTGCCGATTCTCTGGCCGGTGATCTTTGGCACAGGGCATCAGATTGCTTTTGCGCATACATCGTTCAAATGGAAGAACCTGGCGAGCCACAACGCGGGCGTAACCGTGGCCATCGTGGCGATCAGCAATCATACCGGAGCCGTGCGCAAGCTGTTCTCATTGGCCGAAGATGGAGAGACAGTCGTCAAGGAGGCGGCAAATATCAACGCCTATCTCGTCGCTGCGCCGAATGTGGTTGTGACCAAGGCGAGCCAGCTGCTGAACGGCGTCGCAAACATGAGCTTTGGCAATAAACCTGTTGATGGCGGGCACCTGCTTTTGACGGGCGCGGAGGTGGAGACGCTTGGCCTGACACTGCATCAGCGAAGGCGCTTCATTCGGCGCATCTACGGGTCTGCCGAATTCATTCGGGGGCTTAGCCGATACTGCCTTTGGATAGAGGATGAACACCTGACTGAGGCCATGGAGATTGAGGCGATCAGGCAACGTGTGGAGGGCGTGCGCGCGATGCGCCTGGCAAGCCGCGACAAGAGCGCAAACGAGATGGCAGAGCACGCCCATCAGTTTCGAGAAATGTACGAAGGCAGAAGGCATACGTTGATACTTCCGGGCGTGTCCTCTGAAGGGCGCCCTTATTTGCCAGTTGGCATTATTGACAATCTTTCGGTAGTCAGTAATCTCGCCTTCGCCCTCTACGACGCTCCCCTTTGGAACATGGCGCTCATCGCCTCTCGCCTTCACCTTGTCTGGATCGCGACGGTTTGCGGGAAGCTGAAAACGGATTTCCGCTACTCCAACACCCTCGGCTGGAACACGTTCCCGGTTCCCAAGCTGACCGAGAAGAACAAGGCCGACCTGACCCGGTGCGCGGAGGGTATCCTACTGGCGAGGGAGGCGCATTTCCCGGCAACCATTGCTGACTTGTACGCCCCCGAGGCCATGCCGGACGACCTCCGCGCCGCCCACGACCGCAACGACGAGGTGCTGGAGCGCATCTACATCGGCCGCCGCTTCAAAAACGACACCGAACGTCTGGAAAAGCTGTTTGAACTGTATACGAAGATGACAACGAAGGTGAGCACATGATCTTTGCCGCAGCCGGGATGTGTGCTATTAATGCGCATGGCAAGCCCACAAGAGGCACACATGAACAAGCGCGCAACCAACCTCACGATTGACCCGGTGCTTCTGGACGAAGCCCGCGCGTTGAACATCAACCTGTCCGCCACCTTCGAGGCCAGCCTGCGCGACGCCGTGCGCAAGGAAAAAGCCGCGAAATGGCTGGAAGAGAACCGTGCGGCGATCCAAAGCTCGAACGAATGGGTCGCAAAACATGGGTTGCCGCTTGAACAGTACCGGCAGTTCTGATGGCGCAATACGACCTGTTCGCCGACCCTGCGGGCAACGGCTATCTTCTCGATGTACAGAACGATCTGCTGGAAGGGCTGAACGTGCGTGCGGTCGTGCCGCTTTTGCCGCAAGGCAACGCGCCCATCGCCGCTAGAGCGGATCGCACCCAATCGGGTTCACGCTGTGAACCGGATTGGGTGCGTGAATCCGCTCTAAAACAAATAGATAGAGCCGATTCACGCGGTCAATGGGAACCCATTTTTGGGTCCCATTGACCGCGATAGGCTCTAGCCGGTTGAACCCGGTGTTCGAGTTCGACGGCGCGCCCTACCTGATGATGACACAGTACATCGCCGCCGTCCCGGTCAGCATTTTGAAGGTCCCTTTGGGGGATTTGTCTGACAAGTTCGACGCGATCACCAGCGCGCTCGACATGTTGTTTCACGGGTTTTGATCATGGCACAGGTTCCTTCCGTCTCTGTCAATTACGCGGCCAATGGAAGCTCGACCAAATCGAACGAGCTGGGCATGCGGCCCATGCAGGAACGCGCCTATGAGAAGCGCGGCGAGCAATACTTGCTGATCAAGGCGCCGCCGGCCTCGGGCAAAAGCCGGGCGCTGATGTTCATCGCGCTGGACAAGCTGCACAATCAGGGTCTGAAACAGGCCATCATCGTCGTGCCGGAAAAATCCATCGGCGCCAGCTTCTATGACGAGCCGCTTTCGGAGTTCGGGTTTTGGGCCGACTGGACGGTGACGCCGAAATGGAACCTGTGCAACGCGCCGGGCTCGGAGGGCGGCAAGGTCAGCGCGGTCAAGGCGTTCCTGGACAGTGAAGACAGGGCGCTGGTCTGCACCCATGCCACCTTCCGTTTTGCCGTCGATCAATACGGGGTCGAGGCCTTTGACGACCGGCTGATCGCGGTGGACGAGTTCCACCATGTTTCGGCCCATCCCGACAGCAAGCTGGGCCAGCACGTGGGCCAGTTCATCGCCCGCGCGCGGGTGCATCTGGTGGCCATGACGGGGTCGTATTTCCGGGGCGACGCCGTGCCGGTGCTGGCGCCGGAGGACGAGGCCCGATTCGAAACCGTCACCTACACCTACTATGAACAGCTCAACGGCTATCAGTACCTGAAGCGCCTGGACATCGGCTATTTCTTCTATGCGGGTTCCTATGCCGACGACATCCTGAAGGTGCTGGACCCGGCGGAAAAAACGATCATCCATATCCCCAGCGTCACCTCCCGCGAAAGCACCAAGGACAAGATCAAGGAGGTCGAGCACATCATCCACGAGCTGGGCGAGTGGGAGGGGACCGACCCCGCCACCGGCTTTCAACTCGTGAAGCGGGAGGACGGGCGCGTGTTGCGGATCGCCGATCTGGTGGACGACGACCCGGGCAAGCGCGAGCGGGTCATCGCCGCGCTGCGCGACCCGGCCCACAAGCACGACCGCGACCACGTGGACATCATCATCGCGCTGGGCATGGCCAAGGAGGGCTTCGACTGGATCTGGTGCGAGCACGCGCTGACCGTGGGCTATCGCGCCAGCCTGACCGAGATCGTGCAGATCATCGGCCGCGCCACCCGCGACGCCAAGGACAAGACCCGCGCGCGCTTCACCAACCTGATCGCCGAACCGGCGGCGGCGGACGATCTGGTGGCCGAGGCCGTGAACGACACGCTGAAGGCCATTGCGGCCAGCCTGCTGATGGAGCAGGTGCTGGCGCCCCGGTTCAACTTCACGCCGAAAAAGCCGAACAGCGGCCCGGTCGAGGGCTACGACTACGGCCAGGGCGGGTACGACCCGAACCAGTGCAATGTCGGGGTCAGTGAGGAAACCGGCCAGGTCCAGATCGAGATCAAGGGGCTGGCCGAGCCCAAAAGCCCGGAGGCCACGCGCATCTGTCAGGAGGACCTGAACGAGGTCATCACGGCGTTCGTGCAGGACAAGACGGCGGTCGAGCAAGGCCTGTTCAACGTGGAGGCCGTGCCGGAAGAACTGACCCAGCACCGCCTGGGCAAGATCATCAAGGACAAGTACCCTGAACTCGACAACGAGGATCAGGAGGCTGTCCGCCAGCACGCCATCGCCGCGCTCAATCTGACGCAAAAGGCGAAAGCGGGGGCGCGTGAGAGCGACACGGCGGAGGAGACCGGCGGCAGCACCGCCTTCGTGGACGGCGTGCGCAAGTTCGCCATGCACGTGGGCGAACTGAACATCGACCTGATCGACAGCATCAATCCCTTCGGCGAGGCCTATGCCATCCTGGCGAAAACCATGAGCGAGGCGAGTCTCAAGGAAATCGCCACCGTGATCGAGGCCAAGAAGATCAAACTGACGCCAGAAGAAGCGCGGGGGCTGGCCAAGCGCGCGCTGAAGTTCAGTCAGGACCGCGGGCGCCTGCCCGACATCAACGCTCAGGACCCTTGGGAACGGCGCATGGCCGAGGGGGTGGCGTTTCTCGCCCGCATGAAGGCGGAGGCCGCCAATGGGTAACACCTTCACCGACGAGGACGATGCCCTGCTGGAGGCGCTTGGCGTTGAGGTCGAGGCAAAGCCGCAGGCCAGCCATACGCCCCGCGAAGAGCGCATCATTGCCGGGTTCGAGGACATCCAGCGGTTCTTCAATGAACATGGCCGCGCCCCGCAACATGGCGAGGACCGCGATATTTTCGAACGGCTCTATGCGGTGCGCCTTGACCGCATCCGGGACTCCGAGGAATGCCGAACGCTCGTCGAGCCGATGGACCATCAGGGGCTGTTGACTGCCGGCGCCGGAACGGGGGCGGAACCGGCCGACGATCTGGATGACGACGCCCTGCTGCAAGCGCTTGGCGTTTCCGCCGATCCTGACACCAGCGTCACCACCCTGAAGCATGTGCGCTCCAACGCCGAAAAGCGCGCCGCCGAGGAAATCGCCCAGCGTGAGCGCTGCGCTGACTTCCACAAATTCAAGCCCCTGTTCGAACAGATCCAGAAGGAGCTGGATACCGGCGTGCGAGAAACCCGACGGTTTCAGCAAAACGCCGACATCAAACAGGGCGAGTGGTTTATCGTTGGCGGCCAGAAGGCCTATGTGGCGGAGATGGGGGAAGAATTTGTCACAGATTACGGCCGCTCGGACCGGCGGCTCCGTGTGATTTACGACAATGGCACGGAAAGCGATATCCTTCTACGGTCTTTGCAACGGGCTCTGTACAAGGATGAGGCAGGACGCCGGATCACGGATCCGACCGCCGGCCCCTTGTTCGCCGACCACACCGCCGAAGGGGACGAGGCCAGCGGCACGATCTACGTCCTGCGCAGCAAGTCCGACCACCCGCTTGTGGCGACGAACCGCGACTTTGTTCACAAGATCGGGGTGACCAACCTGAGCGTCGAAAAACGGATCGCCGGCGCGCATCTCCAGCCCACGTTCCTGATGGCGGGTGTTGAGGTCGTCGCAACGTATGAGCTTTACAACACCAACCGCGCCAAGCTGGAGCGCCTGATCCACAAGGTCTTTGAACCCGCCCGGCTTGACATCGAAATCCCCGACCGCTTCGGCAATCCTGTCGTTCCCCGCGAATGGTTCCTGGTGCCCCTTGCTGCAGTTGATGAGGCGGTCGAGCGCATCAAGGACGGGAGCATAAAAAATTACACGTACGATCCGCAGGAAGCCCGACTGGTGAAAAGCAAAGATTGTTGACGAAAGACCCGTTACAAAAAAATAGCCCGCATTCTTCATCGGGGTTGGCGGGTGTCGCGTAAGATTCTGGAATCGCGTATTTCTTGGGCGTCAAAGCCAAAAACACGTTTTTTCCTGAGCGCAACACCCGCCGTATCCAATTCACACGGTCACCCTGAACAATCAGGCGATGCAGTTTGATCGCGATCCGTGCGCGCCAGCCACGGCCCCAGATCGTTCAGGGCGCGGGCGGAGAGCAGGCGCTTGCGGTCTCGTCCCCGAGGCCGGCGGCGGCCCTGGTCGTCCTCCGGCAGGGGCGGAAACAGGCCGAAGGTAATGTTCATGGGCTGGAAGGTGCGGGCATCGGCGCCGCCGGTGATGTGGGCCAGCAGAGCCCCCAAGGCCGTGGTGGAGGGCGGCGGCACCGGGGTCCTGTCCTGCCGTTCGGCGGCGGCGAAGCGCCCCGCCAGCAGTCCCATGGCGGCGCTTTCCACATACCCCTCGCACCCCGTGATCTGGCCGGCAAAGCGCAGGCGCGGCGCGTCCTTCAGTCGCAAGTACCCGTCCAGCAGTCGGGGGCTGTTGAGAAAGGTGTTGCGGTGCACGCCGCCCAGGCGGGCAAAGCGCGCGTCCTCCAGGCCAGGAATAAGGCGGAACACCGCCTTCTGCGCCTGATGAGTCATTTTGGTCTGGAAGCCCACCATGTTGTAGAGAGTGCCAAGAGCATTATCCTGGCGCAGTTGCACCACGGCATGGGGACGGTTGCCGGTGCGCGGGTCCGTGAGCCCCACCGGCTTCATGGGGCCATGGGCCAGGGTTTCCCGGCCCCGGGCCGCCATCACCTCGATGGGCAGACAGCCCTCGAAATAGGGAGTGTCCTGCTCCCAGTCCTTGAAGGCCACCGTTTCCGCCGCCAGCAACGCGTCGATAAAGGCGTTGTATTCGTGTTCGGAGAGGGGGCAGTTGAGATAGTCGGCACCGTCGCCCTTATCGTACCGGGACTGGAACCACGCCACCTTGGTGTTGATGCTGTCCCGGTGAACGATGGGGGCCAGGGCATCGAAAAAGGCCAGGGCCTCGGTGCCGGTGTGGGCTTGCAGGGCGGCGGCCAGATCGGGACTGGTCAGGGGCCCGGTGGCGATGATCACCGACTCCCAGGCGGGCAGGGTGGTGATCTCTTCCCGGGCGATGGATACCAGGGGATGGGCGGCCAGAGCGTCCTCCACAGCGGCGGAGAAGGCGTCGCGGTCCACGGCCAGGGCCCCTCCCGCCGGCACCCGGTGGGCATCGGCGCAGCGCAGGATCAGGGAACCGGCCCGCCGCAGTTCCTCGTGCAGCAGCCCCACCGCATTCCCCTCGGCATCATCGGCGCGGAAGGAATTGGAGCACACCAGCGCCGCCAGGCCATCGGTCTCGTGGGCGGGGGAGCGCCGGTGGGGGCGCATTTCGTGGATCACCACCGGCTCCCCGGCCTCGGCCAATTGCCAGGCGGCCTCGCACCCGGCCAGCCCGCCGCCGATCACATGCACCATCGCGTCCCTTGTGGTCGCCATCCGTTCTCCTGTACCTTCAAGGTCGGCTCCAGCCGGGGCCGGCCATTTGCTGTTCTTCCCGCCACAAGCAACAAGGACGGGCGTGCCGGTGCAACCGCTTGAAATTGTCTTGATCCTGGTCGCCGCGGCGGCGGTGGTGTTCGGTCCCCGCGTGGTCCGGGATCTGCTGGGCAAGACGCCCATGCTGACTCCGCCCGATCTGAAGGCCATGCTGGACCGGGACGAGGACCTGTTGGTCCTGGACGTGCGCAACCGCGACGAATTCACCGGTAATCTGGGTCATATCGCCGGCGCGGTCAACGTGCCGGTGGGGGAGGTCGCCGGCCGCATGCAGAGCCTGGGGGAGGCTCTGGGCGGGCATATGGACACCCCCGTGGTGACCGTCTGCCGCACCGACAACCGCGCCTACATGGCGGCCCGTATGCTCAAGCAGCACGGCTTTCGTCAGGTGTCGGTGCTGCGCGGCGGCATGAGCGCCTGGAATCGTCAGGGGCTGCCGGTGAGCCGGCACCTCTGACCGTCGTCGGCCGATGGAGTGGCGCGAGGACGCCCTAGTGCTGGCCGCCCGCCCCCTGGGGGAACGGGATGCCCTGGTCAGTGTGCTGGCCCGGGAGCAGGGGCGCCATCGCGGGGTGGTGAAAGGGGGGCAGGGTCGGCGGCAACGGGCGCGCCTGGAACCCGGCACCCTGGTCCAGGCCCGCTGGTCGGCCCGGTTGGAGGAACACCTGGGGCGGCTGGAGCTGGAGCCGGAACTGGCCCTGGGGGCGGCGCTGCTTCATGATGCCGACCGCCTGATGGCCCTGGCCGCCCTGTGCGGGGTGCTGGAGGCCACTCTGCCCGAGCGGGAACCTCACCCGGCCCTGTACCACGCCACCCTCACCGTGCTGCGGCAGCTTCCGGGCCCCCACTGGGCCCCGGCCTATGCCTGGTGGGAGGTGGGTCTGCTGGCCGACCTGGGGTTCGGGCTGAGCCTGGAACGCTGTGCCCTCAGCGGCGCCACCGACGACCTGGCTTATGTGTCCCCGCGGACCGGGTGCGCCGTGACGGCGGCGGCCGGGGCCCCGTGGGCCGAGCGGTTGCTGCCGCTGCCTGCCTTTCTGACGCCGGCCGGCGGGGCGACCGACCGAACGGCGGTGCGGACAGCGCTGGATCTCACTGGCTGGTTCCTGCACCGGCACCTGTTCGGGGATCGTCCGCCCATGGCCCGGCAGCGCCTGGTTGACCGTTTGCGCTGAAGGGGTCACTCTCCGCCCGTTTCCCTGCTGTTCTGTTCTGGTTGGTGACAAGGAAATCCCATGGCCGATGAGTCCGAAACCCCTGGCGACATCCGCTCCACGCCGCTGGCCGAGGCCCTGGGGGAACGCTATCTGGCCTATGCCCTGTCCACCATCGTCTCCCGTTCCCTGCCGGATGTGCGCGACGGCCTGAAGCCCGTGCACCGGCGGCTGCTCCACGCCATGCGGGAGTTGCGGCTCAATCCCGATTCCGGTTTCAAGAAATGCGCCCGGGTGGTGGGGGACGTGATCGGCCGCTATCACCCCCACGGCGACGTGGCCGTGTACGATGCCATGGTGCGTTTGGCCCAGGATTTCGCCGTCCGCTATCCGCTGGTGGAAGGGCAGGGCAACTTCGGCAACGTGGATGGCGACAACCCGGCCGCCATGCGGTACACGGAGGCCCGCTTGACCCCCGTGGCCCTGGCGTTGATGGCGGGGTTGGACGACGACGCGGTGGATTTCCGACCCAATTATGACGGCACGGAAACAGAACCGGTGGTCATGCCGGCCCGCTTTCCCAACCTGCTGGCCAATGGCGCGGCGGGCATCGCCGTGGGGATGGCCACCAACATCCCTCCGCACAACGCCGGCGAGATTTGCAACGCCCTGCTGTTGATGATCGACGGCGATCCCTCCACCCGCGAGCTGCTGGACTGCCTGCCGGGGCCGGATTTCCCCACCGGCGGCGTGCTGGTGGAGCCCCGGGAGTCCATCCTGGACGCCTACGAGACCGGCCGGGGCGGGTTCCGGCTGCGGGCCGGCTGGGAGGTGGAGCGCCTGAAGCAGGGGCAGTACCAGGTGGTGGTGACAGAGATGCCCTATCAGGTGGCCAAGGCGCGGCTGGTGGAGCGCATCGCCGACCTGTTGCAGGCCCGCAAGCTGCCGCTGCTGGCGGACGTGCGCGACGAATCCACCGAGGAGGTGCGGCTGGTGCTGGAGCCCCGCTCCCGGCAGGTGGATCCGGCCCTGCTCATGGGGCAGTTGTTCAAGCTCACCGATCTTGAGGTGCGTATCAGTCTCAACATGAACGTGCTGGATGGCGGCGTCACCCCGCGGGTCATGGGGCTGAAGGAGGTGCTGCGGGCCTTCCTGGAACATCGGCACGAGGTGCTGGTGCGGCGCACCCGCCACCGCCTGGATCGTATCGCCCACCGGCTGGAGGTGCTGGACGGCCTGCTGGTGGCCTACCTCAACCTGGATGAGGTGATCCGCATCATCCGCGAGGAGGACGAGCCCAAGGCGGCCCTTATGGCCCGTTTCTCCCTCACCGATGTGCAGGCGGAAGCCATCCTCAACATGCGGCTGCGCAGTCTGCGCAAGCTGGAGGAAATGGAAATCCGCCGCGAGCACCAGTCCCTGAGTGAAGAACAAGCCGACCTTCAGGATCTGATGGCCCGGGAAACCCGGCGCTGGCAGGCCATCGCCGACGACATCCGCGCCATCCGCGACCAGTTCGGCGGCGAGACGGATCTGGGGCGTCGCCGTACCCGCTTCGACGATCCGCCGGCGGAAATCAGCGTGCCGGTGGAGGCGCTGATCGAGCGCGAGGACATTACCGTGGTGCTGTCCCGCAAGGGGTGGGTGCGGGCGGTCAAGGGCCACGTGGACACCCCCGAGAGCCTGCGCTTCAAGGAGGGAGACGAACTGCTGCTGGCCCTGCACGCGGCCACCACCGACCGGCTGCTGGTCATGGGGACCCAGGGGCGGGTCTACACCCTGGGGTGTGACCGGCTGCCGGGCGGGCGGGGCCACGGCGAGCCCCTGCGTCTGCTCATCGACCTGCCGCGGGAGGCCGAGGTGGTGACCATGCTGGTCCACGATCCCGAGGCGGAGGTGATCGTGGCGGCGTCCGACGGTCGGGGCTTCCGTCTGCGGGAGGCGGACGTGGTGGGCCAGACCCGGAACGGCAAACAAGTGCTCAACCCCGGTCAGGGAGCCACGGCCGCGCTCATGCACCGCATTCGGGGGGACCATGTGGCCGTGGTGGGCACCAACCGGCGCTTGCTGGTGTTCCCGGTGGCGGCGCTGCCGGTCATGAGTCGGGGGCGGGGCGTGATCCTTCAGCGCTACAAAGATGCCGTCCTGGCCGATCTCACCACCTTTTCCCTGGCGGACGGATTGCGCTGGCAGAGCGGGGAGCGCACCCGGGTGGAAAGCGATCTGGCCCCGTGGCTGGATGAGCGGGGAAAGACCGGGCGGCAGCCGCCCACCGGTTTTCCCCGCAGCAACCGCTTTTCCTGACGCTTTGCGCCGGGCGGGCGAAGGCGTATGATCCGGCCATGAGCATCTGGGGCAAGATTTTCGGTGGCGTGGCCGGGTTCGCGGCCGGGGGCCCCTTGGGGGCCCTGGCCGGTGCCGCCGTGGGACACGTGGTGGACCGGCGCCTGAAAGGCACCGAGGCGACGGGAACCTTCCCGCCGCAACAGGAAGCCTATGCCGTGGCGGTGGTGGTGCTGTGCGCCAAGATGGCCAAGGCCGACGGCCACGTAAGCCGGGAGGAAATCGAAACCTTCAAGCGGCTGTATCAGGTGCGCCCGGAAGAGGCGGCGGACGTGGGCCGCCTGTGGGAGGAAGCCCGCCGCACGCCCGACGGCTTCGAGCCCTATGCCCGGCAGGTGGCCGAGATGTTTCGCCACGAACCGGTGGTGCTGGAAACCATCCTTTCCTCCCTGGTGCTGATCGCCCAGGCGGACGGTGTCGTGCATCCGGCGGAACAGGCCTATCTGGAGCGGGTGGCCACCCTGTTCGGCCTGGATGCCAGCCGCTTTGCCCGCGCCAGCGCGGCGGCGGAGGAACCGGACGAAGAGGATCCCTACACGGTGCTGGGGGTGGCCCCCGGTGATGACGCGGCCACCATCAAGGCGGCCTGGCGCCGCTTGATGCGCGAAAACCATCCCGATGCGGTTCAGGCCCAGGGCATGCCGCCGGAGTTCGTGGAAGTGGCCAACCGGCGCATGGCGGCCATCAATGCCGCCTGGGATCGCATACGCAAGGAACGCGGACTCTCCTGATCATGGCAGCTCCCCCCCTTCTGGCCCTTCGGGATGTCCGCCTGGGTTACGGCGGCACCCCCCTGTTCGAGGGCGCCACCCTTTCGGTGATGCCCGGCGACCGCCTGTGTCTGGTGGGACGCAATGGATGTGGCAAGTCTACCCTGCTCAAGGGATTGGCCGGGCTGGTGGCCTTCGATTCCGGGGAACGCTTCGTGCAGCCGGGTATTCACGTGGGGTATATGGAACAGGCGCCGGCCCCCGGCGCCCACAACACCGTGGGCGACTACGTGGGCGAGGGCCTCCCCGCCGGGCAGGCGCATGAAGACTGGCGGGTGGCGGCCGTGCTCGATGGCCTGGGAGTGACCCCAGACCGGGCCGCCAGCGGGCTTTCCGGGGGGGAGTGGCGGCGGGCGGCCCTGGCCCGTGCCCTGGTGGCGGCGCCCGAGGTGTTGCTGCTGGACGAGCCCACCAACCACCTGGACCTGCCCACCATCCTGTGGCTGGAGGAACAGGTGGCCGCCTATCATGGTGCCGTGGTCACCATCAGCCATGACCGCGCCTTCCTGCGGCGCGTTTCCCGCCGTACCGCCTGGCTGGATCGGGGGGTCGTGCGGGTGCTGGATCAGGGATTCGCCGCCTTCGATGCCTGGCAGGAGCAGGTGCTGGCTGAGGAAGAAAACGAACGACAGCGCCTCAATACCAAACTGGTGCAGGAAAACCGGTGGTTGCAGCGCGGGGTGACGGCGCGGCGCAAGCGCAACCAGGGACGATTGCGGGCCTTGCACGATTTGCGGGAACAGCGCCGAAGTTTGCTCAACAACCGGAACGGAAGTGTCAGCTTCACGGCCGAGGACGGGCCCCAGAGCGGGCGCCGGGTGATCGAGGCGGAGAATATCACGTTCGCCCATGGTGACCGGGTGCTGGTGCGGGATTTTTCCACCCGCATTCTGCGCGGCGACCGGGTGGGGGTGATCGGCCCCAACGGGGCCGGCAAGTCCACCCTGCTCAAGCTGCTGCTGGGCGACCTGACTCCGGATCAGGGCACGGTACAGCACGGCACCCGCCTGGAGATTGCCTATTTCGATCAGCACCGCGCCACCCTCGATCCCGACAGCACGCCGTGGCGCGTCCTTGCCGGCGATGGCGACACGGTGCAGGTGGGGGGACAGGCGCGGCACGTGGTGGCCTATTTGCGGGACTTCCTGTTTGACGAACGGCAGGCCACCCGGCCCATCCATACGCTCTCCGGCGGCGAGTGCAATCGGCTGCTGCTGGCGCGGTTGCTGGCGCGATCCAGCAACCTGCTGGTGCTGGACGAACCCACCAACGACCTGGACATGGATACCCTGGACCTGTTGCAGGAAATGCTGGCCGACTATGGCGGCACCCTGCTGCTGGTGAGCCACGACCGGGACTTTCTTGATCGGTTGGTCACCAGCACCATCGCCGTGGAAGGCGATGGCGTGGTGGTGGAATCGGTGGGCGGTTATGCCGACTACCTTCGCCAGCGGGGCACGCCGTCCGGCCGGGACAAGGACAAAACCAAGGAAAAAGATAAGAATCGCTCCCAAGATAAGGGGATCGAGGAGTCGGAGCCCAAAGCGCGGCGCGCCGCCAAGTTGAGTTACAAGGAACAGCGGGAACTGGACGGCCTGCCGACGCGTATCGAGGCGTTGGAGACGGAAATCGCGGCGTTGGAAGCGGAATTGGGGGATGCCGGTTTGTTCGGGCGCGACCCCGACCGCTTCCAGGCGGCCACTGATCGTCATCAGGCGGCGGCCGAAGAGCGAGACATCCTGGAGACCCGCTGGCTGGAACTGGAGGAAAAACAGGAGCAACTGGCCCGGGGGGAGGCATGATCTCGCTGGCCCTGCCCCTGCGCGACCTGATCGGGCTGCTAACGGTCGTGGGGATCTGGGGGGTGGGGCCGCCGCTGCTGAAAACGGCCGCCCTGGCGTTTCCCCCTTTCCTGATGTTGGCGTTGCGATTCCTGTTGGTGGCGCTGATTCTGGTGCCGTTGGTACCCAGGCCGCCCCGGGGGGCCTGGGGGCCGCTGCTGGGGTTGACCGTGTGTCTGGGACTCGGCCATTTCGGGCTTCTGTTTCTGGCCTTTGGCCATGTACAGGCCTCTACCATGGCGTTGGTCACGCTGCTGGGGGTCCCCTTCAGTGTTGCCCTGGGGCGGGTGATCCTGGGTGAATTCGTGGGCGTTCGGCGCTGGCTGGGGTTGGTGGTGGCCCTGGCCGGCGCGGCGCTGCTGGCCGGCCAACCCACCGTGCGCCCGGCCCTTGGTCCGTTCCTGGCGGGCGTGACCAGCATGGTGGGGTGGGCCCTGGGCACCCTGATGCTGCGGCGGCTGGGCCATCTGCCGCCCCTGACCATTGCCGCCTGGATGAGCCTGCTGGGAGTCCCGTTGGCACTCCTGGTGTCCCTGGTCACGGAAAGCGGCCAGGGGACAGCCCTGCGCACCGCGCCGTCTCAGGCATGGGCGGCGCTGGCCTGGCTGGCGGTCATGGCCTCCATGGTGGCCTATGGCCTGTGGTACTGGCTGCTGGGCCGGCACCCGGTAAGCGTGCTGGCGCCGGCGGTGCTGCTGGTGCCGGTCATCGGGGTGGTGGCCAGTGTGCTCACCCTGGGCGAGCCCTTTGGCTGGACCCTGGTGGCGGGCGGCGGCCTGACTCTGCTTGGTGTGGCCGTGATCCAGCAGTCCCCCGTGACCGACGGAAAGGGCGCCTCGTGACTTTGTCCTATGTTGCCAGTCCCAGTCCCAATCATGGCCCCCGCCCGCCCGGGCGTCCCGTGGACATGCTGGTGCTGCATTATACCGGCATGGTGGACCAGCCCACGGCCTTTCACCGCCTGCGGGATCCGGCGGCAGGGGTTTCCGCCCATTACCTGGTGGACGAGGACGGCACCGTGCACCATATGGTACCGGAACACCGGCGGGCGTGGCATGCCGGTCGGGGCTGCTGGCGGTGCGATACGGACATCAACAGCCGGTCCATCGGCGTGGAGATCGTCAATCCCGGGCACGAGTTCGGCTACCGCCCCTTTCCCGAACGGCAAATACGGGCCGTGATGGCGTTGTGCCGCGATATCCTCGGTCGGCAGCGGGCCATTACGCCGGCCGGCGTGGTGGGACATAGCGATATCGCCCCCGCCCGCAAGGAAGATCCGGGCGAGTTGTTTCCCTGGTCCCGGCTGGCGGCGGCGGGTATCGGTCTGTGGCCGGCGGCGCCCCTGCCGGTGCCGCCTCCCCTGGCCCGGGTGACCGAGCTGTTGCGGCTGGCGGGCTATTGTCCCGACGCAGCGCCCTTGCCCAAGGTGCTGGCGGCGGTGCAGCGGCGCTACCGGCCGGCGCGCATCGACGGCCGGCCCGACGACGAAACCCTGGCCCGGCTGGGCGCCGTGGTGCGTGGCTTGCGACGGGCCGGGCTCACGGCGCATACTGGCGCCTAGAGCGGGTCGCACCCAATCGGGTTCACGCTGTGAACCGGATTGGGTGCGTGAATCCGCTCTAAAACAAATAGATAGAGCCGATTCACGCGGTCAATGGGACCCGAAAATGGGTCCTATTGACCGCGATAGGCTCTAGAGCGGGTCGCAGCCAATGGGCCCGGGAATGGGTTCTCACTGACCGTGATCGGCTCTAGAGCCGCTAAGTCCGCATCTCCTTTATTCCCTGTCAGGTCAGGAATACGCCGTGACACTGCGCACCTTTCAGGATGGCGAGATCATCTATCGCGAGGGCGATCCCTCGGTGGCCGCTTATCAGGTGGTGGAGGGGGTGGTGGTGCTGTTCCGCGCCGGTCAGGGCGCGCCCGTCTCCGAGATCCAGGCCGGCGGCATGTTCGGCGACCTGGGGGTGCTGGACAAAAGCCCCCGCGCCACCAGCGCCCGCGCCCGGGGCATGGCCAAGGTGGAGGTCACCGACCGGGAAACCTTCCTCACCCACCTGGCCAGCGATGGGGGCCTGGCGCAGACGGTGATGGGGCGGCTGGTGAAGCGGCTGCGTAACGGTCCCAGCCCCTTCACTCAGGCCCTGGACAGCCCGCCGCTGCTGGACCCGGGCGAAGATCCCCAGGGCTTGGTGGGCGGTCTCAGGCGACTCGGCCGCTATTTCGGGCTTCAGGTGGAGGGGCAGGACAGCCTGCCGCTGTTGCCCACCGCCGATGCCCGGCCCATGACCGGCGGCGTGGTGGTGCTGCTGGCCGACCTGGAAGGGGACGATGCCGAGCGGACCCTGCGCACCGCCCTCACCGAGGCCCTGAGCAACCGCAAAAACGTGGTGGTGCGGCCGGTGGACGCCAGCATTCCCGTCTCCGGCGCCGGCCCCCTGGCCACGCAGTTGGCCATGGCCCAGGAAAAGGGGCGCCAGTGGTTGGACGCGGCCAAGGCCGATCTGCTGGTGTTCGGGCATGCGAACGACGGGGGCCGCAGCCTGTCTTTGCGCTTCCTGCCCGCCGAGCCGGAAAATCGTCATGGCGGCTTTGCCCTGGCCGACCACCTGGACCTGCCGGTGGAGTTGGAAGGGGCCATGGGGGATCTGTTCGTGGCGGTCACCCTGGGGGCGGTGGTCCCCCGCAATGATCCCCAGCGTCAGACCCTGAGCGAAGGCTTGAACGAGGCGCTGCGCAAGGCCCAGCGCGCCGTGCGTCGGCCCCCCAATGCCCTCAATGCCACGGAAAAGGCCATGGTGCAGTTGTGCATGGCCAATACCTACGCCGTTTCGGGCCATGGTGATCCGGGCCACGCCAACCTGGATACGGCCCTGGAGACCTACAACACGGCCCTGACGACCCTGACCCCGGAACAGGCACCGGTAGAGTGGGCCACGCTCTATAAGCACAAGGCCGAGGTGCTGCAATACATGGCCCGGCGCGGCCCCGATCAGCGTGGGCGGGGCGGTCGCCAACCCAACGAACTGCTGGACGAGGCGGCCCAGTGTTACCGCCATGCCCTGGAAGTGTTCACCGCCGAGCACTATCCCATGGATTGGGGATCGCTCCAGTTGTCCCTGGCCGGCATGCAGAACCGGCGCGGCGTGAAAAGCGAGGACGTGGGACTGCTGAAGGAAGCCGTCTACGCCTATCAGGCGGCGCTACGGGCCTATGACCGGGCCACCTATCCCCAGATGTATGGCGAAGTGAATCACAGCCTGGGCAAGCTGTTGCAGTTCATCGCCCTGCTGCTGGAAAGTCCGCAGCTATTGCAGGAGGCAGCGGAAGCCTGTCGTCGGGCGTTGCAGGTGCGCACCCAGCGCAACGCCCCGCTCAGTTGGGCCGCCAGCCAGGTGAACCTGGGCACGGCCCTGGTCCAACTGGCCCGACACACCCGGGAAACGGAACCGGTGGCGGAGGCCCGGGAGGCCTTTGTTCAGGCCATGGCCGTCTACGAGGCCCGCGGGGCGCGCAAGATGATGGACCTGGTGCGTACCAACCTCACCCATGCCAACCGCCTGCAACAGAACCTTCTGCCGGGACCTGGCGAGGCCGATGGCACCCGCTTGCCGCCGCCCGGCGAGGCCCCCGACGACCCCTCCAACTGGTGGCGGCTGGGCGACGACGTGACGGAACAGGCCGTGGAATGGGCCACCAGCGATGCGGCCGATGCCGAGGCGGACAGCGAACGGCCCCGTGGCCGCACGCCTCAAGCCGATCCCGACGAACCCCGGTTTTTCTCCACACCCGATCTCAAACCCACCGGGGCCGCCCCTGGCAAAAGCGACCGCAACAGCCGGGTGGAAGAGACGGAAGACTCGGTGGATATCGGCGCCAAACCGGCGCTTAAGGGGGTGCCGGAGCTGGTGGTGGGCCCGGAGCAGCGGCCCAGTGGCACCAAGACCCGCAAGCCGCAACCTTCTGGCGACAAGAAGACACCGACCCGAAGCAAAAGCCGCACCGGTGGCTTCAAGCTGAGCCTGGGGGGCGGCAAGAGCAACAAAGCCGCCAAGCCGGTGAAAAAATCCGGACCGGCGAAGAAGGGCAGTGGGCCGCGGGTGACCGTGAATACACCCAACGGGGAAACCCAGGAAATCAAGCCTTTTGTGTCCAGCCGCCGTGGTCGGTCTGCTGATAATAACTGAGGGGGTAGCCGGCCTCCCGCCAACGTCGGTAACGGGCCCGGGCTTCGGCCAGTTCATCGGCATCGTGGCCATTGAACAGCACCAGACAACGGTCGTAACGGTCGGGATGGTCGGTATCGGTGCCGTCCACCAGCATCAGCACCGCGGCCCCGTTGGCCGGTGGGGTATCGTCCAGGGTCAGCAGGATCGGCTGATGGGGGGCATTCTCGGTGTCATCGGCCCGGCCATGGGCCAGCCAACTGGCGGCGTCGAAGGTCCACAACAGGTCATCCAGCCACGCCAGGCGCTCCTCGGATCCCACCCGGATCACCAGACGATGGTTGGCCCCCAGGACCTTCTCCGCCAGCCGGGGCAGGGCCTGATCCAGGGGCCAGCGATGCAGGTGGTAGAAACTGATTTGGGTCATGAGGGATGTTCCGGGCGCCACAAAAAGCGCAGCAGCACCGTTTCCAGCAGCGAGTGGAAATTGTCGTCCGCGATCACGGTCAGGGCCAGCCCGCCATCGGCCAGGGCTTCCACCGTCAGCCCCTCATAGTTCTGGGCCGGCAGGCCGGGCGGCAGGTCGAACAGTTTGTGCGGTCTCAGCGTGGTCCCGGCCGCCTCCCAGCGGGCCCGAGGCAACCGCATGAGCCGGGTGCGGAATCCGGTCAGCAGGGCGAACCGTCGCTCCAGCACCACCACGTCGCCGTTGGGCAGGGTGGCGGCGCCCACGGGACGCCAGGGCGCCCGGGCCTGCCAAGTCACTTCCCGCCAAGCGCCAGGGGTCCCGAGCCAGCCCCGCACGCCACCGGGCACGTCCATTTCCTCGGTCAGCAACAGCAGGCGGCCGTCGGGCAGGGCGGTGATGGCTTCCAGGCCGCCATTGCCGGGGGCCTGCGCCAGGGCCTTGGGAGGGTCGAGCCGCTCCCGGGCCTCGAAGCGGTCATTGTACCAGAGGAGACGGTGTTCGTTTTCGAAGGACACCAGCCAGCCATTCCGCCACCGCACCAGGGATTCCGCATCGCCCGGTCGCCGTCGGTACACGGAACGTCCCGAGAGGGCCCGCAGGGACCAGGCCCGCACGTCCCGCACGCCCTCGGGCCGTTGCCAGGGACCCAGGCGCAGGGTGAAGGTCACCCAACTGCCACGATCCGAAAGGGCCAGATAGCGGGGCGCGGCGGCATCCAGCACCGCCAGGGCGGACAGGCCGCCAAAGCGCCGATGGGCACTGGTGAGGATGAGGCCGCCGGCCAGTCGCCAGCCGGGGGGCAGGCTTACCGCCTCCACCCGTTCCCGGGGCAGGGGCGTGGCGTGGACCTGGGGGTACTCCACTGCCGGCGCGGGTCGGGTCAGGCCGGGACACAGAAACAGGATCAGCAGCAGGCCGCTCAAGGCCCTGGCGACTCGACGCATGAACGGGAATCCGGGATAAGGGAAGGGTAGGGCACTATGGGCGCACCGGCGCCGGCGGACAAGACCGGATCAGCCCCATTGACGGCGTGAATCGGCTCTATCTATGTGATTTAGAGCGGGGAGGGATGACCCCATGGCAGGGACCTGCCTGATGACGATGCTTGTCCTGATGGTCACCTCCCCGCCGGCCGGGGCACCGGCTGACAACGGCACGCCCCTGGACATGGCGCCGGCGAGGCCCATATGGGCAGAAGTTGGTGTGGCCGTGGGCCGGTATTTGGCCCCCATGATGCCGACACAACACCTTAACATCTCCTCGGTCAACGACCCGGCGCTTCTGGAGCTCAGCATGAGTCAGTTTGCCATGCAGACCAGAGGGGCGGAGGGCTGGTCGCC
>CAZHRQ010000034.1:0-23001 GCA_964535075.1 uncultured Rhodobacterales bacterium | reverse complement strand
GCCTTGCCCGCCGGCCTGGACCCGGCGGCGGGCTACGTGGCCTCGGCCAACAATCCCTCGGGGCCGGCACCGGTGCCGCTTGGCTGGTTCTTTTCCGCGCCCGACCGCATCGACCGCCTGCGCACCCTGCTGGCGGGCGACGGACAGGTGTCGGTGGCCGATCTCCAGGCCCTGCAAACAGATGTGGTGGCGCCCTCCGCCCGCGCCCTGCGCGATACCTTGCTGGCCCGGGCCCGGGCGGCAGGGGTGAGCGATCCCCTGCTGACGGCCCTGGCGGATTGGGACGGCGCCTATGACGCCGACGCCCGCGCCCCCCTGATTCTGGAGGGCCTGAGCGCCCACCTGGGCCCGCCCGTGTTCGCGGCCGTCGGCCAAGCGGGGCTGTGGGAAACGGTGGGCACTTCGCCCCACGGACGCCGTCGCCTGGGGCAGGCCCTGGACACCCTGCCGCCAGCGACCCTGGGCCCGCTGCTGACCGAGGCCCTGGACGCTGTGCGCCCCCTGGCCGCCGACGGGCGCACGTGGGGCGATGTGCACCGGCTGCGGGCCCGGCACCCCCTGGCCCGATTGCCGGTGGTGGGACGGCTCTACCCCCACACCGACCTGCCGGCGGGAGGCAGCCACGAAACCCTGATGAAGGCCGCCCACGGCCCGGTGACCGATGCCACGCCCCAGGCTGTGCGCTATGGCGCCCAGGCCCGGCACATCTCCGATCTGAGCGACCCCGACGCCAATTGGTTCGTGCTGCTGGGGGGACAGGATGGCTGGCTGCGTTCCAGCACCGCCCTGGACCAGGTGCCCCTGTGGCAGCGAGGAAACTATGTTCAGGTGCCCCTGCGGTTGGAGACGGTTCGGCGCACCTTTCCCCACACCCTGACCCTGCGGCCCTGAGCCATGCGCCCCGACCCCACGCCCCTGCTGCGCGCCCTGGCCCGTCGCGCCCACCAGCGGCGCACGGCCCACAACGATCTGGCGGCCCAACGCCGACTGTTGGGGCGCCTGCTGGAGCGTGGCGCCCGCACTCGCTTCGGCGCAGCCCACGGCTTGGAAACCCTGCTCGGTTCCCCCGATGGAGCGGCCTTTCGCCGCCGGGTGCCGCTGCGATCCTATGACTCCCTATGGGAGGAATGGCTGGCGCCTCACTGGCCGGCGGTCACCGATGTGCTGATCCCGGGCACCATTCCCTTCTACGCCCTCACCTCCGGCTCCACCCGTCACGGCAGCAAGCGCCTGCCCCTGACCCGGGGGCTGCTGCACCACAACCACCGCGCCGCCCGGGCGGTGATCGCCGCCCACCTCACCCATCATCCCGAAAGCGCGCTGTTCGGCGGCCCCAGCCTGATGTTGGCCGGCAGCAGTGCCCTGGCCGCCCCGGCCCCCGGCGTGCGCGAAGGCGACCTGTCGGGCATCGTCATGGCGCGGCAGCCGTGGTGGGCCCGTCCCTTTTCCCACGGGGCCCCGGCCACCCACCGGCTGGCGGACTGGGATGCCAAGCTGGACCGCCTGGCCGCCCCCCTGCCGGCGGCCGACCTGCGCTCCCTCTCCGGCACCCCGGGCTGGCTGTTGATGCTGTTCGACCGGGCGGCGGCACAGCACGGCGGCACGCTGGCCGACTGGTGCCCCCAACTGGCGCTGCTGGTGCACGGCGGCGTGGACTTCACCCCCTACCGGCCCCGCTTCCAGGCCCTGACGGCGCCCATGGGGACCGACCTGCGAGAGGTCTACACCGCCAGCGAGGGCTTTTTCGCCTACCAGGACACCACGCCCGAGGCGGGTCTGCGCCTGCTCACCGACCATGGCGTGTTCTACGAATTCGTGCCCGTGGATCGGCACGACGCCCCCGATCCGCCCCGCCTGACCCTGGCCGACGTGCGCGTGGGCGAGGACTACGCCCTGGTGGTCACCACCGAGGCCGGCCTGTGGGCCCACCGGGTGGGCGACGTGGTGCGCTTCGTTTCCACCCAGCCCCCTCGGCTGGTGATCAGCGGGCGCACCGACTGGATGGTGTCGGTGGAGGGCGAACACCTCTCGGGCGGCGAGATGGAACAGGCGGTGGCCGCCGAGTCGCACGCCCGGGGCCGGACCGTCACCGAGTGGACCGTGGCCGCCCGGGCCGGCCCGCCACCCGACCACCACTACGTGATCGAATGGGCCGAGGGTCCTTTGCCGCCCGAGGGTCTGGCGGCCTTCGCCCATGGCCTGGACGCCCGGTTGCAGGCGGGCAACGACGACTATCGCACCCACCGCGGCCTCAGTCTGCCCCCGCCCCAGGTGACGGCGGTGGCACCGGGGACCTTCATCGCCTGGATGCGCGCCCGCGGCCGCCTGGGCGGCCAGAACAAGGTCCCCCGCGTGCTGCAAAACCCGGATCAATTGGAAAACTTGTTAATATACGCTTCTACAGCGCGTAACGCTCAAGGATGAGGGGGGCGCTGTTTTTTCTACCCCCATCGCCCCGTCAGGGGATTGTTTCAGCGGCAAAACCACGGCATCCTGAGACCATCAGGGAGACTTTTTGAGTCTTTTTAATCGGCCTGAACCGCCGGGCATGGGGGGGTTTCTTGCACACACAACGGCACGTCCCGGGACGGGCGCCGCCGGTGCCGCGTCACCTGCTACGATCCCGGATCGCCCCCCTGCCGGGGGGAGACTCGGAACCCCTGCAACGCCGCCAGCGCCATGCCAGCGGCCGGCGGCTGGTGTGCCGTCAGTGCGGCCATCTCATCACCCATCAGGCCGCCCGTTTCGCCAAGAAAGGCGACCACGAGCACGTGGTGTTCAATCCGCATGGGCTCGTGTTCCGCATCGGCTGTTTCCGGGCGGCCCCGGGGTGTCATCTCCAACCCCCCGCCAGCCACGATTTTTCCTGGTTCCCGGGATACGCCTGGACCATCGCCCGCTGCCAGGGCTGTCAGGCCCATCTGGGCTGGATGTTCACCGGCGCCGCCATGCCGCCGTCCTTCTACGGCCTGATCCTGCCCCGCCTGCGCGAAACGGACGGCATGTAAGGAAACCGCGCTCACCGATCCGCCAGCGGCGTGCCGTCCCAGGCGCGGGCCAGGCGCAAGGCCAACACCGTGCCCAGGCCCGCCAGCCCGGCCATCACCAGAAAGGCCCGGCCGCTTAGGGATTCGTACAGCACCCCGGCCCCTAACATGGCCAGCCCCATGGCCAGCCCCATCCCCGAGGCGGAATAAAGACCCTGCATTGTGGCCGACCGCCCCGGCGGCGCCGCCCGCACGATGAAATGCATGGCGCCCAGGTGTAAGGCGCCAAAACTGAGGGCATGCAGCGGTTGCACCAGGGCCAACAGCCAGACCTCGGTGGTCAGGCCCAGCACCAGCCAGCGCGCCCCCGCCCCCACCGTCCCCAGCAGCATCAGCGTCGTCGGTCCCAGCCGCGCCACCACCCGGTTGCTGACACTGAACAGCAGCACCTCCGCCAGCACGCCCTCCGCCCACAGGGCGCCGATCACCCCATCAGGCACCCCCGCCGCCTGCCAGTGAAGGGTGGAAAAACCGTAATAGATGGCATGGCTCACGTGACCGAGCCCCGTCAGCCCCAGCCACAACCACACCACCCGCTGGCGCAGCAGGCGTTGCAGCCCGCCCCGGGTGGCGGTGCCCGGCGGCTGCGTCAACTCGGGCTGCACCAGACTGGTGAGCACCAGCAGCGCCAGGGCCAACATCACCGTGGTCCAGATCAAACCCGGGCCGCCCTGTTCCAGCAGGGCGCCCAGCCCCCAGGCACCGACAATAAAAGACAGGGACCCCCACAACCGCAACCGGCCGTAATCCAGTCCCCGCAGATGCGCCACCGTGGTGGCCATGTTTTCCGCCAGGGGAATCACCGGCGTGAACAGCGCCCCCCACACCACACTGAGCAGAAACAGCGGCACCAGCCCATGGGTCACCGGAAACAGCCAGATGGTGACAAAAGCCCCCGCCGCCAGGCCGATCACCCACGGCCGCCGCCGCCCCGAACGATCGGCGGCGCCCGCCACCAGAGGCCCCGAAATCACCTTGATCCACGAATAGGTGGACAGCACCACCCCCACCTGCCACGCACTCAGGCCTTGCGCCTCCAGCCACACGGGCCAGAAGGGCAGATGCACCCCCAGCACCAGGAAAATGGCCACGTAGTGCACAATCAGCCGCAGCCGAAGGGGCAGCGGTGGCCGAGGTTCCACGATGGTGGTCATGCCATGCCCCATGTTGCGCCGTGCCGCCAGGCTGCTACCCTGGGGCGTGCCCTGACCATCGCCGGACCCTCCTGCCCATGATGCCGCTGCTGCTGGCGCTGGTGCTGACGGTGCTGGTGGCCGTGGGCGCCGGCGCGGGATTGCGGGCGGTGCTGGAAACCGCCGCCCCGCCCGCCGACCATGACCGGCGTGCCCTTGCCACCAGCCTCTCGGCCCTGGACCGTTATGCCCTCACTCATCGGGCCGGGCACCTGCCCTGCCCCGCCGACGCCGCCCTGGGCCGGAGCGACGCCAACGCCGGCGTGGCCGCCGCCGGCACCCCGGCGGGCGGCTGTGCCGACAACGTCACCCACGGCGTGCTGCCCTGGCGCACCCTGGCCCTGCCCCGCACCGCCATGGTGGACGCCCACGGCCACCTTCCCGCCTACGCCCGCGCCCCGGTGTTCGACTGCACCGCCGGAACCACGCCGGCACAGATCGTCCCCACCCCCCTGCGCCTGCGGGACCATCGCGGCGCCACCGTGGTGACGCGGGAAGCGGCCTGGGTGGTCTGGCTGGCCGGGGCCGACGGCGACGGCGCCCTGCGCGCGGAGGGCGGCCGCACCCCCCTGCCCGCCGACGCCGCCCCCGGCGAACACGCCAACCTGGACCCGGCCACGCCCTTCGAGACGCATCCGCCCGGCCAACACGGATTCGATGACCAATTGCGCTGGCTGAGCCCGGCGGAGGCGGTGGCCGCCTACTGCGCCGGGCCGCCGGAAGCCCCCCTTCAGCCCTTTGCCTACCCCCCGGCCCTGGGCGCCGACTGGGCGGCCTTCCTGGTACGGACCCAGGGCACACGCCGCTTGCCGGTGGTGGTGCCACCCGAACATCTGCGCCCCCTGCCGGACCCACCGGGCACCGGGACCGACCGTCCCGATCCACGGGCCCTGGACATTTCGGAGGAGACCCCCGGTCCACCCCAGGGCCCCGACGCGCCCGACCCGGGCGCCACCTGCCTGTGGTGGCCGGAGCCCCTGCCCGTGGGCGGTGGCGATCTCCATGCCTGGCTCACCTTCAGTCTGACCCGGCCCGCCGATGCCGTGACCCACAATCAATGGGGCTTCACCCTGGCCGTGGCCGAGGCCCCCACCGATCAGGCGCCTGGCTGTGGCGAAACGGGCCAGGGGCTGGGGTATGGGACCGCCGACGCCGCCCCGCCCGCCATGGTGGCCGGCGCCGGCGTGGCGCCGCCGACCCCCGCCACTCTTACCCTGAGTCTGTTGGGCCCGACGCTCACCCTGCCCCGGGTCATGGTCCCCCTGGACCCGACGATGTTGTTCCAGGGACACGCCCAACCCCACACCCTGCGCCTGTTGCTGCAACCCGCCGCCTGCGGCGTGGGCCGGCCCGGCCTGGCGGCATGGCTGCTGCCCCATGGCGCCCAGCCCCCCGCGCACTGGGAGACGGTCACGGCGCCCTTGACCGTCCCCGATGCCGCCACCTGCCTGGATCATCCGGTTCCCGCCCGGGGCTGGCTGGGGATCACCGTGGGCCACGGCGGCCCGGGCGGCGGTGATCCCTGGTTCCACCGTCTGCGTTTCCAGATCACGCCACCGTGAGGGCGCCGTGGTCACCGCCCCTCCCCGGGCAGGCCCCGGGTGGTGGAATGCTCGAAATGCAGGGCCTCCCCGGGGCGGGCCACGGTGAACAGGGCGTGGGCCGCCTGCGCCGCCTCCGCGAAGCCAGTGAGGATCAGCTTGCGTTTGTGGGGATAGGTGCACACGTCCCCCACCGCATACACCCCCGGACGGCTGGTGGCGGCGGTGGTGGGGTCCACCACGATGTGGGTGCGGTGCATTTCCAGCCCCCAGCGGGCCACGGGCCCCAGATCGGTGGCCAGCCCGAACAGCGGCAGCAGCACATCGGCCAGCAACCGGCGCTGGTCGCCATCCAGGGTGGCCACGGTCACCGCCTCCAGGCGGCCGTCCTGACCCTCCAGGCCGTGCAGATTATAGGGACTCACCAGTTCCACCTGTCCTTTCTCCACCAGGGCGTGAAGCTGCCGCACCGATTCCGGCGCCGCCCGGAAGCGGTCGCGGCGGTGCACCACCTGGACCGAGGCCGCCACCTCCGCCAGGGACAGGGCCCAGTCCACGGCCGAATCGCCACCACCGGCGATCACCACCCGGCGATCACGGAACTGCTCCTTCTCCCGCACCCAATAGAACACGCTTTGGCCCTCGAAGGCCGCAAGATTGTCCAGGGGCGGGCGGTTGGGCCCGAAGGCCCCGGCGCCCACGGCGATCACCACCGCCCGGGCCGCGATGCGGGTGCCGGCGGCGGTCTCCAGAAGAAAGCCCGCTTCTGCCGACCCCTCCAGGGTGATCACTTCCTCCGACAACAGAAAGGTAGGGTCAAAGGGGGCGCTCTGGGCGGAAAGGCGCGCGATCAGGTCCGACGCCTGGATGGCGGGACAGGCGGGAATGTCGTAGATGGGCTTTTCCGGATAGAGGGCGCTGCACTGACCGCCCACCGCCTCCAGGGAATCCACCACCACGCACGACAACCCTAACATGCCGCATTGAAAGACCGTGAACAGCCCCACCGGCCCGGCGCCGATTACGGCCACATCCGCGGTCACGGAGGGGGTGGGGGAAGACACCTGCGCGCTCATACGTCATCTCCACGAAAAAATACCGTGAGGGGGATCGCCGTGCCCGCAGATCCACGAAAAAACGGGCCACAAAAAAAGGGGTAGAGCGGTCCCGGCCCGGGATCAAGCAGGGACTTCACCGCCAGCCCCGCAAATCCTTTACGGAAAACAAAGGCCGCCCCGGCCACACTGACGGCGGTCGCTCCCTTGCGGGGCTCACGCCCCCGGGGTAGAACCCGGACACGCGGTTTGTTGCCCGTGCCGCCCCCATTCATTGTCCAGGGAGTTCCTCCGTTCCATGACCGCCCTGTCCCCGGCCCGCATGGAGGCCCTGTTTCCCGTCCAGGAGCGCCCGCGCCGCCCCGATGCCACCCGGCGCCGGGCGGAACTGGCCCGGTTTCTCGACCAGGCCGGGCTGGCCGCCGCCCAAGTGGTGCCGCTGGCCGCCGATGCCTCCTTCCGCCACTACCACCGGCTTCAGCACGAGGGCCAGTCCCTGGTGCTCATGGACGCCCCGCCACCGGTGGAGGACGTACGGCCCTTTCTGCGGGTGGGCAGCCGGCTGGTGGAGCTGGGCTTTTCCGCCCCGCGCATCCTGGCCGCCGACGCCGGCGCCGGATTCGTGCTGCTGGAGGACCTGGGCGACGACACCTTCACCCGGCTGCTGGCCCGGGGCACCGACGAAGCCGCCCTCTACCGCCTGGCCACCGACGTGCTCATCACCCTGCACGGCCACGACAACGCCGTGCCCGAGGGCTCGCCCGCCTATGACCACGCCCGCCTGCGCGAGGGCGCGGCGCTGCTGCTGGACTGGTACCTGCCGGCCATGACCCACGCCCCGGTACCGCCCGAGGTGCGCGCCGCCTACTTGGCCGCCTGGGACGCGGTGCTGCCCCTGGCCTTTCGGGTGCCCCAGGGGCTGGTGCTGCGGGATTTCCACGTGGACAACCTGCTGCGGCTGCCGGGGCGGGAGGGCTTCCGCGCCTGTGGCCTGCTGGATTTCCAGGATGCCGCCCTGGCGCCGGTCACCTACGATGTGATGAGCTTGCTGGAGGACGCCCGCCGCGACGTGGATCCGGCGGTGGTGGCGGCGGAGCGGGCGCATTATCTGGCGGCCTTCCCAGAGCTCGATCCCGAGGACTTCGCCGTTTCGTGGGCGGTGTTGGCCGCCCAGCGCCACGCCCGGGTGATCGGCGTGTTCACCCGCCTGTGCAAGCGCGACCACAAGCCCCACTATCTGGCCCACCTGCCCCGCCTGTGGCGCCTGATGGAAAACGCCCTCGCCCATCCGGCCCTGGCGCCCCTGACGGCATGGTTCGACACCTATTGTCCCCCGCCCCTGAGAGGAGTGCCGTTGCATGACCCGTGATGCGCCAGCCCCGGGACCGGTGGTGGGCGCCGACGCCCCCCTGACCGCCCACCCGCCGCCGCCGCCCATGCTGCCGCGCCGGGCCATGGTGCTGGCCGCCGGCCTGGGGAAACGCATGCGCCCCCTCACCAACGACCGCCCCAAGCCCATGGTGATGGTGGGCGGCCGCACCCTGGTGGATCGCACCCTGGACAATCTGGCCCGCAGCGGCGTGGAAACGGCGGTGGTGAACCTGCACTATTTCGCCGACAAGCTGGAAGCCCACCTCAAGGCCCGGACCGGCCCGCCGGCCCTGGTGCTGTCCGACGAGCGCGATGCCCTGCTGGAAACCGGGGGCGGCGTGAAACGGGCCCTGCCGCTGCTGGGCGAGGACCCGTTCATTGTCTGCAATTCCGATGTGTTGTGGCTGGATGGGCCGGAACGGGCCCTGCACCGCATGGCCCGGGCCTGGGACGACAGCGCCATGGATGCCCTGCTGCTCACCGCCCGTACCGCCACCGCCTTTGGCTATGAAGGCGCGGGCGACGTCACCATGGACCCGCTGGGCCGCCTGACCCGACGGGCGGAGGGTCGGGTGGCGCCGCTGCTCTATGGCGGGGTGATGATCGTGCACCCACGCCTGTTCGCCCACGCGCCCGAAGGGGCCTTTTCCTTCAACGTGCTGTTCGACCACGCCCTGGCCGAAGAGCGGCTGTTCGGGCTGGTGCACGACGGGGAATGGTGCCACGTGGGCACGCCCGAAGGCGTGCGGGAGGTGGAAGCCTACCTGCGGGAATGGCCGTGGGCGGTGGACCGCCGGTTCCTGTAGGCGCCGTGCCCGTCACATCATTTTGATATGCTGGGCCAGTTCATCCAGCCGGCCCAGCACTTCCCGGGAGGCTGCTTCCATTTCATCGGCTTCCCGGAAGGCCCCTTCCACATCGCCGTTGAAGTAGGCCTTGATGGCGGCCCGTCCTTTGGCGTGCACCCGGTCGTGGGGCTTTTCCAGTTGGCGATACGACGGGTGATTGGTCAGGGCCGGATCGGTCTGGGTGTAATACCAGCGGCCGAAACGGCAGTTCCGGCAGTCACTTACATCGTCGGGCCGCATCTCGATGGTGCCGGACAAGGCCTCGAAGATCTGTTTTTTGAACCGCACGTGATCGGCCTTGGCCACCTGCACCACCGCCACGGCCTCTCCCGTATCGGCCAGAACATCCAGGCGTTCCTTCAGCACCGAATCGCCCCGGTCCATGGCGCTCACCACCTGGGCAATGGCCTCCACGTTGCGGTTGGACATGTCGGCCACCACGGCGATGCCGCCGGCCACCTCGTTGCTGGCTTCGCTCTGCTGGGAAAGAATGCCGGCGATGTCCTGCATGCGCTGGTTGACGGAACTGACCCGGGATTCGATGCCGTGCATTTCATCGCCGGTATTGGCGATCACCTCCCGCCCCTCGGCCACGCGGCTGGCGCCGGTATGCATGGACTCCACGATCTGCCCCATGTCCTGTTGCAGGCCACTGATGCGGGTGCGGATGTCGTCGGTGGCCTTGGCCGTCTGGTTGGCGAGATTCTTGACCTCGTTGGCCACCACGGCGAAGCCCTTGCCCGCCTCACCGGCGCGGGCGGCCTCGATGGTGGCGTTCAAGGCCAGCAGGTTAGTCTGCTTGGCGATGGCCTCGATTTCCTGAACGATGACGCCGATTTCGTTGGAGGCTTCGGACAGGGCGTTGACCTTCCCGGCGGCCTCCTCCACGGCGGCGGCGATGCTTTCCATGGTGTCCACCGCCCGCTGGGCCGAATTCATGCCGGTCGCGGTGGTGCTGCGGGCTTCCTCCGCCTCCTGCGCCGCCGCATCGGAATTGGCGGCGATTTCCCGCACGCTGGCCACCATTTCCTCGGCGGCGGAGGCGATGGTCTGGGCGCGGCGGCTGACCTCCTCCACGTCCCGGCGCATGCGGGCCACGGAAACCAGCGCTTCGCCGTTTTCCACCCCCACCTGCACCATGCCGTCCACGTCGCCTTGGGCGCGCTGGGCCAGGGATAGGGCCAGTTCCTTCACGGCCATGCCCAAGTCGTCCTCGGCCTCCGGCACGTCGTGGTAACGCCCCTGGGCGATCAGACCCAGCAGTTCGTGCAGGCGTCCCAGATCCAGCCCGCCATCCAGGGTGGGTCCGTGAGCGTCCTCGTGGGCATGGGGATCGGAGGGGCGATCGGAAAGGCGGAGCTTCATGGACGAGGTTCCTCGGACAGGGGCGGGTCTCAAGCCGACTCGGCTTTTTCGATCAACTCAACCTTATAACCGTCAGGGTCTTCAACAAAAGCAATAACGGTGGTGCCGTGCTTCATGGGTCCGGGCGGCCGGGGAATGGAGACCCCCGCCGCGGCCAGGGTCTCGCACAGGCCATAGATATCCTGACAGGCGAGCGCGATGTGGCCGAAACCGTCGCCCAACGCATAGGGCTCGGTCTGATCCCAATTGTGGGTGAGTTCCAGAACGGCGGTTTCGCTTTCTTCCCCATAGCCCACAAAGGCCAGGGTGAAGCGGCCGCCCTCGAAATCCTTGCGCCGCAGCAGACGCATCCCCAGCAGCCGGGTGTAGAAATCCAGGGACGCCTCCAGGTCACGGACGCGCAGCATGGTGTGCAACAGACGATGCGGTGTGGCGCTCATGGGGACCTCCCGGGATGGCGAAGAGTGTTGCGCGGACGCCCCTTTCATACCCTTTCCGGGGCATCGCCACCAGGGGGCGGGTTGCCGCCGGCGCGGGAAAAGCGTACTCAGCCTGCAGCGCATCCCCCGAACAACGGCGGCCGAGAGAGGAATCCCATGTCCGAGCCCATCCGTACGGCGGTGATCGGTACCGGCCATTTCGGCCGGCACCACGTGGCCAAGTATGCCGCCCTGCCCGAAAGCACCTTGGTGGCCGTGGCCGATTCGGATCCCGAGCGGCGGGCGCAATACGCCGCCCAATACGGGGTGGAGGCGGTGGCCGACTACCGGGAACTGGCCGGGCGGGTGGATGCGGTGAGCATCGCCGTCCCCTCCAGCCTACACGGCGAGGTGGGCCGCTTCTTCCTGGAGCATGGCGTCCACGTGCTGATGGAAAAGCCCATCAGCGACCGCCTGGACAGCGCCCGCGCCCTGGTGGACCTGGCCCGGGAGCGGAATCTTATCCTGCAAGTGGGGCATCTGGAGCGTTTTTCCGCCGTGCGTCTGGCGCTGGGGGAGGTGCTCACCCGCCCCATCTTTATCGAATCCACCCGCATCAGCCCGTTTCAGCCCCGGGTGGCCGATGTGTCGGTGATCCTGGACCTGATGATCCACGACATCGACATGGTGCTCAGCCTCACCTCCGCCGCCGTGAGCAAGGTGGATGCGGTGGGGGCCCCGGTGTTTTCCGGTCATCCCGACGTGGCCGATACCCGTCTGACCTTCGACAACGGCGGCGTGGCCGACGTGATCGCCAGCCGTATCGCCCGCAAGGCGGAACGGCGGGTGCGCCTGTTCCAGCCGGACAGCTACGTCTCCGTGGATCTGGTGGAACGCACCCTGGCCGTGGTGCGCCGGGCCGAGGGCGTGGACGAACAGGGACGTCCCCGGGTGAAGACCCGGGTTCAGTCCTTCGAGAAGGACGACCCCCTGGCGGCCCAGGTGGCGGCCTTCGTGCACTCGGTACAAACCGGCACCCCGCCGATCGTGGGGGGGGAAGAGGGCCTGCGCGCCCTGGAAACCGCCCTGCGTATTACGGAAAGCCTGGAAGAACACATGACCTTCGTGCGCGGCCGCCTGGCCGAGGAAGGCTGGCCCAGTTTCTGAATCGGGCCTCATTGACCGCGATCCGCTCTAAATCAAATAGATAGAGCCGATTCACGCGGTCAATGGGACCCGAGAATTGGGTCCCATTGACCGCGATAGGCTCTAGTTGCGGGGCGGAAAGGCCCGGGCACAGGCGCGACGCAACGCGGCCAGTTCGTCGGAGCCCAGGGGCCGGCCATCCAGGGTGGTGCGCCCCTGGGGCCCGATGATGAGCTGGCCGATGGGCAACGCGCCGCTCACGCCGGGCGGGGGGGTCAGGCCCATGGCCTCGAACACATCCACGTTCAGCGACAGCACCAGGGCCGACGGCAGTTGGTAATCCTGGCCGGGGCCGCGGTAAGGATCCTCCGCCGAGGCCACCGGGCGGCCGTGCACGTCCACACCCGGCACATAGTCCGCCGAGGGGACGGAAACGCCTCGGGCGGGCTTTTCCCGGTCCATGCCCAACAACCGCCGGCAGTCCTCCGTCCGCACCCGCATGGGATACGCCCGCCGAGAACGCAGACTCTCCGGTTGGGCCGTCGGCGGGGACACGGGGGCCACCGGTGGCGGCAACACGCGCCCCGGGCCTTCTTCGGTACGCACCCGCACCTCACCGTTGGGGTCCTGAGCCGCGGCCGGCATGACCGCCAGCAGCAGCCCCAGCAGCGGCAAAAAGAACAACCCTTTGTATTTCATGCCTTTTTCCCTTGCCGCCCCCCGGTGATTGGCCCTCTCTTTGATTGGGCGCGATCCGCTCTATTGGCAATGATAACGGCGAAGGCCGCCGTTGTGGAATCATCATGCGTTTTTGGGGGTGACAAGGCATCGGAAATTTCATATGGTCCGGGTCACGGGAACGAACCACCACGCGCCACGCCCCACCGGGCGGAACAACAGAGATGGCAACGACCCATCCTGCGTGGTCAGGCCCGAGTTTGGGGAGGATCACGGCGTACCGGTCACACAAAAAAACCGACCGGCGACCGCGACACAGCCAGGGACCCGCCACAGGGTCCGTTATAGGCAACAGCCAGAATAAACGGCGAGAGCTGCGGGCTCTCGCCGTTGTTCGTCTATAAGGCCCCCGGGGGGGGTATCAGGACAGCACCGCATGAACGACTTTGCCCCGGTTCTGGCCCATTACCGCCGCCCCGATCTGCTGAGCCAGGTGCAACAGGCCCTGCGCCACGCCGACCTGAGCCCCGAAAACATCGCCCCGGAAGATGTGGCGGCCCTGGACGAATTCCACACGGGGGGGCGCACCGCCACCGACCGCCTGATCACCCTGCTGGCCCCCGCACCGACGGATCATATCCTGGACGTGGGGGCCGGGCTGGGCGGGCCCGCGCGGCGTCTGGCGGCACGCTGGGGCTGCCGAGTCACGGGCCTGGATCTGTGCCCCGACTATACCCACGCCGCCAACACCCTCTCCCGCTGGCTGGGCATGGCCGATCAGGTGACGGTCCTGGAAGCCAACGCCGCCGCCCCGCCGGTGCCCCTCGCCGATGCCACTTTCGACGGTGCCTGGATGATCCACGTGGGCATGAACGTGGCCCACAAGGCCCCTCTGTTGGCGGAAGTGGCCCGGGTGCTGAAACCGGGGGGTCGGCTGGTGATCTACGACATCCTGGCGCGGGACGGCCGAGACATCGCCTATCCCGTGCCCTGGGCGCGCCGACCGGAAGCCAACCATCCCGTGACCGCCGCCACGCTGCTGACCCTGCTGGCCCGCGCCGGATTCCGGATCATCGGCCGGGAGGACCATACCGATGTGAGCACGGTCGCCATGGCCCAAGGCCTGGCCCGCATGCGCGCTCACGACTGGCCACCGCCCCTGGGCCTGCATCTGGTCCTGGGCCATGATTTTCCGTTGATGGTGGCCAACACCCTGCGGGCCTTTTCCGAAGGCCGGCTGGGTCTGGAGGCGTTCACTTGCGAACGGTAGATGGGCGTGTAAGTCAGTCCCCGGCAAAGCCTTGCTGCAACAGGGTGGCGGCGTGGCGCAAGGTGCCGGCAAGGCTGGGACCGTCTAACACGGCCACCAGCAGCCGCCGTTCCCCTCGGGCGGCGGAAATCACCGCCCCATAGCCGCCCCCGGCCGTGCGCCCCGCCAGCAGGCCGTCCACGCCATGCTCCCCCAGCAGCGTATTGATATTGGCCACTTCCCGCCCCTGGAAAGATATGGCGCGCTGCCGGAACAAACCGTAGGCCGAGGGAAAATCCCGCATCAGCGCCCCCGCCAGGATTATGGCGTCGGTCACCGTGGTCTGGCCGGACTCGGGACCGTCGCCGGTCACCGTTTTGAACAGGGTGCCTTTCATCCCCAGGCTCTGCGACTGGGCCTGCATGCGGTCCACGAACCGTTCGGGGGTGCCGGCCAGATTGCGCGCCACCACCCGGGGCACCGCCGGCGAGGGCGTCAGGGCCAGGAGATCCAGGGCGGTGGTCACCGTCATCAGGCCCCAGGGCGCCAGATCGGGCCCGGGCGAATCGGCGGCGGCCGCGTCGGGAGGGATCACCAACGGCGTACTGGGCGTGAGGCGCTGACGCTCCAGGTCCTGAAGCAGCAGGTACAGCACCATCAGTCGCGCCACCACCCCGGGCGGGTGGGGTTCCGTGGGTTCATCGGCGCGCAGCATCTTGCCCTGGCCCAGGTCCACCACCAGCGCCGACACCGCCGCCGCCGACCCGGGCGTCAGAACCCCCAGGACCAGGAGCAGCCACGCCACCAGCCCCTTACGCCAGGGCGGCATCATCAATGAACACCTGAACGCCGTTGCGCCCTTGCCAACGGTCGGGGCGCAGGCTGCCGGCCACGTGCAGCGGCCGGCCCCGAGCCGACAACAGGGCATGGCCCAAGGCCGAATCGGCCGCCCGGAAGGCCATGGCCTTCACCCGCCCCCCCTGGGGCCCCCGCAACTGACACCGCACGTGGCCGGCGCCCACCACGTCCGCCTGTACCACCGTCACCTGCGGCAGCGCGAAGCGGGGCTGGGGGTTGCCGGCCCCAAAGGGCGCCAGGGCCTCCAGGGCCGCCACCAACTCGGGCGTGGCCCCCCGGGGGTCCAGCAGGCCATCCAGGGTCAGATCGGGCACCAGCGGCCCGCCATCGAGCTGTTCCGCCAGCCGGGCCACCAGGAACGCGCGGAAATCCGCCAGGCGCTCTGCCGCCACCGTGAAGCCCGCCGCCATGGCGTGGCCACCGCCGGCCGTCAACACCCCCGACTGCCGCGCCGCCAGCACCGCCGTGCCCAGGTCCAGCCCGGTCACCGAACGGCCCGAGCCCTTGCCCACGCCGTTGTCCAGGGCCACCACGCAGGCGGGCCGGTTGTAGCGTTCCTTCAGCCGCCCGGCCACAATGCCGATCACCCCCGGGTGCCAGCCCTCCCCCGCCGCCAGCACCAGCGGCAGGCCGTCGTCGGGCTTGCTTTCCACCTGTTCTATGGCCTCGGCCAATACCGCCGCCTCGATCTCCTGCCGCTCCCGGTTGTAGTCGTCCAGCAGGCGGGCCAGGGTCTGGGCGCGGCCGGGATCATCGGTGGACAGCAGCTCGGTGCCCAGGCCGGCCTCGCCCACCCGGCCGCCGGCGTTGACCCGGGGGCCCAGCAGGAACCCCAGGTGGTAGGCGTCGGGGGCCTCCCGCACGCCGGCCACGTCGGCCAGGGCGGTGATCCCCGGGTTGCGGCGCCGGGCCATCACCTTCAGCCCCTGCGCCACCAGGGCCCGGTTCACGCCGCGCAGGGGCACCACGTCGGCCACCGTGCCCAGGGCCACGATGTCCAGCCACTGCCGTAGGTCGGGCTCCGGCCGGCTGCCGCCATACCAGTTCTGGTCCCGCAGCACCCGATTGGTGGCCACCACCAGCAGGAAGGCCACCCCCACCGCCGCCAAATGCCCCAGGCGGCGGTCCTCGTCCAGGCGGTTGGGATTGACCACCGCCACCGCGGGCGGCAGGGCCGGTTCCGCCTCGTGGTGGTCCACCACGATCACATCCAGCCCCTCGTCCCGGGCCGCCGCCAGGGGTTCGTGGGCGGTGATGCCGCAATCCACGGTCAGGCACAGGGTGGCACCCTCGGTTTTTAGTTGCAGCAGGGCCGGGGTGTTGGGACCGTAGCCCTCCCGCATGCGATCGGGGATGTAGGGCCGTACCCGCCCCCCCACGGCGGTGAGAAACCGGCTCAACAGGGCGGTGGAGGTGGCCCCATCCACGTCATAGTCGCCGAACACCGCCACCAGCTCGCCGCCGGTGATGGCCGTGGCCAGCCGGTGGGCGGCGGTGTCCATGTCCTGCAACACCGAGGGATCGGGCAGCAGCGCCCGCAGGGTGGGGGCGAGCCACACCCCGGCCTCCTCCAGGTCCACGCCCCGGGCGGCCATCACCCGCCCCACCACCTCCGGCACGTGGTAACGCTGGGCCAGGGCCAGCCCCAGGCGGGGATCGGTGGCCCGGGCCCGCCAGCGGTTGCCGGAAAGAGAGCCGGTGACGCCCAGCAACGGCCCGTCGGGATCCACGGCCGCCAGGTCCGATGCGGGTTCAGCCATGGTCGGCCTCGTCATCATGACCCCGCGGCCCGGTCTTGCGCCGGAAATCATGCCGGGCCTCGATACGGCGCACGGTGCCGGTGCACGAGCGCAGCACCAGACTGTGGGTGGTCGCGCCCTCCCGGTGCCAGCGCACGCCCCGCAACAAGGTACCGTCGGTGACACCGGTGGCGGCGAAGGTGACCGCCCCGGCGGCCATCTCCTCCCCGGTATAAACGCGGCCATCCAAGGGCAGCCGGGCCTCGGCGGCGCGGCGGCGGTCATCCTCGTGCCGCAACAGCACCCGCCCCTGCATGTGGCCGCCCAGGCAACGCAGGGCCGCCGCCGCCAGCACGCCTTCCGGCCCGCCGCCGCTGCCCAGATAGAGGGAAATGCCCGTTTCCGGCAGGGCGGTGGCGATCACGCCGGAAACATCCCCATCCTCGATCAGCTTGATGCGGGCTCCCGCCTCCCGCACCCGGGCGATGAGGTCCTCGTGCCGGGGCCGGTCCAGCAGGCACACCAGCAGATCGCCCACGGCGCAGTTCCGGGCCGCCGCCAGGGCCTTCAGGTTCTCTTCCGGGGAGGCGGCCAGGTGCACGGTCTCCGGCGGCACGTCGGGCCCCACGGCGATTTTCTCCATGTAGAAACCGCCCATGTCCAGGAAGCACCCGGCCTCGCCCACGGCCACCACCGCCACGGCGTTTTCCGCCCCCTTGGCGCAGATGGTGGAGCCCTCCAGGGGATCGAGGGCGATGTCCACCGCCGGACCGCCCTGCCCCACCGTCTCGCCCACGTGCAGTTTGGGCGCCGATTCCGCCACCCCTTCGCCAATGACCACGGTGCCGGTGATGGGCAGGCGGTTGAGCGCCTGCTGCACGGCATCCACCGCGGCCTCGTCGGCGGCCTGCTCGTCCCCCAGACCCATGAAGCGGGAGGTGGCCAGGGCCGCCGCCTCCGTTACCCGCACCATTTCCAGGGCCAGATTGCGGTCCATTCCCTCGGAGGCCATGCGCGTTTCCTTCCCGGACAGGATTCAGTGCGGTTCGATGGTCATCACCAGGGGCGGCGCCGCCACGTCGGCCAGGGCCGCCACCTTGGCCACCATGCGTTCCAGGGCGGCGCGGGGGGCGTCGTGCAGGGTCATGACCACCGGCACCGTCTCGCCGGGGTTGCGGCCATCCTGCAACACCGATTCGATGGAAATGTCCTCGTCCCGCAGCACGTCGGCGATGCCGGCGAACACCCCCGCCCGGTCGGCCACCTGTAACCGCATGTAGGCGGCGCCGTGCCGGGCTTCCGGCGGCGTGAGCACGGCGGGAGTCAGACGGTCGGCGGGACGGTTGAACACCGGCGGCACCCCGCCCCGGGCCACGTCCACCAGATCAGCCACCACGGCGGAAGCGGTGGGATCGCCGCCGGCGCCGGGCCCCACGAACAGGGTATCGCCCACGGCGTCGCCGGTGACGGCCACCGCATTGGTCACGCCTTCCACATGGGCTAGGGCCGAGTGCAGCGGCACCAAAGCCGGCGCCACCCGGGCATCCACCGTGCCGTCCGCCGCCTGCCGCGCCGTGCCCAGCAGCTTGATGCGATAGCCCAGGCGTTCGGCATAGCGGATGTCCAGTGCCGTCACCGGCCGGATACCGGCCACCGCCAGGGAATCGAACTCCAGGGGTGTGCCGAAGGCCAGCCCCACCAGGATGGCCAGCTTGTGAGCCGCGTCCACCCCGTCCACGTCAAAGGCGGGATCGGCCTCGGCATAGCCCAGGGCCTGGGCCTCCGCCAACACGTCGGCGAAGTCGCGACCGCTTTCCCGCATGGTGCTGAGGATGAAATTGCAGGTGCCGTTGAGGATGCCCCGCACCTCCGTCACCCGGTTGGCGGCCAGGCCCTCGCGCAGACCCTTGATGGCGGGAATACCGCCGGCCACCGCCGCTTCATAGGCCAGGGGAACCGTGCCGGCGGCGGCGGCCAGGTCGGCCCCGTGCAGGGCCAGCAGGGCCTTGTTGGCGGTGACCACGGCCCGCCCCCGGCCCAGGGCCGTTTCGCACACCTGCCGGGCCACGCCCTCGGCCCCGCCGATCAGTTCCACCACCACATCGGCGTCGGTTTGTTCCGCCATGGCCACCGGGTCGTCGTACCAGGTGTAGGCGCCGAGATCCACGCCCCGGTCCCGGGTGCGGTCGCGGGCGGAGACGGCCACCACGGTCAGGGGACGGCCCGCCCGTTCCGCCAGCATCTTCTCATGACGCTGCAACAGGGCCACGGTGGCGGCCCCCACGGTGCCGAGACCGGCGATGGCGAGCTTGAGCGGTGCTGCGGTATGGGTCATCACGTCACTGCCTGTTCCCGTTCCACGCCTTCCAGCACCGCGTCATAGCGGTTCAGGAAGGCCTTGATGTTGCGGATGGCCTGGCGGCTGCGGTGGCGGTTTTCCACCAGGGCGATGCGCACGTGGCCGTCGCCGTATTCGCCAAAGCCCAGCCCCGGCGCCACCGCCACCTCCGCTTCCCGCAGCAGCAGCTTGGAGAACTCCAGCGACCCCAGGTGGGCGAAGGCGGGGGGAATGGGCGCCCAGGCAAACATGGTGGCCGGGGGCCGGGGAATGTCCCACCCCGCCGCTTGCAAACCGTCGATGAGCAGATCCCGGCGCTGGCGGTACAGGCCCCGGATTTCGTCCACGCATTCCTGCGGTCCATTGAGGGCGGTGGCCGCCGCCACCTGAATGGGCGTGAAGGCGCCGTAGTCCAGGTAGGATTTGATGCGGGTCAGGGCGGCAATCAGCTTTTTGTTGCCGGCGGCGAAACCGATGCGCCAGCCCGGCATGTTGTAGGTCTTGGACAGGCTGTAGAACTCCACGGCGATCTCCCGCGCCCCCTTCACTTGCAGGATGGAGGGCGGCGGGTTGTCGTCGAAATAGACTTCCGCGTAGGCGATGTCCGACAGCACGTAAACCCCGTGGTGACGGCAGAAATCCACCACGGCCTCGTAGAAGTCCAGGCCCACCACCTGAGCGGTGGGGTTGGAGGGGTAGTTGATCACCAGCGCCGTGGGTCGGGGCACGCTGTGGCGCACCGCCCGCTCCAGGCTGCGCATGAAGTTTTCCTGGTTGAACTCCCCGGACAACGGCATGTGCCGCAGCGCGCCCCCGGCGATAATGAAGCCGAAGGCATGAATGGGATAGCTGGGATTGGGCACCAGGAACACGTCGCCGGGGCTGGTGATGGCCTGGGCCAGGTTGGCCAGCCCCTCCTTGGACCCCATGGTGACGATCACCTCGGACTCGGGATCGAGGGTGACGTTGAAGCGCCGCTCGTAGTAGCCGGCCAGGGCCTTGCGCAGGCCGGGAATGCCCCGGGACATGGAATAGCGGTGGGTGCGGGGGTTGCGCACCGTCTCGATCAACTTTTCCACGATGTGGGGCGGCGTGGGCTGGTCCGGATTGCCCATGCCGAGATCAATGATGTCGGCGCCGGCCGCTCGGGCCCGCGCCTTCATGGCGTTGACCTCGGCGAACACGTAGGGGGGCAGGCGCCTGATGCGGTAGAATTCCTCTTCCATGATCTCGGATTCCTGGACGTCGGACCGGTGACATGCCGGCGGCGAACCCGCCGGCGGTGAGGAGACGACGGGGGTGCCGTCGTACCCGGAGGCGAGGGGGTGTGCCACGCCGCCCCCGGTTTGTCGAGTCCCGCGCGCGGCGCCCCGAAGGCCGTCCGCTACGGCAGGAGATAGATTTCCGTGCGCCGGTTGCCGGCCCGGCCGGTGGGCGCCGTTTCCTGATAGGCGGGATCGCGGTCGCCCACGGCCTCCAGCACGATGGCCGAGCGCGGCACCCCGGCCGCCATCAACGCCTCGGCCACATTCTGGGCCCGGGCCTCGGACACCATGCGGTTCACCCGTTCCCGTTCCGCCGGTGCCATGGCGGCGGCGTGAGCCGAGGCATGGCCCACCACCCGGATCAGGGCATCGCGCTGCTGACGCCATGCCCCGGCCACCTGGGTGACGATGGTGCGGTCACCGGCGGTCAGGCCCGTGGCGTTGACATCATAGTAGATCACGGCCGCTTTTTCCGCCCCCGCAAGGCCCCTGGCCGCGCGGGGACCGAAGCGCGCCGATACGGCGCGGGAGGCGGCGGCATCCCAGGCCTGACGCCCGGGATCGGCCGGCACCACGTCCGCCGGATCGCGGGTGAGGGCCAGGGTGAGGGACCGGGGCGCGGTACCGCCCCCCTGGGTCACCAAGGGATAGGCTTCCGGGGCGCTTTCGCTCAGGGCGGCGGCATAGGCGTCGGCCAGCACCGGCATGTTGCCGGGCACGCCCCGGGCCCTGACCCGGGGCACCCGCGGCGGGGCGGCGGGGGCGGCAGGGGCAGCGAGGGCCATGGGCGCCGCGCCGCGACTCTGGCTCACAGGCGTGGGCCGGGTCACGCCTGGGGCCTCGGGCGGGGGAGGACGACGCCCCACGGCGGCCGCGTTCACCTGAGCTGGCGTGGGTTCGGCCGCCGACCCGGCGTCGGCGTCGGTCACCGGCGTGGGGGCGGTGGCCAGGGCGGCCACCGGGGCGGGACGGGTCACGGCCGCCGGCGCGGGGGAGGCCGCACCCGTCAGGGGATCGGAGGCGGCCACGGCGGTGGGACGGGTCACGGTGTATCCCTCAGCACCGGGCGCTGCTTCCGGCGACGGATCCACCGGCACCGTGGCCGTTCCGGTCACGGCATCGCGGGCGGGCCCGTCGGCAGGACCGGCCATAAGGTCGCTCATGGGATCGCTCATGGGATCGGCGACGGGGCTGTCCTCGGGGACGGTGCCCGGCGGCAGGGTGGGAATGTCCTGGATATCGGTGGCGGCGAAGTCGGTGCTGTCCAGGCCCGGCGGCGGCAGGGCCTCCCCCCGGACGCCGGGGGGTACCAGGCTGTCGGGATCGTAATCCCCACCGGCGGCGGCGCGATCCGCCACCAGATCCTGCCGGATTTCCGCCCGCTCGCTCACAGAGGTGGTCTCGGGCCGGCCCGGCACGTCGCGCAGTTTCGGCCAGGGGGCCGCTTCCGCCGCCCGGGCGGCGGTTTCGTCGTCCACGCCACTCAGCACCGGGGCCGTATCCCCAGCATCGGCGCCCTGCTCCGCCACCATGGTGCGCTCGGCCTTTTCGCTGCCGGGGGCGGCGATCATGCGTTCGTAGACGGCACAACTGCTCAGGGCGCTGGCGGCGCCCAGCAGCAACGCCACCTCGGCAAGCCGCCGCTGGACGTTATGGCCTAGTGTGGTGCGCAGTGGCGTCCGACCCGCCTGTTGCATGGGCATCGTCCCCTGTCCCCGCTTGTGGATCCCGGCTGGTGGCGGGCTTTTTCAGTGGTTTCCCGGTTCCTGTATAGCACGTCCGGCCATACAAGGCTTCACATCGTCTCTTCGCTACTGCACAATAATTGTCCCACGCTGACCGGCGCGGCGGGCTCCGGTTGTTGCGCCCCAGTGTGCCGCGATCCGCTCTAAAACAAATGGATAGAGCCGATTCACGCGGTCAATGGGACCCGAGAATTGGGTCCCATTGACCGCGATAGGCTCTAGGCCCCCGGAACATCCTGCGGATGATAAGGAAGCGAGCATGACCGATCAACCGCCCCCCGACATCAAGGCCCCGGATCCGGTGGCCTTTGCCGCCGCCATGACCCGCGCCGCCGAGCGCAGCCAGTGGATGATGCAGGACTTCCTGAACCGCCAGGGTGCGGACGGGATGTTCACCGGCCAGGGTGATCCCCTGAACGTGGGCCAGGCTTTCCTGGAAATGACCACCCGCCTCATGACCGACCCCACCCGGTTGTGGGAAGCGCAGATGTCTTTGTGGCAGGACTACATGACCCTGTGGCAGAGCGCCGCCCTCAAGATGATGGGGCAGGAAAGCGCGCCGGTGATCACGCCGCCCCGGGGCGACCGCCGCTTCAAGGACGAAGCGTGGGAAGAAAACGCCCTTTTCGACTTCATCAAGCAATCGTACCTGCTCACCGCGCGCTGGATGCGGGATGTGGTCAACAACGTGGAGGGCCTGGACGCCGACGACCGGCGCAAGGTGGATTTCTACACCCGCCAGTTCGCCGATGCCATGGCGCCCAGCAATTTCGTGCTCACCAATCCGGAGGTGCTGCGCACCACCCTGGAAACGGGGGGCGAAAACCTGATCAAGGGCCTGAACAACCTCCTGGACGACCTGGAGCGGGGCGACGGCCGGCTGAAGATCAGCATGACCGATACCGAAGCCTTTACCGTGGGCGAGAATCTGGCCATCACCCCCGGCAAGGTGGTGTATGAAAACCGCTTGATGCAGCTTATCCAATACACGCCGCAAACGGAAACGGTGGCGCGGCGGCCGCTGCTGATCGTGCCGCCGTGGATCAACAAGTACTACATCCTGGATCTGCGACCCAAGAACTCCTTCATCCGCTACGCCGTATCCCAGGGCCTGACGGTGTTCACCATCTCCTGGGTCAATCCC
>CAZHRQ010000033.1:0-23101 GCA_964535075.1 uncultured Rhodobacterales bacterium | reverse complement strand
GCCCCCAATCGGGTTCACGCTGTGAACCGGATTGGGGGCGTGAATCCGCTCTAAACCAAATAGATAGAGCTGAGTCACACGGTCAATGGACCCCGAGAATTGGGGCCCATTGACCGTGGTTCTCTTTTAGAAAATGCTGATGCAGCCGCTGAGGCAAAGACAAAGCGCGGCCGCAAAAGACGCCAACAGGCCAGCCCGGGTCATGAGTCATTCTCCTTGGGAATGGGAACGCAAAGCGGGGAAATAATCGTAAAAACGATTATCCATCCAGGGCCCGGGAACGGGCCACCGCCGCCGCCAATGCCTCGCGCAGGCGGGTGGGCAGGCCGTCCTCCTCGCGCATCAAGACCGACAAGGCCGCCTCGGTCACACCGCCGGGGCTGGTGACCTGGCGGCGCAACGTGGCGGGGTCCTCGTCCGCCCCGCCCAGCAATGCCCCGGCCCCACGCACCGTTTCCCGCGCCAGCCGCCCGGCCAGATCGGCCGGCAGCCCCTGGGCCACCCCCGCTTCCGCCAGGGCCTCCGCCAGCAGAAAGACGTAGGCCGGGCCGCTGCCGGAAACCCCGGTGACCGCATGCATCAACGATTCGTCCTCCAGCCATGCCACCGCGCCCACGGCCGCCAGCAGGGCCTCGGCCAGGGCGCGACCGCCGGCGTCCACGGGAGGCGCGGCGCACAGCACCGTCATGCCCAGCCCCAGACGCGCCGGCGTGTTGGGCATGGCCCGCACCACCCGGGCGCCGGCGCCCAGATGATCGGCGAGGAAGGAGAGGCTCCGCCCCGCCGCCACCGACAGCATCAGCGCCCCGGCCGCCGCCTGCCCGGCATAGGCCGGCAGCACCGTGGGCATCACCTGGGGCTTGACCGCCAGCACCACCACCGCCGCCGGGGCCAGGCCCTCGGGCGACGGCACCACCGTCAGGTGGGGGTGGGTGGTGCGCAGGGCCTCGGCCGTGGGGGCGTGCGGCTCCACCACCGTGAGCGTCGGGGCGTTCAGGTCCTGCGCCTGCCAGCGATCCAGCAGCGCCGACCCCATGTTGCCACCACCGGCCAGCACCAGCGGTCCGGGCAGGGTCAGCGGCACGGCTCAGGCCTCGCCCATGGTATCGAGCATGGCGGCGGTGACCGCCTCCGCCGCCGGCCGGCCGCCCCACACCACGAACTGGAACGCCGGATAGAAGCGCTCGCACTCGCCGAGCGCGATGTCCATCAGTTCCTCGATCTCCTCCACGGCGGTGGCGCCGCGCAACAGGATGGAGTGGCGGAACAGGGGGATCATTTCCTCCTGCCACAGGGAGAAATGACCCAGCCACAGTTTTTCGTTGGACAGCGCCAGCAATTCGTACACGGGGGTGCGCCGGGGTTCGGGCACCCGCATGTCGAAGGCGCACGTCAGGTTCATGGCCGCCACGTCCTCGCGCCAAGCCAGGAACAGGTTGTAGGTGCACCAGTGCCCGGGCACCTCCACCCGCAATTCATCCTCGCCCGGCCGGTCGAAAGCCCAGTCCTGGGCGGCGGCGATCTGCTCCACCACGTCGAGAGGGTTGGCCAACGGCTCTTCGTCGTGGTCCATGGAGGGGATAGTCATGCGTTCTCCTTGACAGTCAAAAGGCGGGACGGGCCGGTTTCGCAGACCGGCCCCCTCCCGCGCCGCCCCGACGTGGCGTCAGCCCTGCGGCCCCCCATGATCGGCCCCAGCGGTGCCGCCGGCATCCGGATGCTGGCCCAGAGCCGCTTCCAGGGCGGCCACCCGTTCGGCCAGCGCTTCCTGTTCGGCGCGGGCGCGGGCGGCCATGGCCTGCACCGCGTCGAAGTCCTCGCGCCGCACCAGATCCATGGAGGCCATCAGGCGCTCCACCTGCTGGCGGACCAGGGCGTCCACTTCGCCCTTCAGACCGGTTACGACCCCCATGGCCCCGCCGGCCATGCGCGCCATGTCATCAAAGAAGCGGTTATCGGTCTGCATCGCGGTTCCTTCGGCCCGGTGGTGGGTCGCCCCGGGGCGGGGCGGCCGGGATGCCGCACCTCGGCCCTGGAGTCGGGGACATGCGCGCTCATTATGTCCTGTCGCGTCTCCAGGTTCAACCATGCCATCCTTGCCGCGGCCGGTTCGTCCCCCTATACAGAACAGACAGGGGGAGAACCGGAGGGCGCACCATGATTCTCGTAACCGGTGGAGCCGGCTTCATCGGCTCCAATATTGTCGCCGCCCTGGAAGCCCGGGGGCGCCATGACGTGGTGGTCTGTGACCGTCTGGGCACGCGGGAGAAGTGGCAGAACATCGCCAAGCGCGAATTGCGGGACCTGATCACCCCGGAACAGATCTGGGAATTCCTGGATGGCCATCGGGATTCCATCACCGCCGTTATCCACATGGGCGCCATCTCCGCCACCACCGAGCGGGATGCCGACCTGATCGTGCGCAACAACCTGCGCCTGAGCCTGGACCTGTGGCAGTGGTGTGCCGCCCACGAGATCTCGTTCCTCTATGCCTCCTCCGCCGCCACCTATGGCGATGGCACTGCCGGATTCGTGGATGCCTTTTCGGTGGAGGACCTGGCGCGGCTGCGTCCCCTGAACGCCTATGGCTGGTCCAAGCACGTGTTCGACCGCCGCGTGGCCCGCATGATCGCCGAGGGCGCCCACCGCCCGCCCCAATGGGCCGGATTCAAGTTCTTTAATGTCTACGGCCCCAACGAATACCACAAGGCCAACCAGAAAAGCGTGGTGGCCCAGATCTACCCCTCGGCAGAGGTCAACGGCCCCGCCCACCTGTTCAACTCTCACCACCCCGATTATCCCGATGGTGGCCAGTTGCGGGACTTCATCTGGGTGGACGATTGCGTGGACGTGGTGCTGTGGTTCCTGGACCGGCCCCACATGAGCGGCCTGTACAATCTGGGCACCGGCCGGGCCCGCAGCTTCGCCGATCTGGCCGCCGCCGTCTACCGCGCCCTGGGCAAGGAACCGCGCATCAAGTATGTGGACATGCCTCTTGAACTGCGCGACCGCTACCAGTATTTCACCCAGGCGGACATGACCCGCTTGCGCGCCGCCGGCTGCGAGGTGCCCTTCACGTCGCTGGAGGAGGGCGTGCGGCGCTATGTCCAGGACTATCTGGCCCGCCCCGACCGCTACCGGTAGGGGCACTCCTTCCCCCCGTGCCGCAGGGAGACCGCCCTTCATGGCCCTCGTCTATCCCGACATCGACCCCGTGGCCGTGTCCCTGGGGCCGGTGGTGATTCGCTGGTACGCCCTGGCCTACGTGGCGGGGCTGTTTCTGGGCTGGGCCTACATCCGCGCCCTGGTGAAACGCCCGCCCCACGCCCTCACCCCGCCCCAGGTGGACGATTTCCTGGTCTGGGCCACCCTGGGCGTCGTCCTGGGGGGGCGGCTGGGCTACGTGTTTTTCTACAAGCTCGGGCATTTCCTCACTCACCCGTGGGAAATCGTGTTCCTGTGGCAGGGGGGCATGTCCTTCCACGGCGGTTTGCTGGGCATGATCCTGGTGCTGTGGCTGTTCTCCCGCCGCCACCAGCGGCCCTTCCTGGGGGTGACCGACGTGGTGGCGGTGGCCGTGCCCGTGGGTCTGTTCTTTGGCCGTATCGCCAACTTCATCAACGGCGAGCTTTTTGGCCGGGTCACGGACAGCGACTGGGGCATGGTGTTCCCCACCGGCGGTCCGTTGCCTCGCCACCCCAGCCAGCTCTACGAGGCGGCCCTGGAAGGCCTCGCCCTGGGGGGGGTGCTGTTCGCTCTGTGGTTGTGTCCCCGGGTGCGGCGCCAGGGCGGCATGCTGTCGGGCGCCTTTGTGGCCGGCTATGGCGTGTTCCGCTCCATTGCCGAAATGTACCGGGAGCCGGACCTGCACCTAGGCTTTTTGGCCGGGGGGCTCACCATGGGGCAACTGCTCAGCCTGCCCATGATCGTGGGGGGCGTGGGCATCATGGTTTGGGCCAGTTGCCGGCCGCCCCTCCCCGACCGGCCGGCGGCCGATGAGGAAAACGCCGACTCCCCGGAAAAGCCGGCCACATGACCTCAACCACCGCCGTGGGAGACCGCCTGCGCCAGCGCATCCGCCAGCAGGGCCCGTTGCCCGTGCAGACGTGGATGGCCGACGCCGTGGCCGCCTACTACGCCGACCGCGATCCCTTTGGCGCGGCGGGGGATTTCGTCACCGCCCCCGAGGTGAGCCAAATGTTCGGGGAAATGCTGGGCCTGTGGGCGGCGGTGGCGTGGCAGGAGGGGGGCGCCCCCGATCCCCTGGTGTTGGCGGAAATGGGGCCCGGCCGGGGCACCCTGATGCAGGATTTCTGGCGCGCCGCCGGGCAGGTGCCGGCCTTCCGCGCGGCCTGTGGCGCGCCCCATCTGGTGGAAACCAGCCCCGTGTTGCGGGCGCGGCAGGCCGAGACCCTGGCCGCCCTGGATCCGCCGCCCCGCTGGCATGAGACGGTGGCCACCCTGCCGCCGGGGCCGCTGCTGCTGCTGGGCAACGAACTGCTGGACGCCCTGCCGGTGCGTCAGTGGCTGCGGACGGATATCGGCTGGCAGGAGCGGGCCGTGACCCTGGACAACCACGGCGCCTTTGCCTTCACCGTCACCGGCCCCGTGGGGGCGCCGCCCACGCCCGCCCCCCCCGACGCGCCGCCGGGCACGGTGGTGGAGGAGTGCCCCGCCGCCCACACCCTGGTGGCCACCCTGGCGGCCCGGGTGGCGCACACGGGCGGTTTGGTGCTGTTCATCGACTACGGCCCCGGCGGTCCCGGCGAAACTCTGCAAGCGGTGCGGGGCCATGCTCCGGTGCCGGTGCTGTCGGAGCCCGGCACCGCCGACCTGACCGCCCACGTGGACTTCGCCGCCCTGGCCCGCACCGCCCAGGCCCACGGCGCCCAGGTGTGGGGACCGGTGCCCCAGGGCCGCTTTCTGCGCACCCTGGGGATCGAAGCCCGGGCCGCCACCCTGGTACGCGCCCATCCCCAACGGCAACGGGAGGTAGAGACGGCGCTCGGGCGCTTGATCGACCGCCGGGAAATGGGCACCCTCTTCCAGGTGCTGGCCTTCGGCGCCCCCCGGCCCGCGCCGCCGCCGGGACTGCCGCCCCACGCCTCCACCGCCGGCTGAGGGGCCTGCCGGCTGAGGCCCCGGCCCGCGAAGGCGCCTGGCCACTCACGTCCCCGCCCGGCCCCATGAGCATGAGGACCTGCAACCATGTCCGGTCATGACACGTCCATCCCCATGGTCACCGTCTCCGCCCTCAACGAGGTGGTGGCGGTGCGCCACGGGTTCTTCACCCGGGAAGGGGGAGTCTCGGAGGGGCTGCTGGCCAGTCTCAACTGCGGCCTGGGCACCCAGGACGTCCGCGAGAATGTGCTGGAAAACCGGCGCCGCGCCATGGCCAACCTGGATCTGCCGCTGGAGGCCCTGGCCACCGTGGTGCAGAAACACACCGCCACCTGCGAGGTGCTCACCGCCCCCTGGCCCGAGGACGAACGACCGGTGGCCGATGCCATGGTCACCGACCGGCCGGGTATTGCGCTGGGTATTCTCACCGCCGACTGCGTGCCGGTGTTGTTCGCCGAGCCCAAGGCGCGGGTAATCGGCGCCGCCCATGCCGGTTGGCGCGGCGCGGTGGGCGGGGTGCTGGAGGCGACCGTGACCGCCATGGAGAGCCTGGGCGCCCAACGGGATCTGATCGCCGCCGCCACCGGGCCCTGCATCGGCCCGCGGTCCTATCAGGTGGGCCACGACGTCCGCGACGCCGTGGTGGCCCACCGCGAGGAAGACGCCACCTTTTTCATCGCCGACGACGACCGCTGGCTGTTCGACCTGCCCGGCTATGTGCTGCGGCGGCTGGCGGTGGCCGGTCTGCATCATGTGGGACGGGTGCCGTGCGATACCTACCGCGAGCCCCAGCGCTTCTACAGCTATCGCCGGGGCACCCACCACGGCGAGCCCGATTACGGGCGGCAACTGTCGGCCATCACGCTGGCATCGTGAGGGGCGCCGTGACCGGCCGCAAGATCATGGCCACGGTGCTGGCGTTGGGGGTGGCCGGCTGCTCGGGCATCGAAAAGCCCTACCGCCACGACCCCCGTCAGGTCAGCCCCCTGGTGACCCATGCCCTGGACGATGCCGCCGGCGTGGGCGTAGCCCGGCCCCGGGATCTGCCGCCGGAAATGGCCACCGCCGTGGCCGAAGCCATGGCCGAGGCGTTGCAGGCCCTGGATCTGCCGGCCAGCGTGGGCCGGGGCAATGCCCTGGCCTATCGACTGGTGGGCACCCCGGCCGACACGGGAACTCGGGTGGTCTGGACCCTGAAGAATGCCCGCGGCCAGGAGCTCACCACCGTCACCACCGACCTGCCCATCACCGCCGATGGTCCGGTGCCCACCCCGGCCCTGGCGGCCCTGACGGTGGCCGAGACCCTGGCCCGGGCCATCACCCCGGAACAGGCGGAGGCCGCCCTGTGGGCACGGGTAACGGCCGAGGACTCGGGGGCGCCGGCGGCCACGCCGCCGCCGGACCCCAGCCCGCTGCCCCCGGACGTGGTGCGGGCCGCCCGCGCCCTGGAGGCGGCGCGCACGCGGCCCCGCACCTTTGCCCCGCCACCCCGCCAGCCCGCGCCACCACCCCAACCACAGGTGGCCCTGCGCCTGCCCAACACGCCCCTCACCGGGCGCGTGGGCGAGTTTCTGCCGGTGGCCGTGCCCGTGGACCCGGTGGAGATCGCCCCGGGGGAAAAGCCGCCCGTGCGCCCGGCGCCCTCCTCTCCGACTCCGGGGCGTGACCAGGGGGCCGATTCCCCGGCCCTCAACACCGACGCCGTGGCGGTGGTGTCGGTGACCGGGGCGCCGGGCAATGGCAATCCCGTTCTGGGGGAAGCCATGGGCGCCGGGCTGGAACGCATGGGCTTTACCGTGGCGCCCCCCTATCAGGCGGCGTGGCAGGTCAAGGGCGCCGTGCGCACCGTGCGTCTGGACGAAGACCGCACCCGCCTGTTCCTCACCTGGACCGTGCTCGATAACGTGGGGCAGGAAGTGGGCAAGGCGGAACAGGACAACGTGGTGCCCACCGCCCTGGTGCAAGGTCAATGGGGCAAGCTGGCCTACGATGTGGGGCTGGGCGCGGCCTATGGCGTGGAGGCCGTGATTCGCCACCGGGCCGACTGAGGCACAGGCGTGAGACAGTGGCGGGCCATTCCTTGCAGGCCCGATTCGTCTAGAGCGGGTCGCGGTCAATGGGACCCAATTCTCGGGTCTCAGTGCCTGAATAAATTAATGAAGACCACCCCCGTGGTCCGCCATCAGGGAAAAGATCCATTCCTCATAGCTCATCCCATGCTGTTTCAGCTGCTGTTCCACCAGGGCGAGGCTGCCGGCCAGGGCTTCCCGGGGATTGCTGTGCCGCTGCTCCTCTTGCAGCAGGGCGCGATACAAGGGGATGATGGTGTGATCGAGAATGGTCCGCTCCGGCACCCGGCGGTTGGAGTGATAGCCCACGATGCGGCCCGTTTCGTCGAAGGTGGGGGTCACGTGGGCGAACACCCAGTAGTGATCACCGTTCTTGCAGCGGTTCACTACGAAGGCGAAGACCTCGCGCCCGGCCTGGATGCCGTCCCACAGAACAGCGAAAACGCAGCGCGGCATCTGCGGATGGCGGATCAGGTTGTGGGGCTTGCCCAGCAGCTCTTCCTCCGTATACCCGGCCACGTCCATGAAAACGCGGTTGGTATAGGTGATGATGCCCTTGGTATCGGTCTTGCTGACAATGAAATCGTTGGGATCAAAGTGGCGTTCCACGCCGGTTACATGCACATCTGGCTTCATGCTGGTCTCCTGACTCTCCCTTGGTGTCGGGGGCCCTTGGTGTCGGGGGCCCTTGGTGTCGGCGCCCCGTGACGCGGGGGACCGGTGTCTTCGCCCTGGGGCGGGCGAAGCCCCCCTGAATCTCAGGGTCACTCTTGCCATGGCGCGGCGGGGACGGCAAGGTAGGGCATCGGGCGGGGGTCACCCCGCCGCAAAAACGCGGGGGGCCGACACACGGCCCAGGGTTCGGGAAGGGAGGAGCGTCACGTCATGGAGGCCCTGGTTCTGGAGGCCGACGACACCGCCACCCGGCTGGTGCTGACACCGGTGCTGGACCTGCGCATGGCCGCCCCCCTGCGCGATCGCCTGATGGAGGCCCTGGACCTCGGTCATCCCCTCACCCTGGAGGCCGGCGCGGTGGAACGCCTCACCACCCCTTGCCTACAGGTGTTGGTGGCCGCCGCCCACAGCCTCCAGGCCCGTGATATTCCCTTCACCGTGTCTAACCCGCCGGAGGCCATGATGGATGTGTTTCGGGAACTGGGCCTTTTCGCCACCCTGATGCAATGGAAACTGGTGTCCGACGATGGGTAAGCGGATCTTGACGGTCGATGATTCCAAGACCATGCGCGACATGCTGGCCTCCGCCCTGGGCGGCGCTGGCTATGAAGTGATCCAGGCGGTGGACGGCCAGGACGGCCTGGATACCCTGGCCGAGCAAACCGAACCGGTGGATGTGATCATCACCGATGTGAACATGCCGCGCATGGATGGGCTCACCCTTGTCCGCCACCTGCGGGACATGGACGCCCACCGCGCCACCCCCATCCTCATTCTCACCACCGAGAGTTCGGACCAGAAAAAGGCGGAGGGCCGGGCGGCCGGCGCCACCGGCTGGATCGTCAAGCCCTTCCAGCGGGACAAGCTGCTGGGCGTGCTGAAGCGGGTCTGCCCGTAACCCCATCGCATCGGGACACCACGCAGGACGGAACGGGGAACGGCCGTGGACGAACTGGAGGAATTCAAGCAGACGTATTTCCAGGAGTGTCAGGATCTTCTCGGCGAGATGGAGGAGAACCTGATGGCCATGGAAGGCGGCGACACCGACGATGGCCTGATCCACGCCACCTTCCGCGCCGTCCACTCCATCAAGGGCGGGGCCGGCGCCTTCGGCTTTGACCGTCTGGTGCATTTCGCCCATACGTTCGAGACCGTCATGGGCATGGTGCGCGAACACCAGCTCACCCCCGATGCCGACCTGATGGCGTTGCTGGTGCGGGCCGGTGACGTGCTCACCGACTTGGTGAACCATGCCCAGCGGGGTGAGGACGCCCCGGACAGCCTGGAACAGGAAACCCTGGCCGCCCTGGCCCAGGTGGCGGGCCTGGACGCCGCTCCGCCGCCCCCCGGCAACGATGACGACGACGGCGAGGCCCTGGACGACGAATTCGATCTGGGCTTCGCGCCCATCCCCGCCGACATGACCGGCGTGGAGGAGGAAGAAGAGGAAGAGGCACCGGCCCGCGTCCGCTATCGCATCCGCTTCACCCCCCACGCCAACATGCTGGCCCGGGCCAACGAACCGCTGCTGCTGGTGCGCGCCCTGGCCGACCTGGGGGTGGTAGATACCGAATGCCACCAGGATAACCTGCCCCTCCTGGAAGAAATGGAGCCCGAGGCCGCTTATCTCGCCTGGACCTTCGAGGTGGACACCGAAGCCGCCTTGGAGGAGGTGCGCGAGGTGTTCGACTTCGTCATGGACGATTGCGACCTCGACATCGGCTTCGCCACCGACCCTGACCCCGGTCCAGAGGAGGACCCGGACGGTGGCGGAGAGCCCGAGCCCGAGCCCGAGCCCGAGCCCGAGCCCGAGCCCGAACCAGAACCGGAACCCGAGCCGGACCCCGAACCCGAATCGCCCCCCAAGGCCGCGCCGGAACCGGACGTGATGCCGGCCCCGCCGGCGCCGCCCCGGGATCTGCGGGCCGGACCCTCGGACCGCGCGGAGGAGGCCCCCGGTGCCGCCGGGAGTAAGGGGCCGGAGTCCGGGCGGGGCGGCGCCACAGGGGGCGAGGCCAAAGGGGGCGAGGCCAAAGGGGGGGACACGGCCGCCAGCAAGCCCCAGAAAACCGTCAACACCATCCGCGTGGACATCGAACGGGTGGACCGGCTGGTGAACATGGTGGGCGAGCTGGTGATCACCCAGGCCATGCTGCTGCAACAGACCAGCGCCATTCCCGCCGACACCTATCCCGCCCTGGTGGCGGGGCTGAAGGAGCTGGGTCAGCACACGCGGGAGATCCAGGACAGCGTCATGGCCATTCGCGCCCAGCCGGTGAAGTCGGTGTTCTCCCGCATGCCGCGCCTGGTGCGGGAGGTGGCGAACAAAACCGGCAAGAAAGCCCGGCTGGTCACCCATGGCGAGGACACCGAAATCGACAAGACGGTGATCGAGCAGCTGGGGGATCCCCTCACCCACACCCTGCGCAACGCCGTGGATCATGGCCTGGAAAGCCCGGAAAAACGCGCCGCCGCCGGCAAGGCCGAGGAAGGCACCATTGTGCTGTCCGCGGATCACCGGGGCGGCCGCATCGTGATCGAGGTTTCCGACGACGGGGCCGGGATCAACCGCAAGAAGGTGCTGGAAAAAGCCATCGAGAAGGGCATCGTCGCCCCCGATGCCACCCTTGCCGACGAGGACGTGGACCAGCTCATTTTCGCCCCCGGCTTTTCCACCGCCGATGCCATTTCCGATATTTCCGGCCGCGGCGTGGGCATGGACGTGGTGCGCCAGAACATCGAGGGCCTGGGCGGCCGGGTGCTGGTGCAGTCCAGCCCCGGCGAGGGCAGCCGCTTCATCTTCACCCTGCCCCTGACCCTGGCGGTGCTGGACGGCATGATCGTGCGGGTGGGCGCCCATTCCTATGTGGTGCCCATGGCCAACGTGCTGGAAAGCATGCGGCCGCTGGCCGATCAGGTGCGCCAGTTGGTGAACGGCGATCGGGTCATGCGGCTGCGGGGGGAATACGTGCCGCTGGTGCCGCTGCATGTGTTGTTTCATATTGTCGACGCCCGCACCGATCCCTGTCAGGGGCTGGTGGTGCTGGTGGAAACAGAGGGCGGCAGCCGTGCCGGCTTGGTGGTGGACGAAATCCTGGGCCTGCAACAGGTGGTGATCAAAAGCCTGGAAGCCAATTTCCGCCCCGTGCCGGGGGTGGCGGCGGCCACCATCCTGGGCACCGGCAGCGTGGCCCTGATCCTGGACGTGGCCGGGCTGAAGACCATGGCCGACCGCTACCGCGCCACCCATGGCGGCTATGGCACCGACCTGCCGGCGCTGCCCCGCCCGGACCCCGCCCTGACCGACGGCCGGGCCGCGGCGCCCGCCTCCCTGACGGAAGGATTCTGACATGGCCAACGTGCCCACCAGCTTCTCCCTCGGCTCCGGCCAGCCGGTGGCCGCGGAGGACGACAACGAGACCATGCAGTTGGTCACCTTCACCATTGATGACGAGGAATACGGCGTGAACATCATGGCCGTGCGGGAAATCCGCGCCTGGTCGGAAACCACCCAGATTCCCAATACCCCCGATTACGTGCGGGGCGTCATCAATCTGCGGGGAACCATCATTCCCATTTTTGACCTGCGGGCCCGATTCGGCCACGGCCTCACCCAGCCCGGCGACCGCCACGTGGTGATCATCGTCGCCGTGGATGGCAAGGTGGTGGGGCTGCTGGTGGATGCGGTGTCGGACATCCTCACCACCCCGCTCAACCGCATCGCCGCCGTGCCGCAACTGGAACGCACGGTGGACAACGAATACCTGGCCGGCTTGATCACCGTGGAAAAGCGCATGGTGACCCTGATCGCCCTGGATCGGCTGTTCGGCACCGCCGCCCTTAACGAAGCCGCCGGTGTGGCCCAGAACATGGGAGCCGCTTCATGAGCGGTCACCTGCCGTGGGAACGGCGCAATGGGGGAGAGGGGCGCCCGCCGGCCAAGCGGCCGCCGGCACTGCCCCGGGATCCCGCCGCCAATCCCCAGTTGCGCCCCGATGCCCAGCCGGAAAGCACCCCCCTGCCACGCCGGCAGTTCGCTTTCGACCAGGAGGATTTCGAGGAACTGCGCCGCCTGACCCGGGAAAAGGCCGGCATCACCATCGCCGCCCACAAGCAGGATATGGTGTACGCCCGTCTGGCACGGCGGCTGCGGGAATTAAAGCTCAACAGTTTCCGGGAGTACCGGGCGCTTATCACCCGGCCCGAGGGGGCCGAGGAACTGGTGCATTTCGTCAACGCCCTGACCACCAACCTCACCCGCTTTTTCCGGGAGGCGCACCACTTCGAGCATCTGGCGGAGGAGGCCCTGCCGGAAATCACCCGTACCGCCGACAAGCGTGGCCGGCGGCTCAGGCTGTGGTCGGCGGGCTGTTCCTCGGGGGAGGAACCCTATTCCCTGTCCATGGTGCTCCACACCGAGTTCGCCGACCTCAAGCGCTGGGACACCCGCATTCTCGCCACCGACATCGACAGCCAGATGGTGGCCACGGGCAAGGCCGGCACCTATTCCCGGGTGGAGCTGTCGCGCATCCCGGACCGCTACCGCGCCAACATCACCGTGGTGAACGAAAAAACCTTCCAGATGACCGAGTCGCTACGGCGGCTGATCGCCTTCAAGCAGCTCAACCTGCTGGACCGCTGGCCCATGAAGGGGCCCTTCGACATCATCTTTTGCCGCAACGTGGTGATCTATTTCGACCGCGATACGCAGCGCAAACTGTTCGAGCGATTCGCGGACATCCTGCGTCCCGATGGCTGGCTTTATATCGGCCATTCGGAAAACCTGTTCGATCTGTGTGACCGTTTTGAACGGGAAGGCCGCAGCGTCTATCGCCGGTGCCGTTGACCGGCAGGCCCGACGGCACCGCAAGAGGGATATGATCCATGCCCAATCCCGTACGCGTCCTGATCGTGGACGATTCCGCCCTGATCCGTCAGATGCTCACCAGCATCCTGTCCAGTGATCCCGGCATCGAGGTGGTGGGCACCGCCCCCGAGCCCAAAATCGCCCGTCAGAAGATCAAGGACCTCAACCCAGACGTGGTGACCCTGGATGTGGAAATGCCCGGCATGGACGGCATTTCCTTCCTGGAAAAAATCATGCGGCTGCGGCCCATGCCGGTGGTGATGGTCTCCACCCTCACCCAGGCCGGGGCGGATACCACCCTGCGGGCGCTGGAACTGGGGGCGGTGGACTTCGTGGGCAAGCCCACCTCCGACGTGCGCCACGGCATGGAGGAACGCAAGGCGGAACTGATCGAAAAGGTGAAGGCCGCCGCCCGCGCCCGGGTGCGGCCCCTGGGGCAGGCCCTGCCCGCCACGCCCACCAAGCCGGCGGCGCCCAAGGCCGCGGCCGTGGCCCGGCCCGCGGGGGGCCTCAGCCGCAGCGGCCTGATCGTGGTGGGCGCCTCCACCGGCGGGGTGGAGGCGTTGCGGGTGTTCATGGGCGATCTGCCCGGCGATCTGCCGCCCCTCATGATCACCCAGCACATGCCGGCCCGCTTCACCTCCAGCTTTGCCGCACGGCTCAACCAGGGTTCGGCGGTGACCGTGTGCGAGGCCAAGGACGGCCAGGCGCTGGAGCCCGGCAAGGCCTATCTGGCGCCCGGCGGCACGCATCTGCGTCTGGCCCGTCGCAACGGCGCCTTGGTCTGTGCCGTGGCCGACGGCCCCAACGTCAGCGGCCACAAGCCCTCCGTGGATGCCCTGTTCCATTCCGTGGTAGAACACGGCAGCCCGCGCCACACGGTGGCCGTGATGCTCACCGGCATGGGCCGCGACGGCGCCGAGGGCATGAAGGCCCTGTACGACGCCGGGGCCACCACGCTGGGCCAGGACGAAGCCACGTCCCTGGTGTATGGCATGCCCAAGGCGGCCTTCGAGATGGGCGGGGTCACCCGGCAGGTGGCCCTGAGCCACATGGGGGAGGAAACCGTCCGCGCCATCACCCAGGGCGCGCGGTGACCCTGGGGGGGGGCCGGTGGGGCCCGCCTCTGGTGATCCCAGGCCCCGGCGATCCCAGGCCCCGGTGATCCCAGGCCCCGGTGATCCCAGGCCCCGGTGATCCCAGGCCCCGGTGATCAGGGACCGCCTCGCGGTCCGAATGCAGTGTGATTGGTGATAGAAACAGGAAGGAGCCCCCAGGATGCCCTCCGCCCGTGCCTTGCAGGTATTGCTGGTGGACGACCAGGTCAGCATGCGGAACCTGGCCCGTCACTGTTTGAAGCAGTTGGAAATTGATAAGGTCAACGACGTGCCGGACGGCGCCCGGGCGCTGAAGGAACTCAACAGCCGCCCCTACGATCTGGTGCTGTCCGACTGGAACATGGAAGGCATCGACGGTCTGGAACTGCTGAAGACCATTCGCGCCAATCCAGCCCTGAAAAAAACACCCTTCATCATGATGACCGGGCAGGCCGACAAGGAAAAAGTGCGGCTGGCCATCGAAGCGGGGGTGAACAACTACGTGGTCAAGCCCTTTAACGTGGCCACCCTCAAGAAAAAGATCGAGGCGGTGGTGGGCAAGCTCACCTGAGCCGTTCCGGCCGCGGTCGGCACGGCTCAGAACAACTCGATGTCGTCCGCCCCCGTGTTGCCGCCGGGGGCGGCCAGGGTGTGGCCGTCCAGGGCGGCGGCGAACCGTTCCTGCACCGCGCTCATGGTCAGGTGCGGCAACAGACGTTCGGCCCAGGCGTTCTGCACCGCGTCGTCGGGAGTCTCGGTCACGGGGGTGACGTCGGTCAGGATCTCGGCCAGGACGGCCAGGGCGGCGGCGGTGAGGGTGAGACGCTGGCGCAGGGCGTCCTCGGTCTGCAACGCTTCCTGGAGCACGGTGAGGTCGGCGCCGCTGCGTTCGGCCAGGGCGTGTATTTCGGGGCTCAGAGTCCCCACCATGGTTCCCAGATCGGCCACCACGTCGGCCAGTTCGGCGGCGGCTCCGGCGGCCACCCGGGCCCCCAGCAGGGCATGATCGGGCAGGGTGGTGGGATACGAATCGTTCATGAGCGGGGCTCCCCCGTTCCCATCGCCCCCGTCACCACGGTAAGGGCGTGGGTGTAAGCGGCCTCGGCGGCCTCGTTGAACAGCACCAGTCTAACCTGGGTGATGGTGGGCCGCGTGGCAAGGGTGGCCCGGATCGTTTCCACGGCCACCGGGGCGGCCTGGTCCACGGGATAGCCATAGACGCCGATGGAAATGCCGGGAAAGGCCACGGTGCGGGCGCCGGCCTCGGCGGCCAGGGTGAGGGCGTTGCGGTGGGCGGCGGCCAGCAACGCGGGCTCGCCCTGGTGGCCCCCCCGCCATACGGGGCCCACGGTGTGCACCACCCAGCGGGCCGGCAGGAGATGGCCGCCCGTGAGGCGGGCTTCGCCGGTGGGACAACCGCCCAGGGTTTCACATTCCGCCAGCAGACCCGGGCCGGCGGCCTGATGGATGGCGCCATCCACCCCGCCCCCGCCGGACAGCGTGTTGTTGGCGGCATTGACGATGGCGTCCACCCGTTCCTGGGTGATGTCGCCCCGGGTAATCACGATCCGGTCGGCAGGGTCGGTGGTCATGGCGGTCTCACCCCAGGGATCGGCCAAGGATCGGACCCCGCCCCGGGCGGGGTCCTTCATTGAGTATTTCGCCCCGCCTGGATTATTTCGCCGTCTTGCCCGCTTCCACGGCCTTCATGATCACGTCATGGGCCAAATCCAGGCCGCCCCAGTCGGAGACCTTCACCCACTTGCCTTCTTCCAGATCCTTGTAATGGGTGAAGAAGTGCTTGATCTGGTCCAGCAGCACGTTGGGCAGGTCTTCCCAGGACTTCACATCTTCCCAGAAGGGATGCAGCTTGGAGTGGGGCACGCAGCAGATCTTATCGTCGCTGCCGGCTTCGTCTTCCATGTGCAGGATGCCGATGGGGCGGCAGCGCACCACGGCGCCAGGCATCACCGGTTCCCGGCCCACGATCATGATGTCCAGCGGGTCGCCGTCGTCGGCCAGGGTGTGCGGCAGGAAGCCGTAGTTCACCGGATAGAACATGGCCGTGTGCAGAAACCGGCTGACGATCATGGCGCCCGAGTCTTTGTCCAGCTCGTACTTCACCGGCGGCATGCTGCGCAGCGGGATCTCGATAATGGCGTTGATGTCCTCGGGGGGCGTGCCATAGCTGATCTTGTTGATATCCATGAATTTTTCCTTCGCTTTCGCAGGCGGTGAGGGACCGGGGCCGGACGGGCCACTTGGGGGACGGTCGCGTCTGTGCTACTGGCGTTTCCGCCTGATCGTCAAGGAAGATTCGCATCATGACCCCGGCGGACATCGAGACCTTTTTCGCCCGCCTCCAGGCCGCGACCCCCGCGCCCCGGAGCGAGCTGGACTATACCAACCCCTATACCCTGTTGGTGGCGGTGGTGCTGTCGGCTCAGGCCACTGATCGTGGGGTCAACAAAGCGACCCGCACCCTGTTTCCGGAGGCCGACAGCCCCGCCCGCATGGTGGCGCTGGGGGAGGAACGCCTGCGGGAACACATCAAAACCATCGGCCTGTTCAACACCAAGGCCCGCAACGTGATGGCGCTGAGCCAACGCCTGCTGGACCACCACGACGGTCAGGTGCCCCGGGACCGGGCGGCGCTGGAGGCGCTGCCCGGCGTGGGGCGCAAAACCGCCAACGTGGTGCTGAACGTGGCCTTTGGCGAACCCACCATGGCCGTGGACACGCATATCTTTCGCCTGTGCAACCGCACCGGCCTGGCCCCGGGCAAGACACCGCTGGCGGTGGAGACGGGGCTGGAAGCCTGCGTGCCCGCCGCCTATGCAGGTCATGCCCACCACTGGTTGATTCTGCACGGCCGCCATGTGTGCAAGGCCCGCAAGCCCCTGTGTGACCGCTGCGTGGTGGCCGATCTATGCCCGTGGCCGGACAAGAATTAGCGCGGGGCGCGCCAGCCGTGGCAATTGTGCCAGGGCCACGGCCAGCGTATAGTATCCGGCGCTAGAGCGGGTCGCACCCAATCGGGGGCGCGACGTGCGCCCGTTTGTATGATACTCATGCCTAGGCCTCGGTCGTGGACCACGACGGCGCCTTGAGCATCAGCCAGCCAAGGTCACGGATGTCTCCCTCCCGTTCTTCCTCTCCGTCCCCGGTGGTGGCCGTGGACCGCGCCCTAAGCGACCTGCGTCGCGGTGGGGCCGTGCTGATCACCGGCGATGCGCCCGTGCTCGCCGCCGCTGCCGAGGCCGCCACGCCCGACCTCATGCCCCGGCTCACCGCCCTGGCCGGCACCCCCCCCGCCCTGGCCCTGACCGGGCGGCGGGCCCACGTGCTGGGGCTGACCGGCGACGACAGCGCGCCCGTGGTGCTGGTGCATCATCGTGACGGCTGGACCGCCGAACAGGTGCAGCACCACGCCGATCCGCTCACCAGCCATCCCGATCCCGTGAGCGGCACCCGCGTCTCCTTGCCCGAGCGGGACAGCCCCGTGGCCGCCGCCGTGCAACTGGCCAAGCATGCCCGGCTGCTGCCGGCGGCGCTGGTGGCCCCTGTGGACACCCCCACGCCGGCGGTCCTGGCGGCCGAGCACGGTCTGCTCACGGTCACCGCCGATCAGGTGCTGGGGCACGAAACCCGGGTGGCGCAGGGCCTGTCGGCCGTTTCCGAGGCCCGCGTGCCGCTGGTGGACGCCGAGAATACCCGGATCATCGCCTTCCGTCCCGAGGATGGGGGCGCCGAGCACCTGGCCATCGTGGTGGGCCCCCTGCGCCCGGCCCACGCGCCGGTGCTGGTGCGGCTGCATTCGGAATGCTTCACCGGCGATCTGCTGGGCTCCATGCGCTGCGATTGCGGCGACCAGTTGCGGGGGGCCCTGCGCGCCCTGGCCGCCGAGGGCGGGGGCGTGCTCATCTATCTGGCCCAGGAAGGTCGGGGCATTGGTCTGGTGAATAAGCTGCGGGCCTATCGTTTGCAGGATGCGGGCTTCGATACCATTGACGCCAACCTTCAGTTGGGGTTCGATGATGACGAACGGGTCTATCTGCCGGCGGTGGAGATTCTGCGGCGCCTGGGGGTGGCACAGGTGCGCCTGCTCACGAATAATCCCCTGAAGGTGGAGGCCCTGCGGCGCCATGGCCTTGACGTGGTGGAGCGGGTGCGGCACGCCTTTCCCGCGAACGGGCATAACGAGCCCTACCTGCGCGCCAAGGCGCAACGGGCCGGGCATTTATTCTGATCCGGTTCCTTATTCCGTATTGCAACTCTCCCTGATCGGGCCGGAGGCCACGGGTGCGCCAGATTCTTCCCGCCGTGTGGGCGGTGTTGCTGGGGGCCACGCTGCTGGTGCTGGGCAACGGCCTGCTGGGCACCCTGCTCGGGGTGCGCCTGACCCAGGCGGGCCAGCCGCCGCTGGTAACCGGGGTGGTGATGGCCGCCTTCTATCTGGGTCTGGTGGTGGGCGCGTTGCGTGGCCACCGCCTGATCCAGGGCGTGGGGCATATCCGAATGTTCGCCGCCATGGCCTCCCTCTATTCCGCCGCCACCCTGGTGCACGGCCTGGTGGCGCTGCCGGCGGCCTGGGCCGCCCTGCGGCTGGTGGAGGGGTTCTGCCTGGCCGGTCTGTATCTCTGTGTGGAAAGCTGGCTCAACGAGAAGGTGAGCAATGTCACCCGGGGGGCGGTGCTGTCCCTGTACATGGTGTTGATGCAGGGGGGTATGGCCAGCAGCCAGTTCCTGCTGTTGCTGGCGGAGCCGGCGGCGTTCACCCTGCTGGCGGTGTCGTCCATCCTGGTGTCCGTGTCGCTGGTGCCCATGACCATGGCCCGCATTCCCGCGCCGGCCCTGCCGCCGCCCACGCTGTTCACCTTCCGCGAGCTCATGAGCATTTCCCCCCTGGGCGTGGTGGGGTGTCTGGTGGCGGGCACGGTGGCCGGGGCCTTCTATGGGGTGGGACCGGTGTATGCGGCGGCGGTGGGTTTTGAGACGGGCTCCATCGCCTGGTTCATGGCGGTGACCATCTTCGGCGGCCTGCTGTCTCAGGCGCCGTTGGGCCACCTGTCCGACCGTTTGGATCGGCGTAAGCTGATGGCGGGGTTGTTCCTGGCCACGGCGCTGCTGTGCCTGCCCCTGATCTGGGCCGACCGCCACGGTGCCCTGCTGCTGATGGGGGGCATGGCCCTGTTCGGGGCGGTGGCCTTGCCCCTGTATGCCCTGGCGGTGGCCCACGCCAACGACTTCCTGGACCCGGAGGACGTGGTGCCGGCGGCGGGCGGGTTGATACTGGCCTACAGCGTGGGGGCCACCACCGGCCCCTTGCTGGCCACCGCCGCCATGGCGCGACTGGGGCCGGACGGGCTGTTCTGGTTCGTCGCCACGGTGTCGCTGCTGGCGGCGGCCTTTGCCATCATGCGCATCACCAGCCAGCCGGCGGTGCCGGCGGAAGATCGCACCGCCTTCCACGTCATCGCCCAGTCCACCTATCTGGCCAGCGAGCTGGACCCCCGGGCGGAAAGCGGACAGCTTTCCTTCGATTTCGACGCCCCGGCCGGGCCCGAGGAATAGAGCTGATCGCGTGAATCGGTTCTATCTATTTGTTTTAGAGCGGATCGCCCAGGCCGGGCAGGGTGACGTGGAAGGTGCTGCCGCCCTGGTCATTGCCGGTGACCCAGACCGCGCCCCCGTGCCGTTCCACGATGCGCTTCACCAGGGCCAGGCCCACGCCGGTGCCCTCCTGGTCCCGGGCCAGGCGCTGGAACACGTCGAATACCCGTTGGCGGTCTTCGGGCTTGATGCCGATGCCGTTGTCCTCCACCCGCAGTTCCCACCAGGTATCGCCCCGGGGCAGGGCGTCCACGGTGATCACGCAACGGCGGTCGGGGTGGCGGTACTTGAGGGCATTGCTCAGCAGGTTCTGGAACAGACGCAACAACTGCGGCCGGTCGCCCAACACCCGGGGCAGCCGACCCAGGGTGACCTCGGCCCCGGTTTCTCCCACCCGGGTGGCCAGGTTTTCCAGGGCCTCCCCGGCCACCGCCGCCAGGGAGACCTCCGCCACCGGCTGGCTCTGGGTGGTGACTCGGGAATAGCTCAGCAGGTCCTGGATCATGCGCGCCATGCGCTGGGCCCCGTCCACGGCGTGCAGGATGAAATCCCGGGCCCGATCGTCCAATTGCGCGCTGTAGCGCCGTTCCAGCAGGGCGGTATAGTTGGCCACCATGCGCAACGGTTCTTGCAGGTCGTGGGAGACGGCATAGGCGAATCGCTCCAGGTCATCGTTGGAGCGTTGCAGCGCCTGTTCCGCCGCGCGCTGCTCGGTGATGTCCTGGCCCACCCCCTGTAGGTGGGAAAGCTGCCGTTCCTGATCGAAAAAGGCGCGGATTTTCCAATGCACCAGGCGGGTGTCGCCGTGTTCCCGGGGAACCATGACTTCGGCGGCGAAATGGGGCGTTTCGGGGGTGAGTTCGGCCATGCGCGCGGCCAGGGGCGCCGCCTCCTCCGGCTGGATTATGTCCCGCCAGCGCAGGCCCACCAAGGCCTCCGGGCTCAGGCCCATGAACTGGGCGTGGGCCGGATTGACATAAAGCAAGGTGGTATCGGGCAGGAAACGGCCCACCAGTTCCGTCTGCGCCTCGATCAATTCGCGGAAGAAGGCCTCCCGCTCGCGCAGGGTGTTTTCCAGCTGGGTGCGTTCCCGCATGTCCCGGACGATGGTGGAATAGCGGGCCACGGTGCCATCGGCATGATAGTGGGCCACGATAGTCTGGGAGGCGGGAATTTCCTCGCCACCCACGGTGCACAGGGCGCTGTTGCCCCGCCACAGACCCTGGTCGCGGGCGGTGGGGAGACCTTCGTCGCGGATCAGGTCCCAGGCCCAGGCCGGGTGCAGCACCTTGTCGGGGGCGGAGAACAGATCGGGCAATTCAGGCACGTCAAAGCCCAGGCCGCCGGGCACGGACGGCGGCAGCCCCAGCAGGGTGCGGCCGCCGGCGCTGAGGTAAAGCACGTGGCCTTCGCCGTCGATCATGCCGATCAGGTCCGGCGCCGCCTCCAGGATTTCCACCAGTTGGCGCTGGCGTTCCTCGGCCTCGCGGCGTTCGGTGATGTCGTGGGCCATTTCCAGACGCACCTGACGGCCGTCGGGCCAGCCAATCACCTGGGCCTGGCATTCGTACCAACGGCCGGTCTGGCCCTTGTGGCATTCCCAGGTGAGCGGGCCATTCTCCAGCCCGGTGCGGGGGTCGGTGGCGCGCAGGCCGCAGGCATCGCAGTGGCGGGCATTGGGCGGCCCCGGTTGCAGCCAGCAGGCTTCGTCCAAGTGATGACCATAGACCTGCCGGGCGCGCTCGTTGAGGAACAGCACCTTGCCGGTGTCAAGGTTGCTCACATGCACCAGAGCGTCCAGGTGTTCCAGCACCGCCGACAGCCGGTCCCGTTCCGCCTGCTGATGCCGGGCGGCGCGGTGTTCCAAGTCCAACAGGCGCTGGTGCTCGGTCATGTCGTGCACCACCACCATCACATCCACGCCTGCCGGGGTGTGGACCGGGTGACCGGTGGCTTCCACCGGGACGTGACGGCCCTCGGCGGTGATCACCGTGTGGCGGGCGGGCGGCTGTGGCGTGCCTGCGGCGGCGTTGGTGACGCGCAGGCGGGCATGGTCCTGGTCCTCCGGCGCCACCATGGACAGGATTTCCCGGTCGTGCAGGGCCTGAGGGGAGTCCACGCCGAATAGGCGGGCGGCGGCATCGTTGGCCAGGGTGACCCGGAAATCGCGGTACACCACCACCGCCACCGGGCTGAGATCAAACAGGGCCCGATACCGTTCCTCGCTCACGTCCAGGGCCTGCCGGGCCTGGTCCCAGAAGCGGGTCATGAGCAGCAGCGCCACCAACCCCAGGGCCCCCACCAGCACCACCAGACCGGCCAGGACCAGGCCGTGGCGGCGTGCCCGCTGTTGTAGCCGCCCGGCCACGGCATCGGCGGGACTGGCCACCATCAGGCGCCAGCGGGGGGCCTGCGGGAAATCGGCCACGGCAAACGGGCCGTTATCGGTCTCCACCGTGGTCACCCGGTTGGCCCCCCCCCGGGCCAGGACGCCGAACAGCGGATCATCGGCCACGTTCAGCAGACGATCAGGGGGCAGCGGCGTGTCGGTGCGGGCCAAAATGCGCCCCTTGCCGTCCACCAGGATCCCCACCCGATTCGGGCCCAGCACCGCCGAGGCCACCAGCGCTTGCAGGTCGTCCAGGAACAGCACCCCGCCCAGGATACCGATCAGGGTCCCGTCCCCGTCCCTGAGCGGGGTGGCCATGGCCACGGCGGTCTGGCCGTCGGCCCCCACCAGGGCATCGGACACGGTGGGCGTCCCGGTGCGCAGGGCCTTCTGGATATAGTCTCGTTCCGACAGATTGGAGCGGCGCAGGCTGCGTTGTGTCGAAAAAGGGTAAGACAGGTAATGGCCGCCTTCGGGGGTAAGAATGAAAAAGGCCCGAAAGCCGTTCTGCCCCAGGAACGCCTGCAATAATTCCCGCTTCCTGCGGTCCAGGTTATGGGGGATGCCGTTGAGGGCGGGGTCGATCATTTGCCGCCAGGTGAGGTGGCGGAAGACCGGCAGGTGGGCCAAGGCATCCAGCGTGGACCGGGCATCGGCCAGCCGGGTGGCGATGAGTTGGGAATCCACCAGGGCCACCCGGGCGTTGTTGGCCACCCATTCTTCCAGCGCCACGTGCTGATGGCCACGGGAAGACACCACGCCCACCAGCGCGGCCAGGATCAAGGCAGTGACGGCAATGGCGGCCAGAACCACCTGGCGGGGGGTCAGGCGCCGCCCTCGAAACGATGGCCCCATAACAATGCGCTCGTGTTGCCAACTCCCGGGCCATCCGCACGCGGCAGAATACCCCGTCCGGTTATACACGGCGGGGCAGGGCGGTCGCAACCCATATGCAAGAACATTAGTATAGATCAAAAAACTTACCGCCCACAAGGGTGAAAGGTCGCCGCAATGCCTCATTTTTCCCGTCGGCGTGTGCCTGTTGAATAGGCAGCGTGCCGCCAGGAGAGGCAGAACGGGGCCGCCGGGCCGGCGTTTTGGCGTGGGGGGGTGGCGTCGGCGCCTGGTTTTTCGGGCTTGGCACGAGATGTGCGAACAGCAGGGGCGGCAGGCGGGGTGCTCCTCCCCGGCCTGCGTTCAGGATCGGGCCCCTGCCAGGAAAGGATCGAGCGGTCCATGAAAAAGATCGAGGCGATCATCAAGCCCTTCA
>CAZHRQ010000032.1:0-23101 GCA_964535075.1 uncultured Rhodobacterales bacterium | reverse complement strand
AATCAGCCCCCGCCCATGACACCTCCGCCCGGACCCATACTGAGAACTGCTGCTGTGAGGCGGTTGCTCTTGTGAGGAGGGGGCCGGGGTGGCACCATGCGCTGATCGCCGGTGGGGGCCGGCGGTCCGTGGGTTGGCTGAAGGGGACCGGTCGTGCGCATTCTGTTTGTCTGCTCCGGCAACATCTGTCGTTCACCCACCGCCGAGGGGGTGATGCGTCACAAGCTGGCCGAGGCCGGGCTGGAAGATCGGATTACGGTGGAGTCCGCCGGGACCCATGGCTTCCACGCCGGCGAGGCGCCGGACCGGCGCGCCCAACAAGCCGCCCGCCGCCGAGGCGTGAGCCTGGAGGGGCAGGCCGCCCGCCAGGTGGTGGCGGAGGATTTTGGCCGGCATGACCTCATCCTGGCCATGGATCATGGCCACCTGAGCCAGTTGCAGCGCCTGGCCCCGCCCCAGGCCGTTGATCGGGTGCATCTGTTCATGTCCGCCGTGCCCGGCCGGGAAACCCAGGACGTGCCCGATCCCTACTTCGGCGGCGCCAAGGGATTCGAGGAGGTGCTGGATCTGGTGGAAGCGGGCTGCGAGGCCTGGATCACGCGCCTGCGCCGGGAGCGGGAGTGGTAGAAGGCCCGGACGAAGGAACAAGGAACACCCCATGGACGCGGCGCTGAACGAAACCCTCCAGATGCTCACAGGCAGTACCGTGGTGCATCAGGAGCCCCTGGGCGGCGGCTGCATTGCGGCGGTTCTGGCCCTGACCCTGGCCGACGGCCGCGCGCTGGTGGCCAAGCGGGGCGCTCCGGGCAGTGGTCTGGCGCTGGAGGGGCGCATGCTGCGGGACTTGGCCGCCACCGGCACGGTGCCGGTGCCCGAGGTGCTCGCGGCCGACGATGATTTGCTGGTCATGACCCGGCTGCCGGGTGGGACCGGTCTGGATGCCCGGGCCCAGACCCATGCCGCCGACCTCATGGCAGCCCTGCATAACGTGCGGGGCGAGGGCTTCGGCTATACCTACGACACGGTGATCGGCGGCCTGCCCCAGCCCAATCCCCTGACCGACTCGTGGTTGGCCTTTTTTGCCGAACATCGCTTGCGCCATCGCGCCCGACAGGCCCACCGCAAGGGACAACTGCCGGCGGCGCTGCGGGACCGGGTGGACACCCTGGCCGGCCAACTGGACCGCTGGCTGTCGGAGCCGGCGTGGCCGGCCCTGGTGCATGGCGACCTGTGGGGCGGCAACATTCTCGCCCGCGAGGGCCAGGTGACGGGGCTGATCGACCCCGCCCTCTATTGGGCCCATCCGGAAGTGGAACTGGCCTTTTCCACCCTGTTCGGCACCTTCGGCGATGCCTTTTTCGCCCGTTATCGCCAGCACCATTCCCTGGACGACGGGTTTTTCCGCGAGCGGCGCGATCTCTACAATCTTTATCCGCTGCTGGTGCATGTGGAACTGTTCGGCGGCGGCTACGTGGGCAGTGTGGAGCGCACCCTGACCCGATTCGGGGTATAGAGCCGGCGCGGTCTCTCCGTCGTCAGACGTACCCGGAGGAACGGTCCCCGGATTGTGCTGTACAGGGCCGGTGGGGTTGGCTACAACCCGGCCCAGACAGATGGGCGGCGCGCGCCCTCTCCCTCTGAGCGAGAGGACCGCCCGATGCTGTATTTCCGCGTGGTGGTGTTCCCGTCCACCGGCCCACGCGGACCGGAAGGAGGATGGCATGAACGGTTTCCTGGCGACATGGAAAGCCCGCGCGACGCGGGCGCTGGTGGCGCCGCTGGTGCTGGCCGGGGTGGTGTGCACCGCTCCCGCCGGGGCGCAGGATTTGGAATTCCTGAGCTTCGGCACCGGGCCCACCGGCAGTTCCTATTTTCCCGTGGGCGGCTTTATCGCCAACGCCATCAGTTATCCGCCGGGATCCCGACTGTGTGACAAGGGAGGAAGCTGTGGCGTGCCCGGCTTGATCGCCGTGGCCCAAACCACTCAGGGCTCCCTGAACAACCTGGACCGTATGCGGGCCGGTACCCTCCGCACCGCGTTGGCCCAGGCCGACCACGCCTATTGGAGCTATCACGGCACCGGTCCCTTCGCCGAGCGCGGAGCCCTCACCGATCTGCGCGCCGTGGCCCGCATCTTCAATCAAAGCATCCACATCGTCACCCTGGCCGACGCGCCCATCGACACCGTTTACGATCTGGAAGGGGTGCGGCTGGCGGTGGGACCCGTGGAAAGCGGCCCCACCGCCGAACAGCAGTTGCTGTTTGGCGCGTATGGTCTGGATCCGGAGGCGGTGGAGCTGGTGTACATGAAGCCCGGCCCGGCCGCCGATGCCCTGGCCGCGGGCGAGATCGACGCCATGATGGTGCTGGGCGGCGCGCCCATGCCGCTTATTTCCCGGCTGTCCCAACGCCTGGACATCAAGCTGTTGCCCATCGTGGGCGGACCGGCGGAACTGCTGGCGGAGGAAACGCCCTTCTTCAACCCCGCCACCATCCCCGCCGGAGCCTACACCGGCATGGAATTTCCCGTGCCCACCCTGGACGTGGGGGCGGTGTGGGTGGTCTCCGCCGCCCTGCCGGAGGAACTGGTGTACGGCCTCACCCGTGCCTACTGGGCGCCCCAGACCCAGACCTTCCTGGACGAAAACCTGCCCACACGGCTGCGCATCTCGCCCAACGAGGCCCTGGCCAACCTGGGCATTCCCTTCCACGCCGGTGCGGCCGGATATTATTTCGATTCTGGCATGACCGACGAAGCCTTTGAAACCGAGGCCGATCCCGCCGCCGTCACCGGTGATGCCGGCGAAACGGTGGTGGTGATCGAGGAAGAAACGGTGGTGGAAGGCCCGTCGCCCGAGTCCCTGGCGGTGGAACAGGCGGCCGAGGCCGCGGCGATCGCCGCCACCGAAGCCGCCGAGGCGGCCGAGGCCGCGGCGATCGCCGCCACCGAAGCCGCCGAGGCGGCCGAGGAGAAGGCAGACGCCGCCTTGCAAGTGGCCGAGGAAGCGGCGGAACAGGCCGCCGAGACCGCCGCTGCCGGTGAGGCCCTGGCCGAGGGTGTGGCCGCCGTGGAAGAGGAAGTCCTGGCCACCCACATGACCCGGGAGGCCGAGGACGATGATGACGATCACGATGATGATGAGGACGAGGATGATCACGGCGGGCATCCGGAAATGCCAGCCGGCTGGCAATGGTTCCCGGGCGATCCCCGGGGACGGTAGGGCCGATCCCTCACGGCGGCGCGCGGGTGCACCCTGTGCGCCGCCGAACTGCCTTTGCGGCCCCGGCCGGTGCTCCAGGCGGCGCCCGGGGCACGTCTGCTGATCGTGGGGCAGGCGCCCGGCACCCGTGTGCACCAGACGGGCATTCCCTGGAACGATGCCTCCGGTGATCGGCTGCGGCAGGGGCTGGCCCTGGACCGGGAGACCTTCTACGACCCGGCGCGGGCGGCGGTTTCTGGCCTGTGGCCCCTGCCACACCCCAGTTGGCGCAACACCGCCTGGTTGAAACGCAATCCATGGTTTGAGTCCACCGTCGTGCCGGCGTTGCAGGCGGCCGTTCTGGCGTGCCTGGACCACCCCGGCCCGGTAAGAGCGGAGGGCTCATCATGAACGGTCCCTATTCCTCGGCCCTGGGGTTGGCGGTGCTGGGCAGTGGCCTGATTGCCATCACCTATGGCTTGGCGCGGTTTGTGTTCGGGCTGTTCCTGCCGGAAATCCGCGCCGATCTGGGGCTGGATGCCACCGGCGCCGGCATTGTCGGTGCCCTGCCGTTTATCAGCTTCATCGGCGGTATTCTGGGCGGTCCGGCGGTGTGCCACCGCCTGGGCCCCCGGTGGGCCGGCGGTCTGGCGGTGGGGTTGGCGGCGCTGGGACTGTTGGCCATTGCCCGGGCGCCCGGCGTGGCCATGCTGGGGCTGGGGGTGGCGGTGTGTGGCGTCAGCACCGGGCTGTCGTCGCCGGTGATGGCTCAGGCCGTGCACCGCGCGGTACGGCCGCCCCTACGAGGGCGGGTGAACGCCATCCATAACGCCGGCACCAGCCTGGGGGTGGCCCTGGGCCTGCCGGCCATGGCATGGCTGTTGGGGGCATGGCGCTCGGCCTATCTGGTGTTTGCGCTGCTGGCGGTGACGGGCGCCGTGGCCGCCATGGCCTTTCTGCCGCGACGTCCGGCCTCTTCGGGGGCTCCGGGCGGTTTTTTTCCGCCGTTGCGCCACGCACAGGGGCGGGCCCTGGCGCGGCTCAGCAGTCTGGCCGGCGCCATGGGGCTGGTCAGCGGGCTGTATTGGGTGTTCGCCCCCGACCTGGCGGTACACCAGGGCGGGCTTTCCGCCGATGACAGTGGCTGGATGTGGCTGGCGGTGGGGTTGGCGGGGCTGACGGGCAGTGCGGCGGGCGATCTGATCGACCGCCTGGGGGCGGTTCCCACCCATGCCCTGGCCCTGGCGTTGCTGGCCGGCGCCCTGGGACTGGCCGCCGCCATGCCCCAGTCGGCGGGGCTGATGCTGCTGTCGGCGGCCGTGTTCGGGGCCGCCTACATGACCTTGACCGGGTTCTATCTGGTGCAGGGGGTGCGGATCATGGCCGAGCGGCCGGCTTTGGGGCCGGTGATGCCGCTGTTGGCCACCACCATCGGGCAAGCGGTGGGGTCGCCCTTGGGCGGCTGGCTGATCGACGTGGGCGGCTACACGGTGGCGTTTGCCGGCTTCGCCGTGTTCGGCCTGGGGGTGGCCGTGGGGGGACGGGACCTGGCGAGAGGGGCGTAAAGAGAAGTCACGCGGTCAATGGGACCCGAGAATGGGGCCCCATTGACCGCGATAGGCTCTAGGCTGTGGAGAGAGCGGCCGCGACGCCGGGAGATCAGCGCGTGGGGGTGGGGGGATCGGTGCGGTAGTCGTAGAAGCCGCGTCCGCTCTTGCGGCCCAGCCAGCCCGCTTCTTTGTATTTCTTCAGCAACGGACAGGGGCGGTATTTGCTGTCGGCCAGTCCTTCGTGCAGGACTTCCATGATATACAGGCACACGTCCAAGCCGATGAAGTCCGCCAGTTCCAGCGGGCCCATGGGGTGGTTGGCCCCCAGGCGCAGGGCCGAGTCGATGGCCGTGACCGAGCCCACCCCTTCATACAGGGTATAGACCGCTTCGTTGATCATGGGCAGCAGGATGCGGTTGACGATGAAGGCCGGGAAGTCCTCGGCGTTCACCGGTTCCTTGCCCAGGCTGGCCACAAAGCCCCGGGCGGCGGTGTAGGCGCCTTCGTCGGTGGCGATGCCGCGGATCAACTCCACCAGCTTCATCACCGGCACCGGGTTCATGAAGTGCATGCCCAGGAATTGTTCCGGCCGGTCGGTATAGCTGGCCAGACGGGTGATGGAGATGGAGGAGGTGTTGGTGGCAATCAGGGCTTCCGGCTTCAGCACCGGATAGACCGTCTCCAGGATGGCGCGCTTGACGCCTTCGTCCTCGGTGGCGGCCTCGATCACCATGTCGCAGGCCCCCAGGCCCGCCACGTCCGCCGTGGTCTGCAACCGGGCCAGGGCGTCCGTTTTCTGCTCCTCGGTGATCTTTTCCTTGTTCACCTGACGGGTGAGGTTTTTGTCGATGGTGGCCAGGGCCTTGTCGAGTTGCTCCTGGCTGATGTCGTGCACGCGCACCTCATAGCCGGCCAGGGCACAGACATGGGCAATGCCGTTTCCCATCTGGCCGGCACCGATGATGCCGACGGTCTTGATGGTGGTCATGATGGACTCCCGCGTCAGAAGGGGTGGGGGACAGGGAACGCTACCCGGCGTCGGTCCCGGTGTTTAGAGCCTATCGCGGTCAATGGGACCCAATTCTCGGGTCCCATTAACCGCGTGAATCGGCTCTCCGCTCTAGGGCCTCGGTCAGGGCTGGCACGGCCGTAAACAGGTCCGCCACCAGGGCGTAGTCGGCCAGGCGCATGATGGGGGCCTCGGGATCGGTGTTGATGGCCACGATCACCCGGCTGTCCTTCATGCCGGCCACGTGCTGGATGGCCCCGGACAGACCCACGGCGATGTAGAGGTCGGGGGCCACGATCTTGCCGGTCTGACCCACTTGCAGGTCGTTGGGCACCAGCTCGGCATCCACGGCGGCCCGGGTGGCGCCCAGGGCGCCGTGCAGGCGGTCGGCCAGGGCGCCCAGCAGCCCGAACCCCGCCGCCGAGCCCACGCCCCGGCCGCCGGCGACCACCGTGCGGGCGCTGGTGAGCTCGGGACGGGCGCTGTCGGTGCCCTGGGCCGTCACGAAACGGGTGCCGGCGGGGGCCGGTCCCGGCGAGACGGCAGTGATGGGGGCGGTTTCCGTTCCGGTGCCCACGGCGGGGAAGGCGCTGGCCCGCACGCTCAGGACCAGCGGCGCGTCGTCGGGCGCCTGCACGGTGGCGAGGGCATTGCCGGCGTAGATGGGGCGGCGGAAGGTACGGGCATCGGTCACCGCCACGATGTCGGAGACCATCAGCCGCGCCAGGGTGCCGGCCACCCGGGGCAACACATCACGGCCGAAGGTGGTGGCGGCCCCCACCACCGCGCCCGTGGGCGCCAGGGTCACGATCAAGGCGGCCAGGCTCTCGGCCAGGGGATGGGTATAGGCGGGGGCATCGGCCACCCACACCGCCGTCACGCCTTCCAGCGCGGCGGCGGCCTCGGCGGCGGCGGTGCATTGGTGACCGGCCACCAGCACCGTCACGGGCGCGCCCAGGGCGTGGGCGGCGCGGACGGCCGAGGCGGTGGCGGGGCGCAGGGAGGTGTGATCGTGTTCGGCCAGGACCAGGGTGGTCATGCCAAGCCCTCCTCACGCAGGCAGTGGACCAGTTCGGCCACATCGGCCACCTGCCGGCCGGCGCGGCGGGAAGGGGGCTCGGCCACAGATAGGGTTTTGAGCCCCGGCGGCGGCGTCACGCCCAGGTCGGCGAGGCTCAGCGTCTCCACCGGCTGGCGGCGGGCCTTCATGAGGTTGGGCAGGCTGGCGAAACGGGGCGCGTTCAGGCGCAGATCGGTGGTGATCACGCAGGGCAGGCGAAGGGCCAAGGTTTCCAGGCCACCGTCCACTTCGCGGGTGACGGTGGCGGTGTCCGCGGTCATCTCCAGCCGGGAGACGAAGGTGCCCTGGGGCCAGCCCAGACGGGCGGCCAGCAGGGGGCCGGTCTGGCTGGCGTCGTCGTCGATGGCCTGCTTGCCCAGCAGCACCAGGGCTGGGGCCTCCCGCGCCACCAGGGCCTGGAGGGCGGCGGCCACCAGCGGCGGCTGCGGCGCCTCGTCCCCCTCAAGGCGCACCGCTCGGTCGGCGCCCAGGGCCAGGGCATGGCGCAACACATCCTGGTCGGCCTCGCCGCCCAGGGTGACGGCCACCACCTCGGTGGCGGTGCCCGCTTCCTTCAGGCGCACGGCTTCCTCGACGGCGATTTCGTCGAAGGGGTTCATGGACATCTTGACGTTGGTGGACTCGATGCCGCTGCCGTCGCGGCGCACCTGGATGCGAACGTTGTAGTCGATGACCCGTTTGACGGCGACCAGGACCTTCATCAGTGCGCTTCCACCTGCAATGCACCCCATCAGGGCCGCCCGGACAGCGGCACCCCTTCACTGGACAGGAGGCGGCGGCGGGTGTCAAGAGCGGCCCGGACAACCTTTTTGCGCTGCACAACGCTAGCCCCGGGCGCGGGGCGGTGTCAACGGTCGGCGGCGTGTTCCAGGATCCAGGTGGCGATGGCCGGCAGGTCGCGCGGGTCCAGCCGGCGCGGCGCGGGCGCGGGCAGGGGGGTGGCGCTGGCCACGGCCCGCACGCCGGTGACCCGGGGCCACAGCGGCCGGCCGGGGGTGAACATTTCCAACTTGGGCCCCGGGCCGTGCTTGTCGCCCTCCACCAACACCAGGTCCAGGGGCCCCAGCACCGCCGTCAGGGCCTCTGGTGCGGGCGGCTCGGCATCGGGCACCATCAGCCGCCAGCCCCGGGGCGTGGCCAGCACCGTGCCGGCGGCCCCGGCCTCTAGGTGGCGGCCGCTGTCGCGGTCGGCGGCGTCCAGGGCCACGGGATGGTGGCTGTGCTTGAGGGTGGCCACCCGCAGCCCCCGGGCCCGCAAAAGAGGCAGCACGCCGGTGATGAGGGTGGTCTTGCCGCTGCGGCTCCAGCCGATGATGGCCATGCGGCGCATGGGCGTGCCCTGTTTTCTGGGTGAGAAGAGCCTCATCCTGCGGCGTGCACTTGCGTTTGCCAAGCATGGCGTTATAGTGACCTCGACTCTCCAACGGTTCAGTGCCTTCCCTCCGGACCGCTCCCGCGTCGGCCGCCGCCCGCGCGCGACCCGGCCCCGGGGGACCCGAACGAGGAAAGGCGGAATGGGGGCGGGCCGCCGGCCATGGCGGACCGGAGGCCCTCTTTTGCCGTTTTTGATGGATGGCGTGGTGGCGGAGGCCGACGTCAGGGCCCCGCCGCCGCCCGAGAAACGCCCGCACCGGCGGGCAGGAGACAGGTTGGTCATGCACGCGCCCGCCGACGGCACCCCCGTCTATTCCATGCCCCGCGATCCGTTGCATCAGCGCCTGGTGGCCTTGATGATGCCGACGCTCACAGACATGGGATTCGCTCTGGTACGGGTGGTGGTCAGTGGCAAGCAGCAAAAACGGTTGCAGGTGATGGCGGAGCCCGCCGACGGCACCCTCATGACCGTTGACCACTGTGCCGAGATCAGCCACGCCCTTTCCGCCCTGCTGGACGTGGAAGACCCTATCGAGGGAGCCTATACCCTGGAGGTGAGCTCGCCGGGCCTGGACCGCCCCCTGACCCGGGCGCGGGACTTTGCCGATTATGCCGGCCATGAGGTGAAGGTGGAACTGATCCACGCCCTGGATGGTCAGCGTCGGTTCACGGGACGGCTGCTGGGGCTGGAGGAGGAGGCCGTGGTGCTGGACACCGAAACCGGTCGCCATGCCCTGCCCCTGGGCACCGTCAGTCGCGCCCGGCTGGTGCTCACCGATGCGCTGCTCGCCGCCGCCACCACCGCGGCCACCGGGCAGGAACCCTGATCACACCGGAAACAGGATAGATGACCATGGAAAGCACTGCCGCGATGCCGCGCCCCGAACTGGTGCAGGTGGCCGATACCGTGGCTCGCGAGAAAAACATTGATCGCGAGGAAGTGTTCCAGGCCATGGAACACGCCATCCAGAAGGCGGGGCGGTCGCGGTACGGTCAGGAACACGACATCCGCGCCACCATCAGCCGCCGTAACGGGGAAATCACCCTGGCCCGCTACACCGAGGTGGTGGAAGGCCCGGTGGAGGACGAGAATACCCAGATGACCCTGGAGGTGGCCCGGCAGCACAAGCCCGGCATCAACGTGGGGGAATACCTCATCGACCTTCTGCCGCCCATTGATTTCGGCCGCATCGCCGCCCAGACCGCCAAGCAGGTGATCGTGCAAAAGGTGCGCGAGGCCGAACGGGAACGTCAGTACGAGGAATACAAGGACCGCGTGGGCGAGGTGGTCAATGGCCTGGTGAAGCGGGTTGAATTCGGCAACGTGATCGTGGACCTGGGCCGGGCCGAGGCGGTGTTGCGCCGTGACGAAATGATCCCGCGCGAGATTTTCCGCAACGGCGACCGGGTGCGGGGCTACATCCACGACGTGCGCCAGGAACAGCGCGGGCCGCAGATCTTCCTGTCTCGCAGCCATCCCCAGTTTATGGCCCGCCTGTTTGCCCAGGAAGTGCCGGAAGTCTACGACGGCGTGATCGAAATCCGCTCCGTGGCGCGTGATCCCGGCTCTCGGGCCAAGATCGCCGTGCTCTCCAACGACTCTTCCATCGACCCGGTGGGGGCCTGCGTCGGCATGCGCGGCTCGCGGGTGCAGGCCGTGGTGGGCGAGTTGCAGGGCGAAAAAATCGATATCATTCAGTGGAGCGACGATCCCGCCACCTTCATCGTCAACGGTCTGGCCCCGGCCGAAGTGAGCAAGGTGGTGCTGGACGAGGAACAACGGCGCATCGAGGTGGTGGTGCCCGATGAACAGCTCTCCCTGGCCATTGGCCGACGGGGGCAGAACGTGCGGCTGGCCTCCCAGCTCACGGGCTGGGACATCGACATCCTCACCGAGCAGGAGGAAAGCGAGCGCCGCAACGAGGAATTCCGCATTCGCAGCCGCCTGTTCATCGACAGCCTGGACGTGGACGACGTGATCGCCCATCTGCTGGTGCAGGAAGGTTTTAGCACCGTGGAGGAAGTGGCCTTCGTGGACCTGGAAGACCTCACCACCATCGAGGGCTTCGACGAAGACGTGGCCGCCGAGTTGCAGGAACGGGCCCGGGAATACCTGGAACAGCGGGATGCCGTCTACGAGGAACGGCGCCGCACCCTGGGTGTGGGCGATGACGTGGCGGACATCGAGGGCGTCACCCCCCATATGCTGGCGGTGTTGGGGGAAAACGACGTGCGCACCCGCGACGATCTGGCCGATCTGGCGGGGGACGAATTGGTGGACATGATGGACGGTGCCGTGGAGCTCGACGACGCCAACGCCATCATCATGGCCGCCCGCGCCCACTGGTTCGCCGACGAGGAAACGGCCGGCGACGGCACGGCCGACGACGCCTCCAACGGCGACAGCCCCGCCGACGCGACGGCCTGAAGGAGACCCGGCCCGTATGACGGAAACGGAAACCGCGGGGCCTCACCGCCGGTGCCTCGCCGGCGGCGGGGTCCAGCCCCGCCACGCCCTGCTGCGTTTCGTGGTGGGGCCGGACGGACGGGTGGTGCCCGACATGGACGAGCGCCTGCCCGGGCGGGGATTATGGTTGTCTCCAAGCCGTAATATGATAAACATCGCATGCCGCAAGGGCTTGTTCTCCCGGGCGGCCCGGCAGCAGGTGTCGGTGGACGACGATCTCGCGGACCGGGTGGAGGCCCTGCTGCTGCGCCGGATCCAGGACACCCTGGGGCTGGCGCGGCGCGCGGGCCAAGCCGTCGCCGGATTTGAAAAGGTCATGGCCCGGTTGCGGACCGGGCCAGCGGCCTTGTTGTTGCAGGCCCGGGACGGTGCTCCCGACAGTCTGGGCCGGGTGGCCCATGCCGCCGGGGCCCTGCCTGTGCGCCGGGTGCTCACCGCCGAAGAGTTGGGGGCGGGCCTGGGGCGCGCCCACAGTGTGCATGTGGTGGTGGCACCTGGGGCCCTGGCCGACCGCCTGGAGCGGGACTGTGGCCGCCTGGCGGGTCTGCGGGAGGTTTCCTCCGACGCGGCGGTGCTCACGGCGCGCGCGCGCGACCCGGAGGCGGAGGGCGGTCCCCGGGGTCCTTGAAAGGGGCACACCGATGGCAGGCCCCGACCCCCGTCCACGGGGGGACGCGAATAGCCCCGACCCCCGTTCACGGGGGGGGGCGAATAGAATGCCCGGGCTCCTGTGAACACGGGGCCGGTGCCGATGGAATGAAGACGTGCGGGTTGTCGCCGGCGACCCGGAGCAAGCGAGCCCGGGGGTCACGCCCCGGCCAGTGAAAGGTGATACCGGACGGACATGACCGAGTCTAAAAAGGACAAGGACCACAAGCCGCTTACCCTCTCCTCGGGGTCTTCGGGGCGTCTCAGCCTCAAGAAGCCGGTGGAAACCGGCCAGGTGCGCCAGAGTTTCTCCCACGGTCGCTCCAAGGTGGTCCAGGTGGAGCGCCGCAAGAAGCGCAACGTCCACCCCCACGATGGCACCCACGCCGCGCCCGAAGCCGCGCCGGCGGCGGAAAGCCGTCCCGCGCCCAAACCGGCGGAGAGCCGTTCCGCGCCCAAGTCGGCCGAAAACGCGCCCGCCCAGAGCGACGCCGCCGCGGCCGCCGTACCGTCTGCCGAGCCGCAGGCCACGGCCGCGCCCGCCACCGCCAGCGGGCGCGGCGGGGAACGCGCCGGTGGCGGGGCCCCGGGAGGCGGGAATCGGGGAGGCAGTCGTCCCCCCCGGGGTGAGCGGAGCGATCGCGGTGACCGTCGTCAGGGTAAGGGTGGCGGTGGCAAGGGTGGCGGCCGCCCCGCCGGCGGTCTGACCGCCACCGAAAAGGATGCCCGCATGCGGGCGCTGGAAGGGGCCCGCCGCCGTCAGGTGGAAGAGGAAGCCCGCCGCAAGGCCGAGGAAGAAGCCCGCCGCCTTCAGGCGGAGGAAGACGCCAAACGTCAGGCCGAGGAAGCCGCCGCCCGGGCGGAACAGGAACGGTTGAAGGCCGAACGCCGCGCCGCCGAACCCGACCCCGCGCCGGAAGCCCCGGCTGCGGAGGAGGCTCCGGCCGCTGCGGAAGCGGCGCCCGCAGGCTCTGCCGAAGCCTCTGCCGCCGAGTCGGCGCGCAAGCCGGCCGCGCGGGACACCACCCGCCCGGCTGAAAGCGCTCCGGCCCGTCCGGCCCGCACCGCCACCGAGGACGAAGAGGCGGAAAAGGGCAAGGCCAAGGGGGGCGCCAAGAAGGCCGCCGTGGCGCCCCGTCGGGGCGAGCCCAAGCGCCGCCAGTCCCGTCTGAGCGTCACGTCCGCCCTGGATGACAGCAGCGAAAGCCGGGGCCGTAGCTTGGCCGCCACCCGGCGGGCCCGGGAGCGCCAGAAGCAGAAGGCCAACGCGGCCCAGGACCGTCAGCACAAAATCGTGCGTGAGGTAATCCTGCCCGAGGTGATCACCGTGCAGGAACTGGCCAACCGCATGGCGGAACGCTCCGGTCAGGTGATCAAGACCCTGATGAAGCTCGGCATCATGGCCACCATCAACCAGTCCATCGACGCCGACACGGCGGAGCTGGTGGTGGCGGAGTTCGGCCACATGGTGAAGCGGGTCTCCGACGCCGACGTGGAAGAGGGCCTCCAGGGACAGGAGGACCAGACCGAGGACCTGAAGGCCCGGGCGCCCGTGGTCACCATCATGGGCCACGTGGACCACGGCAAGACCTCGCTGCTGGATGCCCTGCGGGAAACCGACGTGGTGGCCGGCGAGGCCGGGGGCATTACCCAGCACATCGGCGCCTATCAGGTAACGCTGGAGTCGGGGGCGCAGATCACCTTCATCGACACCCCGGGTCACGAAGCCTTTACCCAGATGCGCAGCCGTGGCGCCAAGGTCACCGACCTGGTGGTGCTGGTGGTGGCCGCCGACGACGGCGTGATGCCGCAGACGGTGGAAGCCATCCGCCACGCCCACGCCGCCGAGGTGCCGCTGATCGTGGCCGTCAACAAGATGGACAAGCCCGACGCCGATCCCTCCCGGGTGCGCCAGGAACTGCTGCAATACGAAGTGGTGGTGGAAGACATGGGCGGCGAGGTGCTGTCCGTGGATGTCTCCGCCAAGCAGCGCCAGAACCTGGGCAAGCTGGAGGAAGCCATCCTGCTGGTATCGGAAATCGCCGAGCTCAAGGCCAACCCCAACCGGGCGGCCCAGGGCGTGGTGGTGGAAGCCCGCATGGAACGGGGCCGAGGCCCCGTGGCCACGGTGCTGGTGCAGCGCGGGACCCTGCGGTCCGGCGACGTGTTCGTGGCCGGCCAGGAATGGGGCCGGGTGCGGGCGCTGCTGGATGATCGCGGTAACCTGGTGGAGGAGGCCGGACCCTCGCAGCCGGTGGAGGTGCTGGGGCTCAACGCCGTGCCTCAGGCCGGGGACGAGTTCCTGGTGGTGGAAGACGAGGGACGCGCCCGCGAGGTCTCCGACTTCCGCCAGAGCAAGGCCCGGGAAAACCGCATGACGGCGGCCGCCCGGGGGACCGTGGAGCAGATGTTCAGCCAGATCGCCGCCGGCGAGGCCCGGGAACTGCCTGTGGTCATCAAGGGCGACGTGCAGGGCTCCGTGGAGGCCCTGGTCGGCACCCTGGAAAAACTGGGCACCGAGGAGGTGCGGGTGCGGGTGCTGCACTCGGCCGTGGGAGGGATTAACGAATCCGATATCACCCTGGCCAAGGCCTCCAACGCCCTGGTGATTGGCTTCAACGTGCGGGCCAATCCCCAGGCCCGGGAAATGGCCCGGCGGGAACACGTGGACATCCGCTACTACTCCATCATCTACGATGTGGCCGACGACCTGAAGAAGGCCCTGACCGGTATGATGGAGCCCACCTTCCGGGAGAAGTTCCTGGGCTATGCGGAAATCCGCCAGGTGTTCTCCATCTCCAAGGTGGGCAAGGTGGCCGGCTGCATGGTCACCGAGGGCGTGGTGCGCCGAGGCGCCGGGGTGCGTCTGCTGCGCGACCACGTGGTGATCCACGAAGGCAAGTTGGGGCAGCTCAAGCGCTTCAAGGATGACGTGCGTGAGGTCAAGGACGGCTACGAATGTGGCATGTCCTTCGAATCGTACAACGACATCCAGGAACGGGACGTCATCGAGTGCTACGAAGTGGAGCAAGTGGCGCCCGAACTGTAAGCCCCGTTTCCTTTTTGCAAGAACACATTACTTTTCTGACAGGAGTCTTCCCATGAACAAGAAGGCCGGGTGTCCACCGAGTCAGCGCCAGTTGCGGGTGGGCGAGGAAATCCGGCATGCCCTTGCCTGGTGCCTGGAGCGCGGCGAGGTGAAGGATCCGGTGGTGGCTCAGGGCGCCACCGTGACGGAAGTGCGGGTCACCGGTGACCTGCGTCACGCCCGGGTGTACGTCACTCCCCTGGGGGGCGGCGACGCCGAGCCCCTGCTGGCGGCCTTGAAACGGGCCGCGCCCTTCCTCCGTCACCGGGTGGCGGAACAGATGACCCTGCGCTTCGTGCCCGAGATGACCTTTGTGGCCGATACCAGCCTGGATCACGCCGCCCACATTGATGCGCTGTTGCGCACACCCGCAGTGCGTCGCGACCTGGAGTCCGCGCCGGCCTCAGAGCCCGATTCCGGGGAGGACGAGGAGCCGCCCCATGGCGCGTAGGCGGGGCCGCGCCCTGGACGGCTGGCTGATCATCGACAAACCGGCGGGCATAACCTCCGCCGATGTGGTCAATCAGGCCCGCCGCCTCACCCAGGCCCGCAAGATTGGGCATGGCGGCACCCTGGATCCCATGGCTACGGGCGTGCTGCCCCTGGCCCTGGGCGAGGCCACCAAGACCGTGGCCCATGCCATGGACGCCCGCAAGCGCTACCGCTTCACCGTGCGCTGGGGCGTCGCCACCGATACCGACGACGCCGAGGGCATGGCGCTGGCCACCAGTGACGTGCGGCCCAGCCCATCCACCGTCGAGTCCGCCCTCACCGGCTTTTGCGGCACCATCACTCAGGTTCCGCCCGTCTATTCGGCCATTAAGGTCAACGGTCGGCGTGCCTATGATCTGGCCCGACGGGACGGCACCCCGCCGGATCTGGACCCCCGCGACGTGGAAATCTTCGCGTTTCACTTGGTGGACCAGCCCGATGCCGATCACGGGGTGTTCGAGGTGCAGTCGGGCAAGGGCACCTACATGCGGGCCCTGGCCCGCGACCTGGCCCGCAGCATGGGCACCCTGGGGCATATTGCGGCACTGCGGCGTCTGTCGGTGGGTGCCTTTGGCGAAGAGACGGCAATTTCCCTGGAAGATCTGGCCCGAATGGGGCATGATGCCGCCTCTTCGGAGTTCCTCCGGCCGGTGGCGGCAGCGCTGGACGACATCCCGGCCCTGTCGTTGACCGCCCCCGAAGCGCATCGCCTGCGCAATGGCCAGTCCCTTCCCGCTCTGCCGGTGCTCAGCCGTGATCGGCCCGATGGACTCGGCCCGGGCGTGGTGTTGCGGGCCATGGAAGGCGAACGCTTGGTGGCGTTGGTTCGGCTGGAGGGGGGCGAAATCCGCCCCACGCGCGTGATGAACCTCTAGCGCGCGCCCTATCGCGGGATTCCCGGTGCGGCCCGGTCGCGCCGGTGAATGCCGTTTCCATCCCCACCGCGGGACCACAGCGGTCACGCCAGGACGAAAGAAACAGGATACCGATGTCGATCACCGCTGAACGTAAGCAGGAACTGATCAAGGAATTCGCGGCCCAGGAAACCGATACCGGGTCGCCGGAAGTGCAGGTGGCGTTGCTGACCGAACGCATCACCAACCTCACCGAGCACATGAAAAGCCACCACAAGGACTATCACTCCCGCCGGGGTCTGCTGATCATGGTGGGCCAGCGGCGGCGGCTGCTGGACTACCTGAAGCGCAAGAATCAGGCGCGGTACGAATCCCTGATCCAGCGCCTGGGCATCCGCAAGTAACGGACAGCCCTTCCCGGGGCCGGGCGTTGCGGAGCGGTCCGCCGCCAGCCGGTGGACCGCTCCCGTCCCCACAAAGGTCGGTAGCCGTCTAATCACAGGTCTGGAAAAACATGTTCGACGTCTATCGCAAGCAAATCGAATGGGGCGGGCGCCCTTTGATCCTGGAAACCGGTCGCGTTGCCCGTCAGGCCGACGGTGCCGTGCTGGCGACCTATGGCGCCACCACCGTGTTGTGTACCGCCGTGGGCGTGCGCGAAATGCGGTCCGGTCAGGACTTCTTTCCGCTCACCGTGAACTATCAGGAAAAAGCCTTTGCGGCCGGCAAGATTCCGGGCGGCTTTTTCAAGCGGGAAGGCCGGCCGTCGGAAAAGGAAACGCTGACCTCCCGGTTGATCGACCGGCCCATCCGGCCGCTGTTCGTGAAGGGCTTCCGCAACGAGGTGCAGGTGATCTGCACCGTGCTGGCCTATGACACGGAAAACGATCCCGACATCGTGGCCATGATCGGTGCCTCCGCCGCCCTGACCCTGTCCGGTCTGCCCTTCCTGGGCCCCATCGCCGGGGCGCGCGTGGGCTACAAGGACGGCACCTTCCTGCTCAACCCCACCCACGACCAGATGCCCGAGTCCGCCCTGGATCTGGTGGTGGCCGGCACCGCCGAGGGCGTGCTGATGGTGGAATCCGAGGCGCAGGAACTGCCCGAGGATGTGATGCTGGGCGCGGTCACCTTCGGCCACGAACAGATGCAGCCGGTGATCAACGCCATCGTGGAAATGGCCGAGGCCCGGGCCCGCGAGCCCTGGGACCTGCCCGCCGCCGCCGAGGGCACCGAGGCCGTGGTCGCCCGGGTGCGGGAGCTGGCCGAAGCCGACATCCGTGCCGCCTATGGCGAACGGGAAAAGCAGGTGCGCAGCAAGCGGGTGGCCGAGATCAAGGCGCGGGTGGCGCAAACCCTTGCCGCCGAGGACGCCGACCCCACCCTGGTGGCCGATGCCTTCAAGGCCCTGGAATCCGACGTGGTGCGCGGCAGCATCCTGGCGGGCGATCCCCGCATCGACGGCCGCACCACCCGCGACATCCGCCCCATCGACTGTCAGGTGGGGATCCTGCCGCGCGCCCACGGCTCCGCCCTGTTCACCCGGGGCGAGACCCAGGCGCTGGTGGTGACCACCCTGGGCACCAGCCAGGATGAGCAGTTCATGGACGCCCTGGAAGGGGAATACCGTGAGCACTTCATGCTGCACTACAACTTCCCGCCGTATTCGGTGAACGAAGCCGGCCGTGTGGGCGCGCCGGGCCGACGGGAAATTGGCCACGGCAAGCTGGCGTGGCGGGCCCTGCGGCCGCTGCTGCCCCCCCGCGAGGACTTTCCCTACACCATGCGGGTGGTCTCGGAGATCACCGAATCCAACGGCTCTTCCTCCATGGCCTCCGTGTGCGGCGGTTCCTTGGCGCTGATGGACGCCGGCGTGCCCATGGGGCGCTCCGTGGCCGGCATCGCCATGGGCCTGATCAAGGAAGACGACCGCTTCGCCGTGTTGTCCGACATCCTGGGGGACGAAGATCACCTGGGCGACATGGACTTCAAGGTGGCGGGAACCGAGCTTGGCGTGACCTCGCTCCAGATGGACATCAAGATTACCTCCATCACCCGCGAGATCATGGACGTGGCCCTGAACCAGGCCCGCGAGGGCCGGCTGCACATCCTGCACGAAATGACCAGCGCCTTGCGGGGGGCGCGGGAAGAGGTCTCGAATTTCGCGCCCCGCATCACCACCTTCCAGATCAACAAGGACAAGATCCGCGACGTGATCGGCCCCGGCGGCAAGATCATCCGCGAGATCTGCGAAACCACCGGTGCCAAGGTGGACCTGGAAGACGATGGCACCGTGCGGGTGGCGGCCGTGGACCAGAAGGTGGCCGACGCCGCCATCACCTGGATCAAGGGCATCGTCGCCGAGCCGGAGAGGGGCGTCATCTACGACGGCAAGGTGGTTAAGACCGTGGACTTCGGCGCCTTCGTCAACTTCCTGGGGGCGCGCGATGGTCTGGTGCACATCAGCGAACTGGCCGCCAACCGCGTCAAGGCCGTGACCGATATCGTCAAGGTGGGCGACGTGGTGAAGGTCAAGGTCATCGGCTTCGATGACCGAGGCAAGGTAAAGTTGTCCATGAAGCAGGTGGACCAGGATACCGGCGCCGACATCAGCGGCGGTTAACCTTGCGGGAGGTCCCATGACCTTATCCCTGCCCCCGGTGATCGTACGCAGCGCCGACGGGCACGTGCCCGACTCCCTGGCGGCCGTGCGTGCCGCCCGGGGGGCGGGGGCGGCGTGGGTCACGGTGGCCATCACCCTGGATGGCGCGGGGCGGCCGGTGGGATGCCGGGTGCCCTGTGCCTTGGCGGATCTGGTGCGGGAACTGCGGGACTGGGCCGGGCTTCTGGTACAGATCACCCCGGCGCCTGGGCAGGAGGCCCCCACGGCGACGGCGGTGCTGCGGGGTCTGGCGGCGCACTGGCCAGGGCCGTCGCTGCTGCTGGCCAGCGGTGCACCGGCGGTGCTGGAAACCCTGCGGGATGCGGCCCCCTCCTGGCCCCGGGCCTTCATCACCAGCGACTTGAGTGCCGAATGGGGCTTCGAAACCGCCCGTCTGGCCACCGTGGCCGTGGTGACGACGCCGCAGGTGCTGAGCGCCAGCCGCATTGCCAGCCTCACCGAGGCCGGCCTGGACGTGCTGGCCGATGGCGTGGACGACCCCGCCACCGCCCGGCGGCTGTGGCATGACGGCGTGCGCGCCGTGATCACCGATACGCCCGCGGCCCTGAACCGCCGGACGCGAGAGTGAACCCGTCGGGCGGCACCGGCCGACCCGAACAGTAAGCGAGGAAGCGGGTGAAACCAATCAAACCCATGACCCTGTCCGGACGCGAGGTGCTGCCCCTGGTGGAGGGCGGCAAGGGTATTGGTGTCTCGGACGGCGTGAGCGCGGGCGCCTGGGCCGCCGCAGGTGGCGTGGGCACCTTTTCCGGGGTGAACGCCGATTCCCTGGATGATTCCGGGCACCGGCTGGATATGGTCTACCGGGGGCGGACCCGGCAGGAACGCCATCAGGAACTCATCGCCTATGGCATCGTCGGCGGTATTCATCAGGCACAAGTGGCCCACGAAACCGCCGGCGGCCAGGGCCGCATCCACATGAACGTGCTGTGGGAGATGGGCGGCGCCGAGCCGGTATTGCACGGGGTGCTGGAGGGGACCCAGGGCCTGATCCACGGCATCACCTGCGGGGCCGGCATGCCCTATCGCGTGGCGACCATCGCCCAGCAGTACGGCGTGTATTACTACCCCATCGTCAGCTCCGCCCGGGCCTTCAGCGCCCTGTGGAAGCGGGCTTACGCCAAGGTGCCCGACCTGCTGGGCGGCGTGGTGTATGAGGATCCGTGGCGGGCCGGCGGCCACAACGGGCTGTCCAACACCGAGGATCCCTTGCAGCCCGAAGCCCCCTACGACCGAGTACGGCTGTTGCGGGACGCCATGACCCGGGTGGGGCTGGCCGAGGTGCCCATCTTCATGGCCGGCGGCGTGTGGGCCCTGAACGAGTGGGCGGACTGGATCGACAACCCCGAGCTGGGGCCCATCGCCTTTCAGTTCGGCACCCGGCCGTTGCTGACCCGGGAAAGCCCGATCCCCCAGGCCTGGAAAGAGCGGCTGCCCACCTTGAAAAAGGGGGATGTGTGGCTGCACCGCTTCAGCCCCACCGGATTCTATTCCTCGGCGGTGGCCAATGCCTTTCTGCTGGATCTGGCGGCGCGGGAAAAGCGGCAGATTCCCTACGCCACGGCGCCCGAAGGCACCCTGGATACGCCCCTGGCCGTGGGCCAGCGCGGGCGCACGGTCTATGTCACCGCCGCTGGGGCCGAGGCGGCCCGGGACTGGATGGCCGAAGGCTTCCGCGATGCCCTGCGCACCCCCGATCATACCTTGGTGTTCGTAACGCCAGAGCAGACCGAGGAAATCACCCGCCACCAGGCGGAGTGCATGGGGTGCCTGTCCGCATGCCGCTTCAGCAACTGGGCCCAAGGGGCCGAGGGGACCACCGGCAAACGGCCCGATCCTCGCTCCTTCTGCATCCAGAAGACGCTACAGGCCATTGCCCACACCGATGACGTGGAGCATCAGCTCATGTTCGCCGGGCACAACGTCTACCGGTTCGGCGAGGACCCCTTCTACGCCAACGGGTCCATTCCCACCGTCCGGGAATTGATCGACCGGTTGCTGACCGGTCAATGATTTCTACTTCCTCCGAGGGGGTGGCGCCACCGCGCGGCTGCCTCGTTGGAGGGGGTTACCCTGGAATCCAGCAAAAAAGGGTTGGGTCCCGGCCGGCCAGGGCGTAGAACCTTGGCAGTGCCCGGGACCATGCGCATATGAGTATGGTTCGCATGACAAAGCGGGCGACCACAGGCACCAGCCTGGGGGCTCCACAGCGGGGGGTGGGGCGCCGAGGCGTTAGCGGAGGGCAGTTTTATGAATAACCGACCCTATGCCCAGGTTCTGGAGCGTTTGCGGGAGGTCGGTCTGCGTCCCACGCGTCAGCGACTGGCCTTGGCAAAAATTCTGTTTGGGGGCGAGGACCGTCACGTGACGGCGGAAGTCCTGCACAGCGAGGCCATGGAACGGGGCGTGCGGGTGTCCCTGGCCACGGTCTACAACACCCTGCACCAGTTCACCGCCAGTGTCTTGCTGCGGGAAATTGTGGTGGAAGCGGGCCGATCCTATTTCGACACCAACACCACCGAACACCACCACTTCTATTTCGAACAGAGCGGCAAGCTCACCGACATTCCCGGTGACGCCATCCGCCTGCCCCAAGTGCCCACCCCTCCCGGAGGTGACGCGGTGCGCCGCGTGGACGTGGTGGTGCGGGTGGACGGTTGAGCCGCCTTCGGCCTTAGTTCGTTTCGCGGCCGCCTTCGGCGAGGGCCACCGCCTCGGCCACGATGGGGTCCACGTCCTCGGCGGTGACACCGGTGTGGATGCCGCCGCCGGGGGCCACCCGTACCGTTGGGCCGACGGCGCAGTGCCCCAGGCAGTGCAGCGTGTCCACCGTCACCCGACCGGCGGCGGCCGTTTCGAACAGCGGCACCAGGGATTCGCTGTCCCGGCCGGCACAACTGGGTTCCTCGCCCTGGCGGCGGTTGGTGCAAATCAGAATACGCACCGGCATCATCCCAACTCCATTGACCGCGACCCGCTCTAAAACAAATAGATAGAGCCGATTCACGCGGTCAATGGGACCCGAGAATTGGGTCCCATTGACCGCGATAGGCTCTAGGCCACGCGAATATGCGCGTTCTTGGCCACCCGGCGGCGTACCTGCTGGGTGACCAGCCAGGGCGCGTCCGCCGGCAGAGTCACCTCCAACTCACCGTCCCGGAGCGCCAGGGCGGTGCGGGGCAGCACCCCGCCCATGCCGCCCGAGATCACACATCCCAGCCGCAGGGCCCGCCCCATGAGGGTGGCCCACGTCTTATGGTCCTCGTCCACGTGGATATGCGCCCGCTGCGCCAGCTCGTTGCGGGCATTGGGCTGATAACGCAGGAACACCGCCAGGGCCAGGGTCACCCGGTCCATGTGCGACAGGCCCATGAAGGGCAGGCGCAGGATGCGCTGGAAGGCGTGCTCCGCCCGGTAGTCGGGATGAATATGCCAGAACACATCGCCCAACAGACAGGCGGCATGGCGCAACCGGCGCCGACACGGGGTTTCCTCGGGGAACAGGGCATCGGTCCACGCGATCAATTCGGTGCCGGTGCCGGGAAAGCGACCTTCCACCGCCTCGTAGCGGGCGCACAAGGATTCCAGCGGATCCTCGGCCCGGATAGGCGCTGGCAACTGCTCATAATACCAGCCCTCCCGCATGCCGAAGATGGAGAAGGTGAGGCATGAGGCCTGACTGAGATTCAGGAGCGTTTCCAGCGCGGCGGCCCCGAAAGGCACCTGGGCGGCGCGGCGGCGGCTGACGCCCTCCACCCGTTCCACGTCGCGGGTTTCCATGCGGGCCACCGCCCGCAGGTGGGCCCGGGCCTCGTCCCCCGACAGGGTGAAGCTGTCCAGCACCGTCAGCGGGTAGCCCATGACGCTCATGCATACCCGGGCCACGCTGCGCCAGGTGCCGCCCACGGCATAGAGGGTGCGGCCCTGGAAGCCGGAGATCCATGGCACGGCGCCCAGGTCGTGATCCACCAGGGCGGCCACTCGCCCCACCTTGCCGCCGCTGCGTTCCACCAGGCGCAGGGCGCCCAGGGGGGCGGTGGCGTGGTGATCGGCCACCCCGGTGATGGCCTCGGGGGTGAGGTCCACCAGATCCAGGCTGCCGCCGCCCATGTCGGCCACCAGACCGTTGGCGGCTGGGGTGCCACAGGCCACGCCCTCGGCGGCCAGGCGCGCCTCCTCGGCGCCGGTCAGCACCCGCACCGAGAGGCCGAAGCGCTCCTCCAGCGTGCGCACAAACTCAGGGCCATCGCGGGCCTCGCGCACGGCGGCGGTGGCCAGGGCGTCCACCTGCTCCGCGCCGGCGGCCCGGGCCAGGGCCACGAAGCGTTCCACCGTTTCCAGCGCCAGGGGGACGCCTTCGGGGTTGAGCACCCCGGAGGCATCCAGACCGGTGCCCAGGGCGCAGATTTCCTTGTCGTTGAACAGGGGCAGGGGCAACCGCTGCCCCGCTTCGTACAGCACCAGACGCACGGAGTTGGACCCAATGTCGAGCACCCCCACGCAGGGGCGGGGGCGAAGGGGCGTGGCGGCGGCGGCCGAGGCGTGCATGGGGTCTGTCTCCGAAGTCGGCGGCTGAGTGCCTTAGAGGTAAACGGAACCGCTAGAGCCTATCGCGGTCAATGGGACCCAATTCTCGGGTCCCATTGACCGCGTGA
>CAZHRQ010000031.1:0-23456 GCA_964535075.1 uncultured Rhodobacterales bacterium | reverse complement strand
TTCACGCGGTCAATGGGACCCGAAAATGGGTCCCATTGACCGCGATAGGCTCTAGCGCAAGGTCGCAGGCCTTCTCTCTCCCTCAACGGGATCCCCTCTCCCGCCCCTACAGAGCGGCATGGGAGGGGGGATCCGGATGCGGATTTCCCTTTGTTGAGGATCCGACTCCGGATTTGTTAAGGTTCAGTGTAGCGTCAGTTGCCCCGAATGGCTACCGCAACCGGGAAAAAAGAGGCATGTGCACGGTTATTCTCTTACGTCAAATGGGGGATATTTGGCCCTTGATTCTGGCGGCGAACCGGGATGAGTCCCTGGCGCGCCCGTGGGCCGCGCCGGCTCGCCACTGGCCGGACCGACCGGACGTGGTGGCCGGTCTGGATCACGACGCTGGCGGAAGCTGGTTCGGCCTGAACGACCACGGAGTCGCAGCCGCCGTACTCAATCAGCCGCGCACCCTGGGCCCCGATTCCCAGCATCGCAGCCGGGGGGAACTCGTGCTGGAAGCCCTGGACCATGGGGAAGCGGCGGCGGCGGCCGAGGCCCTGGCCCATCTGGAGGGACGTGCCTGGCGGGGGTTCCATCTGCTGGTGGCCGATGCCCATACGGCGTGGTGGCTCTATAACCGTCCGGCGCAGGACGGCCGGGTGTTGCGCCGGGCGGTGCCCCCGGGGCTGTCGGTGATCACGGCGGCGGGCCTTGATCATCCGGACTCACCGCGGGCACGGGCTCTGCATCGGCGCTTCGCCACCCTGCCGTCCCCGGCCCCCATGACCCAAGAGGACTGGACCCAAGAGGACTGGCCAACTGCGGGCTGGCGGGCCTGGGAGCAGGCGCTGGGCAGCCACGATCCCCAGGCGCCGGAGGAGTCCCCCTGCGTGCACGGTCCGGGCGATTTCGGCACCGTCAACAGCGTGCTGGTGGCCTTGACCGACCCGGCCCGGCGGCGGCCGTGGGGTCTCCTGCCCCCCTGGGCCGGACGTTTCGCGCCCGGGGCCCCCGATGTCACGCCCTTCGCGCCCTTGACGCCCGAGGCGCCGGCTCCCCATTCTTGAGGCGCCTGCCCCCTCGCCACCGGCGCCGCCGCCGGTGCTCCCAGGATCCCAGCTTCAGGAGGAGGCCGTCGTGGCCACAACCGATATCGTCACCGCCCAGCAGGAGCTGATCGAGGCCTTCCAGTTCTTCGACGACTGGATGGACCGTTACCAGTACATCATCGACCTGGGCCGTGAACTGCCACCCTTTCCCGAGGAGGCCCAGACCGAGGCCAACCAGGTGCGGGGCTGCCAGTCGCAGGTGTGGATGACCCTGCACGAGGGGGAAGGGGGGCGTCTGCGCATCCAGGCCACCAGCGACGCCGCCATTGTTTCCGGCCTGATTGCCCTGCTGCTGCGGGTCTACGATGACCGCACCCCCCGGGAGATCGCGGACACGCCCCCTGATTTCATTGCCGCCATCGGCCTGGACCAGCACCTTTCCCCCAGCCGCACCAACGGCCTCGCCGCCATGGTGCAACGCCTGAAGCAGGAAGCGGAGGCCCGACTGTGACCACGACACCCTTGACGCTGGTGCCGCTGACCGACCGGGCGCTGGTGCGCCTGAGCGGCGAGGATGCGGTGCCCTTCCTCCAGGGGCTGGTGTCCTGCGACGTGGCCCCCACCGCCGAAGGCCGCGCCGTGTGGGGCGCCTTGCTCACCCCCCAGGGCAAGTTCCTGTTCGATCTGTTCGTGGTGCCCGACGGGGCCGACCTGCTGCTGGACGTGGACGCCCCACGGCGCGAGGATTTTGTGCGCCGCCTCTCCCTGTACAAGCTGCGCTCCAAGGTAACCCTGGCGCCGGAGCCGGCCCTGTCGGTGGCCGCCCTGGTGGGCGCCGAAGCCCTGACGACCCTGGACCTGACGCCCGGCGCCTGCACCCGCCCCGACGAGGACGTCCTGGCCCTGGGCGATCCCCGCGCCGCCGCCATGGGCGCGCGACTGCTGGGCACGCCCGCGGCCCTGGACCCCCTGGCCACCCGGTTGGGGGCTGCCCGCGGGAACCGGATGGCCTATGACCTGTGGCGTCTGCCCCAAGGGGTGCCCGACGGTGCCCACGACATGCCGCCGGAAAAAACCTTCCTGCTCGAAAACGGCTTTGATGAACTGGGCGGCGTGGGCTGGAACAAGGGCTGTTTCATGGGTCAGGAGCTTACGGCCCGCACCCGCTACCGCGCCCTGGTGAAAAAGCGGCTGATTCCCCTGGCCACCGGCGACGCCACCCTGACGCCTGGCGCGTCCGTGCGGGACGACGAGGGCCGGATCGTGGGCGAGGTGCGCACCACCGCCCCTGGTTGGGCCCTGGCGTTGCTTAAGCTGGAGGCCCTGGCCGGGACCCCTGCCCTCACCGTGCCTGCCCTCACCGTGGATGAGGCGCCCGTAACCCCCCAGCCGGCCGCCTGGATGCGCCTGCCCACGCCCCCCACCGGAAGCTGAGAACAGTACCGGGCCCCGGTGAGTCCCTGCCCGCGTGATTGATCCTCGACCGCGCGGGCATTTTGCCCCATCCTGTGTCCGCCGTCACATCACACGGGAGGGGCTTCATGTCCTTGTCCTCGCGTCACGGACGCCGGGGCAGCACCGATATCTGGCCGGGCTTCGTGGATGGTCTCGCCACCCTGCTGGTGGTGATCATTTTTGTCCTGATGGTCTTCGTGCTGATCCAGGTGATGCTCAGCCATGCCCTTTCGGGACGGGACGAGGCCCTGGGGCGCCTGCGCAACCGGGTATCGGAACTGTCGGATCTTCTCGCCCTGGAGCAGCAGGAAAAATCCCGCCTGCAAGACAACGTCAGCCGCCTGTCGGGCGACCTCCAGGCCACCGTGCAGGAGCGGGACCGGCTGCTAAGCCAGCTTCAGGCCGCCGAATCCACCCGTGATCAGCTACAAATTCGCCTCACCCAGGCCCGGGAATCCCTGGGCACGGTGGAGGAAGAGAACCGGGGCTTGCAGGAAACCCTCGCCTTGGCCGAACAGGCCCTGCAGGAAAACGAGTCCACCATCGAAAGCCAGACCGCCGAACTGGACAAACAAGTGGCGGCCCTGGACCGCCTGCAGGCCGAGGTGAGCCGGCTGGAGGACGCCCGCGACCAGTTGCGCAGCGAGGTGGCCGAGCTGGCCGGATCCCTGGAGGATCGGGAAGAAACCGTGAGCAGCCTGCGGGAGAAACTGGCACGGGAGGAATCGGTTTCCACGGCGGCCCAGGCGGAACTGGCGGTGGCCAACCAGCAGATGGCGGCCTTGCGGGTACAAATCGCCCGCCTCAATCAGGCCCTGGACGCCGCCGAGACGGAAATCGAGGAACAAAACGCCACCATCGCCAACCTGGGTGAACGCCTGAACACGGCCCTGGCCAGCAAGGTACAGGAACTCAGCCGCTACCGTTCGGAATTCTTCGGCCGCTTGCGGCAGGTGCTGGGGGATCATGACAGCATCAAGGTGGTAGGCGACCGTTTCGTGTTCCAATCGGAAGTGCTGTTCGACACCGCCTCCGCCCAGCTCGGACCGGGGGGACGGCAACAGGTGGCCGCCCTGGCCGATACCCTGAAGGCCATTGACAAGGACATTCCCAACGACATCGATTGGGTCCTGCGCGTGGATGGTCACACGGACAAGCGCCCCATCAGCACCGCCCGCTTCCAGTCCAACTGGGAGCTGTCCACCGCCCGAGCCATTTCCGTGATTCGCGAATTGATCCGCAACGGGGTCCCCGCCGACAAACTGGCCGCGGCCGGCTTCGGGTCCCAGCAGCCGCTGGACAATCAGGAAACCGAGGACGCCTATCGCCGCAACCGCCGGATCGAAATTCGCCTCGACCAGCGGTGAGTCCGGCCGGATGCCATGTTGCGCCCATGTCCCTGGATGCCTATAAGACCATGGGATCGGGCGGTCGGGGGACTGCCTAGAGCCTATCGCGGTCAATGGGATCCAGAAATGGGTCCCATTGACCGCGTGAATCGGCTCTAACCATTTGTTTTAGAGCGGATTCACGCGCCCAATCCGGTTCACAGCGTGAACCCGATTGGGTGCGATCCGCTCTAGAGCCTATCGCGGTCAATGGGACCCGTTTTCGAGTCCTAATGACCGCGCGACCCGCTCTAGCTAAGACGTGAGGAACGACCATGGGTTGGGTTGCACGCTGGAACAAGCGCACGGGAATGACACTGGCGGCGCTGCTGGTCTTCACGGCGGCAGCGGAACCGACCTGGGCCGCCGGCCGGGTGACTCTGGCCGAGGAGGCTCTGGCCCTCATGCGTCATCACCCGGCCCTGGACGAGGCCCGCAGCAAACGCCGGGCCGCCGAGGCGCGGGTGGATGCGGTCAACAGCCAGTTCCTGCCCAAGGTCACCGTGAATACCGCCGTGGGCCCCGAGGTGGTCAGCAATCCCGACCTGCGGGCCACCGGCAGCGAATGGGACCTGGAAACCCGCCAGGAATTCGCCCTGCAAGCCACCCAAGTGCTGTACGACGGTTTCGGGCGGGAAGCGGCCCGGGATGCGGCCCGGGCCCGGGAACGGGCCGCCCGGGCCACCCTGGACGCCCTGCGCCAGCAGACTCTTTATGATGGCATCCGCACCTATATCGAAGTGGTGCGCCTGCGCGACATGGTGGCCGTGGCTCGGCAGGCGGAAGCCATGGTGCGTAAAAGCACCGAGGTGGAAAGCGAACGGGTCCGACGGGGCTCCGGCATCGAGCTGGAGGCCCTGCAAGCCAAGGGACGGCTGCAACTGGCCAAGGAACGCCGGGTCTCCCTGGAAGGCCAACTGCGACAGGCGGTGGCCCGCTATACCCGTCTGTTCGGGCACGCCCCCGCCGTGGCCGCCCTGGTGCCGCCTCCGCCTCCGGTGGCCGTGCTGCCCGACAGCGTGGATGATGCCGTGGCCACCGCCATGAGCAACAGTCCCCTGATCCGTCAAGCCGCCCACCAGGTCACCGCCGCCGCCGAAAACCGCCGTCAGGTGGAAGCCCGGCGCAAGCCCACCATCAGCCTTCTGGGCAGCGCCAACCACAACGTGAACGTGGGGTCTAATCAAGGGCGCGAGAACGACGTTTCCGTCATGCTGCAACTGCAATGGGACCTGTTCACCGGTTACGAACGGGATGCCCGCGAGGACGAGGCCATCATGCAGCATGCCGCCGCCCGCGATGCCGAATACATGGTCAAGCGGGAGGTCCGGGAACAGGTGAGTATGGCCTGGGACACCCGCCGCACGGTGCGGGAACGGGTGAGCCTGCTGGCCAATGCCCAGGAAATCGCCCGACAGGTGATTGCCCAGCGCCAGAAACTCATGGACCTGGGCAAGGATACGGCCATCGGTGTGCTGGACGCTCAGATCGCGGAAAAGAACAGCGCCATGAACCTGGTGGGCGCCCGCCATGAACAACGGCGGGCCGACTACCAGCTTCTGTATGCCATGGGCCAGCTCTCCCTGGACGATATCAAGGGCTATGGCCGTCGGGCCGCCCAAGCGAAGCCTGACCCCCACGCGGCATCCCGGCGGGTCGCCGCCCCGGCGTCGGAAGACACGCCCCTCACCCGGGCACGGGCGCCCTATCGCGGCCACATTCCTGATCCGGAAGCCCCGCGCACAGCCGACTCCACGCCGGCCGCCGCCTATACCATCACCCGGCCCCAGCCGGTGACTCCCACGGCGCCCCTCACCCCGGTGGCCGCCCCCCCGGGGAATGCGCCTCTGTTCGTTCCCGTGGACCCGGCGGATCTGGGGGGCGCACAATAAACGGAGTCAGGATCCGCTCTACCCCTTTGTTTTAGAGCGGAGTCACGCGACACGGCCGCGCCTCACCCCGGAAGAGGGTTTGACCTGGACCACGGCCCGCGCGTATCTTGAGGGCCCCTGCCCAATGGCGCCCCCAAAGAGACATTCCCGGTGTTCCGGCTTCGTGGCGCACCCCCGCCCCGCGGCGGCGCGCGCCTGTGGAGCCGGTTTCATGGAACGTAAGGAGATAGGTTGATGACCCTGCCCTTGATGCCCAAGGCGACGGCCGTGTGGCTGGTGGACAATACCGCCCTCACCTTCGCCCAGATCGCGGCGTTCTGTGGCATGCATACCCTGGAAGTCCAGGCCATCGCCGACGGTGAAGTGGCCACGGGCATCGTGGGTGCCGACCCCGTGGCCGGCGGCCAGCTTACGCAGGCCGAAATCCAGCGCTGCGAACAGGACCCCACCGCCACCCTGCACCTGGCCAAGAGCGACCTGCCGTCCGTGGAAGAGCGGCGCAAGGGCGCGCGCTACACCCCCGTCTCCCGGCGCCAGGATCGGCCCGATGGCATTGCCTGGCTGCTGCGGCATCATCCCGAGCTAAGCGACGCCCAGATCGCGCGCCTGCTGGGCACGACGAAGCCCACCATCCAGGCGGTGCGGGACCGCAGCCACTGGAACATCCAGAACATCAAGCCCCAAAACCCCGTCATGCTGCGGCTGTGCAGCGAGGCGGAACTGGAAAAGGCAGTGACCCAGGCCCGGGCCCGGAGCGGCTACAACACGCCCGAACCGGTGGCCCACGATGCCTTCCCGGCGGAGATCCTGGAAGAAGAGAAGGCCCGGGAACCGGAACCCACCCAGCAGGACGACACGGATGGCAGCGCCGCCGCCCTGGCCGCCGGCTGGGCCGCCACCCGTCCCCGCACCCGCACCGAAGACGAGCTGCCCGATCCAGAGGCCCTGTTCCGCAAACGGGACCCGGAAGACGACGACCACCAGTAATTCGCGTCGAGCTCAGGCCGCCGGGAGGGTGAAGAAAAAAGTACTGCCCTCCCCGGGGGTGGATTCCACCCACAACCGCCCCTCGTGCCGCTCCACGATGCGCCGGCACAGGGCCAGCCCCACGCCGGAGCCCTCCGGGCCCTCCTCGGCCGGTTTTAGGCGTTGGAACAACTGGAAGGCCCGCTCCCGGTCTTCTTCCGCCATGCCCTGCCCGTTGTCGGCCACGGCGAAACGGACCCAACCTTCCGAATCGGACTCGGCGGTGAGGCGCACCACCGGCTGGCGCTCGGGATGGCGGTATTTTAAGGCGTTGCTGATCAGGTTCTGAAACAGCCGCACCACCTGATCGCGATCGGCCCGCACCTGGGGCAGGGCCGCCACGCTCACCTGCCCGCCGGTGCGCTCTATGGCATTCTCCAGATTGGCCAGGGCTTCGGCCACCGCCTCCCCCGCCGGAAACAAGGCCGACGGCGCCCGCCGCGTTCCCAGCCGCGAATAGGTCAGCAGGCCCTGGATCATGCGCTGCATGCGCTGCGTGCCCTTGACCGCATGCGTGATCAGCTTCCGTCCCCGGGCATCCAGCATCGACTCGTACCGGCGCTGCAGAAGCTGGACATGGTTGACCACCATGCGCAGCGGTTCCTGCAAATCGTGGGAGACGGAATAGGCGAAGCTCTCCAGGTCGGCGTTGGACTGGCGCAGGGCCGCTTCCGTTTCCATTTCCCGCGTGATGTCCTGCTGCACGGAAACGAAGTTCTTGATAACCCCCCCCTCGCGCACGGGGGTGATGTTCCACTGCACGTGGTAGGCCGTCCCATCCTTGCGGTAGTTGACGGTCCGGCCTTGAAAGCTCTGGCCCGCCGTCAGGTGCGCCCGCAGGGTATCCAGAAGCGCCCGGTCGGTGCGTGGCCCCTGCAACAGACGGGGGGTCCGCCCCAGCACCTCCGCCGGCGCGTAGCCCGTCATCTGGCAAAAGGCGTCGTTCACATAGACGATGGCCGGGCCGGGGTCGTCCAGGTCGGCGGTGGTGATGACCACGGCATTATAGGCCTGGGCCACGGCGGCGTGCAGCAGATCCTCGGTAAGGTCCAACCGATCATCCTCCCTGGTTGCTCACGCCGTCATGCTGCCACGAATGACGGGACCATACCAGCCGCGGCCACCATGGCGCGGCCCCTACCCCAACCGCCGGACCAGGGTGCCATAGTCGATTTTGGAATTGTGGCGCCGGTCCAGGGGCAGGCTGGAAAGGGTCCGTATCCGCAAGCCGGGAAATCGGGCCTCCAGGGCCGCTCGACCTGCCGGGGTAAGGCTGCCGGTCACCGCCAGCCAGGGCTGCTCTCGGTGGATCATAAAGGCGGCACCGGTCACCCCGGCCTGGGCCCGGGCCACCGACTCCACCATGAAGGGATAGCAGCCGTCTCGCCCCTGCCCCTGCCCCTGCCCATGTCCATGCCCATGCCCATGTCCATGCCCATGTCCATGTCGGCCCAGTAACCACAACCGGGATCGGGCGCCGTGGTCACGGGACGGGCCTGCACCAGGAACACCGTGTCTCCGTCCCAGGCCCATTCCACATCCTGGGGGGCCTCGAACACCCGGGTGGCGGTGGCCACCAGCGCTGCCACGGCCGTCAACACCGTGGGCGGCACCACCGGCGCCGCGCCCGCCAGCCGCTGCCCGGTGAGGGTGCCGTCACGGCGCAGCCAGGAGGCATCACCGGTGACCCGTCCGCCCACCAGCGCCTCGGCCACCCCCGGCACAGCTTCCACCACCCCCGTCTCCGGATCCCCCGTCACCGGATCGAGCCCGAAGGCCACGCCCGCCGCCCGCGCCGGCACCTCTGTCGCCGGCACCTGAAGGCGGCTGAGAAACTGGCCGGCAAAGGAAGACAGGGCGCCGTCCTCCCCCCCACCGCCGAGGATCGCACCGCATAGGGGCCCGGGCCCAGAATGTCCGCCAGCGCCGACGAGTCCGGGACCGGCGCGCCCGGAGGCAGCACCCACCAGGGCGGCACGGGCGCCTGTCCGGCCAGCCGGGCCAGGGCCGCCGCCTTGCCGCCCACCCGCCCTGGGATCGGTGGCCTGTCCGGGGGCCAGCAGGGTCATGGGCGTGTCCTCAGGCACAACTACGGCAGATCAGGGGCAGCCCCCCCAGCGCCAGATAACACAGCAGCACCCATAGCCCCGACGCCTCTTGCAACCAGCCGGCACGGCGGGCGTCCCCCACCCGCCAGAACCACACCGCCGCCCCCAGGCACAGCACCGCCAGGGGCAGCAATCCGCGATAGAGGTAATTCAGAAAGCCCGTATGTACCGCCACCTGCCATGCGCACCCCAGGGCCGCCAGCAGCGCGAGGGCCCACACCAGCAAGGCCACCGACCGCCCCCAGGTGCTGGAATAGCTCTCCACCCCCGGCCGTTCCTGGTCGGGGGCCCAGGTCTTGCGGCCAATCTCCAGCACCACACCGTTGAAGAAACTGAGCACCAGAAACCATATCAGCCCCGCCGGCAGCCCGCCCCCCGCCACCAGCCAGTCGTTGGCGGTGGCGAACAGGTCGATAAGCGGCATCACCATCATGTGCGTGACCAGATAGAGCACCGGCCGTGCCCGCAACCACGCCCCCAGACCGAACTCCACCGCCATCAACGCCATCCAGCACCACACCAGGGCCAGGGGCAGCAACAGCACCGGGGCCCGCACCCCCGCCACCAGCGCCTGCACCGGCAACAGCACCAGGGCCAGCGTCACCAGCAGCCGCAGGCTCACCAGGCCCCGAGGCACCGGCCGTTCGGGCCGGGTGGCCGCATCCACCGCCGCGTCCTTTACCTCGTCCGACACCCGAAGCTGAAAAAACAGCCCCAGCATCACTACCGCCGCCGCCAGGAAACCGCCCCAGGTGGGGGCGTCCAGGTCGCCGCGCAGCAGTGCCGACACCCCCACTGCCGCCCCGGCAAAGGCCAGGATCAGCGGTCCGTGCTCCATCAGGGGAAACCGCTCCGCCTGATAGCGCCACAGGCGCCGGCCCAGGCTCAGGGGGGATTCGTCCTCGGGCTGGGGAGAGTCCTCGGGGGCAGTGGTCATGGGGCGTTTCCGTCCGGGGCCAGGGCCTCGGCCAGGGCCGCCGCCAGGGTAGTCTCGTCCCCGAGGTGGGCGTGATCCCGCACCCAGAGCCTGACCGAAGCCCCCCAGGGCCACCGATCCTCCCCCCCGAGCCGCGCCCACCAGGACCGGGGCACCAGCCCCCAGGCCGGCGCGCCCATCGCCGCCGCCAAGGCCAGCACCAGCCCCGGCGGGGCAATGATCAGGTCCAGGGCGGCGATCAGGGCCGCCAGGGCGTCGCCATCGGGCGCCTCCAGGCCTTCAGGCCGCCAGCCCAGGGGCACCTCGGGATCCAGAGCCACCCAGGCCACCCCGGGCAGCGCCGCGAGGGGCACGGCCGCCGCCTCCGTGATCGGCCACGCCAACCCCACCCGTCGGCCGGCATGGGGCAGGGTTTCCGCCAGCACCGCCCGCCAGTGATCACGCAGGGGCCTATCGGGCACCAGCCAGGGCGCGCCGTCACCAAAGGCTGTCGGGTCGCGCCGAAACCAGCGGCCCAGTTCCCCCGCCGGCACGTGATAGGGACAGCCGTGGGTCTGCGGGCCGTCCCCCGCCGTCACCACGGTCAGGTCGGGCAAACTGCGGGCGATCAGGGATTGGAGCAGGGGCCGGGCCTCGATCACCACCCGGCCCACCCGCCGTGCCGCATCGGCATAGGTCTGGGTGAACAGCACCTCGGTCATGGCATCGCCCTCGGGCCAGATCAGCAGCCCCCCCTGGTCCACCGGATCACCATTCCACCAAGTGGCGGCCAGGGCCCGATCAGGGGTGCGGACACCGGCGGCAAAGCCCCAGCGCCGGGCGTCCCAGCCCTCCGCCAGACGGCCCTGGGCCAGCAGCAACTGCCCCAAGTGCCAATGGGCCAGCGCGTCCTCGGGGGCCCAGGTGAGCGCGCGACGCAGGTGGGTTTCCGCCAGATCCAACCGGCCGCCCATCATTTCCGTCTGCGCCAGGGCGGTGAGCACTCCCGCATCCACCGGTCGCAGGGCACAGGCCCGCCACAGGGCGTAGCGGGCATCCTCCGGCCGATGCTGGGCCCACAGGGTTTCCCCCAATCCCAGCCACGCCGCGGCCAGGGTGGGATCGCAGTCCAGGGCCCCACGATAGGAAGCCTCCGCCGCCTGGGACTGGCCGGTGCGGGCCTGGATCCGCGCCAGATTGTAGTGGGCCTGGGCATGATCCGGCGCCAGGGCCAACACGGTCTCGAAACACCGAGCGGCATCCTCCAGGGCATGGCTGGCCATCAGCAGCACCCCGAGCGTCAGCCACCCCCGCACGTGACCGGGCGCCGCCGTGACGGCGCGGCGTAACAGCGCCTCGGCCTGACCGGGCTGGTTCACGCTCTGGTAGAGCAACCCCAGGGCCACCAGAGCCTCCGGGTCCTCGGGCACCAGCCGCAGCACCTGCTCATAAAGGCCAATGGCCTCCCACGGCCGTTCCTGTCGGGAAAGGGCGAGGGCCAGCACGCGATAGGCGCTCACCAGATCCGGCCGCTGGTCCAGGGCCTGACGCAGGAAGCCCTCGGCGGCTTCCGGCCGGCCGCGATCCACCAGCAGCGCACCGTAGCGGGCCAGGGCCTCGGCATGATCGGGCGTGTGTTGCAGGGCGGCCCGGTACAGCCGCTCCGCGCCATCCAGATCGCCGGCACCATGGCGCAGGTCCGCCCGCGCCAGCATGGCGGACACGGTGTGCAGGCCTTCGTTATCGCTCATGCAGGATGCTCCCCGAACCAGTGGCTTCGCATGGTAGCCTACCCGGGCATGGGACTCGACTCCCGTGTTGGGGTGACGCATCCTCCGGGCACGGGCGCCACACGCCCGCCGGGGGGAAGAACGAAGGGTGCGCCGGGCATGGGCACGCGCTATCACTATTTCCGGGCACCACGCCCCATGCTGATGGTGGTCAGCCACGAGCGGTCGGGAACCCATTTCCTGCTCAACAGTCTGGCCCGCGGCTGGGGCTACGCGGCCGAGCACTGGCTGGATCTGGACTATCTTTCGGTCAACGCCAACTTCCATAAACCAGCCACCTTCGTACGGTTGCTGGACCGTCACCGGGGCCATCATCTGGCCAATCCCTTCAAGAGCCATCACGAGGCCGCCTTCATGGCGCCGGTGATCGACACGCTGCTGACCCGCTGTCGGATATGCTATGTGGTGCGTCACGTGGCCGGGGTGATGCGGAGCCTGTATCATTTCCTGCCCCGACTGCCCTGGCGGGAGGGACCGGTATGCCCCTCGCCCGCCGCCCTGTTACGCACCCCGCCCGAGGGCCAGATGATGCGCTATCAGATGACCCAGCAGCCCACCATGGGGCACCGATGGCGGACTCATGTGGCGGGATGGCTGGATCTGGCCGACCCCCGGCCGGGCATCGTGGTGGTGCGCTACGAGGACCTGCGGGACCGCTATGCCGAGACCCTCGCCGCCGTGGGCGCCCGTCTGGACCTGGGGCCGCCCCGCGACACCACCCCGCCCCCGCGTGGACGCAACGTGATCCTGCCCACGCCGGAAAGCCGGGACACGCCCGCCTACGGTCCCGAGGATCACGCCTTCATCACCGCGACGGCGGGCGACGTGCTCACCCGCCTCGGCTATGGCCCCGGGTCGGAGATCTCCGCATGATCGTCTTTCACACCACGGCCCCGGTCACCCTGAGCACGGGCGGTGGCGGCACCCTGACCCTCTTTCCCCCCCGCCAGGATCGGGAGGCGGAGTCCATTCCCCTGGATGCCCTCTATGTCACCACCCGCGGCCACATTCCGGTGCTGGAACGGCGGCTGAAGGCGGAGGGCGCCCGGCGGGCCCGGCTGCATGCCGTGGGGGACGACAGCCAGTTCCGCAGCCTGGAGGGCTTTCCGGTGATGCTGGGGGGCGACAACGCTGGCGATCACCAGCGACTGGTGGAGCGGGTGCAACGCTGGTCACCGGCCCGGGCCGATCTCGCCCGCCAGATCACCGCCCTGCCGGCGGAGACCCGTCCCCGGCTGGTGATCCTCAACGGGTTTGGCACCGGGGTCGGCGATACGGTGGTGGGCCTGACCGCGCTGCGGGCGGTGATGGCCATCCTGCACCGGCGATTCGTCGGCGTTGCCATCGAGCTGTGGCTGCGCCCCGACGTGATGGACCGGCTGCACCCGGTGCTGCGCCACGAATCCCTGGTCAGCGGGGTACGGCCCCTGCCCCAGCCCCTGTCGGAGATGATGGCGTTCGACGGCGCCTGGGATTTGTCGGGACTGGTCACCCGCATCCATCACACGGAACACTCCCTGTTGGATTCCTGCCTGATCGCCCTGGGCGTGGACCCTGAAACCGTTGCTACCGAGCACAAGCGCAACCTCTGGCCCCAAGACGAACGGGCGACGCGCACGGTGGCGCCGGTCCTGGACCTGATCCGATCCACCCCCGATGACGACAGCCGCGACCTGCCGCTGGTGCTGTTCCACCCGGAGGCCAGCACGCCCCTGCGCAGTGTGCCGGAGGCCCAGCGGGCCCCCCTGGCCCGGGCCCTGGCCGACACCCTGCCCTGCCGGGTGATCACGGCCGCCCCCCTGGAGGCCCGCCACCCCCGGGTGCACGACCTGTCCGGGTTTTCCCCCGATCTTGATCACCTGACCGCCCTCATCGCTGGCTGCGATGGCCTGGTGACCGTGGATACCGCCCTTTATCATCTGGCCGATGCGGTGGACACCCCGGCGGTGGCCCTGTTCTCCACCATCGACCCGGAGCGGCGGGTGGGCCACTACCCCTATGTGGCCGGTCTGCTGTTGCCAGACGCCCGCGAGTCCGGTCACTTCGGCCGTGACCTGGGCAATGCCGACGACGCCCGAACCCTCGGCCCCCTGTGGCAACGGCTGGACATGGCCGAGGTGGGGCGACGATTGGCCGAATGCCAACGCGCCCGCGCCAACCGCCCCCATGTGCCCTGCCCCGTCTGTGCGGCCCGGGTTCCCGACCGTGCGATAACCCGGGACGGGGACTGGCGATTGGTTGCCTGCCCGACCTGCGAGGCCGAGTTCGCCCTGCCGCGCCCGGTGCGACCGGCCCCGGCGCCCCCCTTCCCCCCCCTGTCCGCGACGGCCGAGGCCGCCCGGGCCGCTGTTCGCCGCCAACCCCGGTTCCGGCGGCTGCTGGCTCTGCTCAAACCCTTGGCGCCGGGGCGGGCCCTGGTGGCCGGCTGCGGGCCTGGCGCGTTGGTGGCGGAGCTGGCCGCGCTGGGCTTCTCCGCCCAGGGCCTGGACCGCGATGCCAGCGCCATCGCCCGGGGCCAGGCCCTGTTCCCGCACCTGACCCTGGAGGTGGAGGATGCCGACGCCGAGCTGGCCCCCATGGATCTGGTGGTGACCGATACCCTTCTGTCCACGGTGCCCGATCCCGTGGCCCTGGCCGACTCCCTGGCCCAACGGCTACGGCCCGGCGGCCTGTGGGCCCTGATCACCCCCAACCGCGACCGGCTGCCCTATCACTGCGGCATGGTCAATGCCCGCCGGCATCCGGGCCTGGGTCACGGCGAGGCCCCCCCCACCTTTGTCACCCGCTTCCGGGCCGCAAGCCATCGGGCGCTGCTGGCCCGTTCCGGCCGATGGACGGTGGTCACCCAGACCACCACGCCGGTGGTCGCCGCCACCGCCCGGGCCATCCTGGGAACAGAGCCCCGGGACGAAAACCTGGACCCACTGCTGTCGGGCCTGACCGGACAGGGCAATTTCCTGATCACGCTGGCCCGGCGAATGGCGGAGGATTAAGAGCGGGGAATTAAGACCCTGTTTCCGGTTGCGGCCCTAGACTGAGGATCCCGAGCCGAGCCGGATCCGCCTTTTTTCCGGTCTCGTGATCGCTGCACACAGGGTTACGGTTCTTTTCATGTGGACACTCTACCATCACTGGCTCTCTGGTCCGTCCCGTCGGGTGCGTCTGGCGCTGGCGGAAAAGGGCATTCCGGTGGCGCACGAGATCGTGATCCCGTGGCAGCGCCCCGAGGAACTGCTGGCGCTCAACCCCGCCTGCGAGGTACCGGTCCTGGTAACCGACATGGCGGACATGCCCCCCATCAGCGGAGCCTATGCCATCTGCGAGTTCCTGGAGGAAATCGAACCCGATCCCGGCCTGTTGGGCGTAACCTACGACACCCGGGCCGAGGTGCGACGGCTGGTGGACTGGTTCGAGGTGAAATTCGCCCGGGAAGTGGTGGGGAATCTCACGGGGGAACGGCTGATGAAGCGGCTTACCGGCATCGGCACCCCGGATTCCCGGGCCATCAAGGCGGGCCGTTTCAATCTGCCCCTGCATCTTGATTATCTCACCTGGTTGTCTGATCGTCGCAACTGGCTGGTGGGGCGGGACCTGACCCTGGCCGATCTGGCGGCGGCGGCCCAGCTCTCGGTGCTGGACTATGCGGGGGATATTCCCTGGGACGACCACCCGGCGGCCCGCACGTGGTATGCGCGCATCAAGTCGCGGCCATCCTTCCGCGATCTGCTGCGGGATCAGGTGCCGGGCCATCCGCCCTCGGCCCATTACGCCGATTTGGATTTCTGACCGATGGCCCACTTTCAGGCGCGGGAACCGGCCTTATGAGCGAAAGCGATCTTCCCCGGCGCAAGCGACGGCAGCCGGTGCGCGCCCCGGGCCCGCCCAGCGACGCGGACGAAGGCCCTTCCCTGCGGCCCCGGGACTGGCATCCCGCCGACATGGACGACGCGCCCGCCCCTCGCCGGGACTGGCATCCGGCCGATGTGGACGACGAGGACCCGGCGTCCGAACCCGCGGTGGCCGCCCCCCGGCCCGAGGGCGGCCGTCCCCCGCTCACCGCCGAGGACCTGCGTGCCGCCGTCCAGGAAAGGCACCGCTATTACATTCGCACCTGGAAAAAGATGCTGAAGCGCTGCCGGCGCTTCAGCCGCATGATCATCACCCCATCGTGGAACTGGTCGGCGTTCCTGTTCAGCGTCCTGTGGCTGTATTATCGACGGCTCACCTTCACCGCCTTTCTGCTTTCCATCGGACACTGGGGCACCGTGGCCCTGGGCATGGAACGGGGCTGGCACTGGCTGTACCTGAATCTGATCCCGCCCCTGCTTCTGGGGATATTCGGCAACGGCTATTATTTCTTTGTCATCTCGCGGCGGGTCCGCCGCGCCTATCGCATCCTGGAAAAGCCACCGCTGGCCCGGGAATACCTGGTGCGCCGCAGCGGCACGTCTCTCGGCAATGCCTTCATCGGCCTGCTGTTCCTGGCGGTCATGGATGGTCTGGTGATCGCCGCCCTGATGGCCGCCAGTGTGTTGATCGTGCCCAGTGGAGGCTCATGACCCGTGGAGGCTCATGACCCGTGGAGGCTCATGATCCGTGGAGGCTCATGATCCGTCCTGTCGCAATGCCCACACGGCTTCGGGCGTGATGACGAAGTCCACCCGCTGCTGACGCAGGGCGGCAAGGCACTCGTCCGGCCGATTGACAATCGGTTCCTCGTGAACGTTGAAGCTGGTGTTGACCAGACAGGGCAGACCGGTGCGCTTCTTGAACTCGGTCAATACGGCCGCGTACAAGGGATGGGTCTGAGCATCAATCACCTGGGGCCGGGCCGTTTGATCCACGTGGACAACGGCGGGAATGCGCGTGCGCCACGCCGGTTGCACCAGGGTGGTGATGGTCATGAACCGGGTGGCGTAGTGATTGGCGCGGTTGATGGCGAACACGTCCGCCGCGTCTTCTTCCAGCACCACCGGGGCAAAGGGCATGAACTCCGACCGGGACAGCCGATCGTTCAGGACATCGTGGGTTTCCTTGCGGGCGGGATTGGCCAGAATGGAGCGGGCGCCCAGGGCTCGGGGCCCGTATTCCATGCGCCCGGCATACAGGGCACCGATCTGACCGTCGGCCAGACGTTGCGCCGCTTCGGCCGCCGGATCGCCGTCGCACCGCCGCACATCCGGGCTGGCGGCAAACAGCCGCGACGCCGCCTGGTCGTAATCCCGCCCCAGGGAGACATGGGGCAGACGGTGCCGGGCCTGGCTCCAAGCCGCCAATCCATCCCGTTGCAGGAGAAAGTCCAGCACGGCCCCCAGGGGCAGGCCCTCGTCCCCCATGGCTGGCACCACGAACACCTCGGCCAGGCCCAGATCCTCCACCAACCGCCGGTTCAATCGCACGTTGGCGAACAAGCCCCCGGCCAACCCCAGATGCCGCACCGGATGGCGACGGATCAGGGTTTCGACGGCCGCCACCGCCACGTCCTCGGTGACCGCCTGCACGGTGGCCGCCATGTCCGCGGCGGAGACAGTGGCCGCCAGGGCTTCCAGTTCCTGAATCATGGCCTCCAGGGACGGCCAGTGGCTGTGAATGGCGCCCGTTTCCGTCACGGTAAACCGGGAGCGCAGGGTCTCGTACAGAACTGGTGAGCCTACCGCGGCCAGTCCCGTCAGCTTGCCCTCGTGCCGATTCATGCGGTAGCCCAGGGCCGCCGTGGTACGGCCATAGAACTGCCCCAGGCTGCCTTCGCCCACGGGCGGGTTTAGCAGACTGGCCTCTCCGCCCAACACAACCTCCAGATCGCCATCCCGGTACACGCGGGCACTCTGTGCGATCAGGTCCCCGCCCCCATCATGGGTGTAGAGCAGGGCCTCTTCCCAAGGGGTAAAGAACAGGGACGGCAGGGCATGGGCCCGGTGGTGGTCGGTGAAATGAATGCGGGTATCGGCGCGGAAGCCGCCATCCCGGCGGAACCGATCCTCATCAAACACCGCATGGGCGTCTAGGGTGCCCGCCTTGTGCATGGCGAGGTAGAGGTACTTGTGCGTCCGGCCACGGCGAAATCGCCGCTCCAGGGGCCAAAACCGCTCCCGCAAGGCGCCCATGGAGCGCAGATAGTTCCGGGGAAACAGATTTCTGGTACAGGCCACCACGTCCACATCGCGCCGGGTCGCGCCTGCAATGGTCAGAACCTCATCAATACAGGCCCAGGGGATGCCATCACCGTCTCCCTTACGCCGGGTCAGACGTTCCAATTGCACCGCCGCCACAAGCCTGTAGTCATCAAATAGTACGGCCGCCGCATCATGAAAACCGGCATGAACTCCGACCATCAGCATCCTGTCTGACCTTTTTCTATTAGAGCGGGTCGCGCCCAATGAGCCGCAATCGGCTCTAAATCCTGGAAATGGATATGACATAGGGCCAGGACGCGGTCAATCGACGGTCAATCTCCGGCGGCGGCGGCCACCCGTTGCGGATCAATGGGTGTACGGCGCCGTCCCCAGCGGCCGGGCCGGGCCTCGAACACACCCGCCACAGGGGTGCCGCAGTGGGCACAGGTTCCGTCTGGGGTCAGGTTCCACCCGGTCAACTGGTACCAGTCGCGGCCGATGAGGGGCTGGCCGCAATGCGCACACCAGGTGCTGTCCCGCGCTGGATCGTGCACGTTGCCCACATAGGGGTACCGCACCCCACAGCGCCGAGCCATTTCGTGCGCGCCCACCAGGGTGGCGGGCGGTGTGGAAGGCACGTCCCGCATGCGGTAGTCGGGGTGAAAAGCGGAAAAGTGCATGGGCACATCCGGCCCCAGATGCGCCACCATCCAGGTGCACATGCGCTCCACCTCCTCCGGGGAATCGTTGACCCCGGGAATCAGCAGGGTCGTGGTTTCAAGCCAACAATCGGTTTCCTGGTGAATGATTTGCAGCGCCTCCAGCACCGGCTCCAGACGGCCGGTGCACAGCTTACGGTAGAATTCCGGCTCGAAAGCTTTGAGATCCACGTTGGCGGCATCCATGTGGCGGAAGAACTCCCGCGCCGGCGCCGGCTCGATATAGCCCGCCGAGACGGCCACGGTGCGCAGCCCCAGGGCATGACAGGCCTTGGCCGTTTCCACGGCATATTCCAGGAAGATCACGGGATCGTTATAGGTGAAGGCCACGGAACGACAGCCGGTGGTGGCGGCGGCGCGCGCGATCACCTCCGGGCTGGCCTCGCGGGTAAGGCGGTCGAATTCCCGGGCCTTGCTGATATCCCAGTTCTGGCAGAACTGGCAGGTGAGATTACAGCCCGCCGTGCCGAAGGACAGCACGGGCGTCCCCGGCAGGAAATGATTGAGCGGCTTTTTCTCGATGGGATCGATGCAAAACCCGGAGGACCGACCAAAGGTCTCCAGCACCATGCCGCCACCCTCGGGATCGGCATGGCGCACGAAACACAGGCCCCGCTGACCCGGATTGAGACGACAGCGCCGGGGACACAAGTCGCAGACCACCCGCCCCTCGGCCTCGTGCCAATAGCGGCCGGGCACAGGGCCCACATGCCGCGCAAGATCGGTTCCTCCCCGGGCGGTCCCGGCGGTGGTGGCGGTGTCCGCAGGCGTGTCCATCGGTTCGGCTCAACCCTTGAAAAAACAATGACCACGACATGATCCCTGTCATGGTGCCATCCTTGCAGCGCCGGGTGTAGGCGTTAAACTAGATCCCGGCCGAAGGTCGTAGACCCCAACCCCATGCAAGGGGGAAGATGATCATGACCCTGGTACGCCCCCCCGCCGTGGCGGGCATGTTCTACCCCGGCGACCGCACCCAGCTCGACCACATGGTGCGGCACCTGCTGGATGCCGTGCCTGTCTCGCCCGACTCGCCGCCGCCCAAGGCCCTGATCGCGCCGCACGCGGGTTATCCCTACTCCGGCACCACCGCCGCGATGGCCTATGCCCGATTGAAGCCGGTGGCGGAGCAAATCAACCGAGTGGTGTTGATCGGCCCCTCTCACCGGGTCCCTTTCCAGGGACTCGCCCTCACCAGTGCCGATGCCTACAGCACCCCCTTGGGCCGGGTGCCCCTGGACAAGGACACCGCCGCACGGCTGGAGACCCTGCCCCAGGTAATCACCCTGGACGCCGCCCACGCCCAGGAACATAGCCTGGAGGTGCACCTGCCCTTCCTGCAAGAGTTGCTGCCGGCCTTCACCCTGTTGCCGCTGGTGGCGGGCGCCGCCCAGCCCGAGGACGTGGCCGCCGTGTTGACGGCGGTGTGGGGGGGCGCCGAAACCCTGATCGTTATCAGTTCCGACCTCACCCATGACCTGGACTACGACACGGCCCGCCAATGGGACCGGCGCACCTGCGACGCCGTGGAGGCCCTGGACGAAGCCGCCATCGGCGATCAGCAGGCTTGTGGTCGCATCCCCATGTGTGGCCTGCTGCATCTGGCCCGGCAGCGCGGCATGGCCGTGGAAACCCTGGCCCTGTGCAACAGTGGCGATACCGCCGGCAGCCGCGACCGGGTGGTGGGCTACGGTGCCTGGAGCTTCACCGAACCGGCGGAGGCCCAGCCATGACCAACGGCCCACAACCCGGCCTGCTGGACCGACACGGGGCGGCGCTGCTGCATCTGGCGGCCGAGTCCATTCGGCACGGCCTGCGTCACGGCGCGCCCCTTTCCCCCGCTCTCGACTCCTGGCCGGAAGAGGTGCGCACACCCGGCGCCAGCTTTGTCACCCTGAAGGGCGCCCAGGATGGCCGCCTGCGCGGCTGCATTGGCACCGTGGAAGCCCACCGCCCCCTGGTGGTGGACGTAGCGGTGAACGGCTTCAATGCCGCCTTCCGCGACCCGCGTTTTCCGCCGGTGCGGGAGGCCGAGCTGACGGGGCTGGACCTGTCCCTGTCGGTGCTCACCGCGCCCGAGCCCTTCCCGGTGGCTGACGAGGCAGATCTGCTGGCCCGCCTCACCCCCGGCGAGGATGGTCTGGTGCTGGAGGATCAGGGCCGGCGGGGGCTGTTCCTGCCCATGGTCTGGGAGCAACTGCCCGAGCCAGCGGTCTTCGTCCGCCACCTCAAGGGCAAAGCCGGCCTGCCGCCGGACCACTGGTCACCCACCGTGCGGTTCCGCCGCTTCCATACCCTGGGCCTGGGCAACCGGGATCTGCCCGACCCCCCATCGGTGTGGCGGCCTGCCGAGTAATCCTGTTTTGCCAGGGAAGGGGCTTCCGCCTAGGGATCAATATCGCTACCTTAGGGCCGATCGCCGTCAATGGACCTCATTTTTCGGGGGCCATTGACCGCGTGACTCGGCTCTATCCATTTGTTCTAGGGCGGAGTCACGCGATCAATCCGGTTCCCAGCATGACCCCGATTGATCGCGACCCGCTCTCGCCGCCCCGCAAAAGGGGCCGCATGCCGGTCCCGTCCCGTCCCCCATCCGGAGGAACCCCCCCGTGAGCGATGTCACCCCCCTGGTGGATCCCCTGCTCGCCCTCGCCCGCCAGGCCGGCGAGGCGGAAATGGTGATCTACAATTCCGACTTCGAGGTGGAAACCAAAGACGACACCTCCCCGGTGACAGCCGCCGACCAGGAAGCGGAACGGCTGATTCTGGCCGGCCTGAAGGAAATCACCCCCGAACTGCCGGTAGTGGCCGAGGAATCCGTCGCCGCCGGGGTGATTCCCGATGTTTCCGGCGGTCGTTTCTGGCTGGTGGACCCCCTGGATGGCACCAAGGAATTCATCCGCCGCAACGGTGAGTTCACCGTCAACATCGCCCTGGTGGAGCACGGCCAGCCCATCCTGGGCGTGGTGCACACCCCGGCCCTGGGGGTGACCTATTGGGGCTATACCGATGCCGGCACGGGATTCGCATTCGTGCAGGAGGGGGACGCACCGCGCCGGCCTCTGCGCACCCGCGCCGTGCCACCGGAGGGCTACGCCGTGGTGGCCAGCCGTTCCCATGGCGCCGGACCCGAGTTGGATGCCTTTCTGGCCGACAAGAAGGTGGCGGGGATGGTCAATGCCGGCTCGTCGTTGAAGTTCTGCCTGGTGGCGGCGGGCAAGGCCGATGTGTATCCCCGTTTCGGCCGTACCATGGAATGGGACATCGCCGCCGGACACGCCGTGTTGCAGGCGGCCGGTGGCGCCGTCACCACCAGCGAGCTCGCGCCCATGCGCTACAACAAGCCGGGGTTCGAGAATCCCCACTTCATCGCCTGGGGCCATCCCTGAGCCCCCCGCGTTCCGCCGAAGGAGAGCCTTGCCCGTGACCTCATCCCCGGACCCGCTGGCCAAGGCCCGCCGCCATCTCGATCAGGGAGACGTGCCGGCGGCCCTGCCGCTGCTCGACTCCCTGCTGGCCATGGATCCCGACAACACCGCCGCCCGCTACGAACTGGCCATGGCCCGGCGGGCGCTGGGGGAAACCACCGTCGCCCTGCGGCACTTCGATACCCTGCTGGCGCGGGATCCCCACCATGCCCTGGCCCACAACAACCGGGGTGTGCTGCTGATGGAAATGGGGGATCTGCGCGAAGCCTATGGCAGCTTCAAGGCCGCCGCCGCCGCCCGGCCGGGCTTTGCCGACGCCCTGGCCAACATCGGCCTGGTGGCCTTGCTGCTGCAACGGCCCGAAGAGGCCGCCGCCACCCTGGACGCAGCCCTGGACGCCGACCCCGCCCACCACAAGGCCTGTCTCAGCCGGGCCCAGGCCGCGGTGGCTCTGGAAAACCGGGAGGAGGCCCTGGCCTTCGCCGAACAGGCCCTCGCCCTGGCCCCTGACGATGAGGAAAGCCTGATGCTGGTGGGGGGACTGGCCTTTGCCCTGCAGGACACGGCCACGGCGCGCGAAGCCCTCACCCGATTGCACGCCCTCACGCCCGAAGACCCCGGCGCCGCCGCCAATCTGGCCATCGTGCTGGCCCTGGATGGCGAGCCCGAGGCCGCCGTGGCCGCCTGCGACGCGGCATTGCAGCGGGATCCGGGACACGTAACCGCCTTGCACCAGCGGGGTCTGGCCCTGCGCAGCCTGGGGCGGCTGGACGAGGCGCGGGGGGCCCTGGAAAAGGCGCACGCCATGGCGCCCGAGGACCCGGCGCCGCTGTTGGACCTAATCATGCTGACGGCGACCACCGAGGGGGAAGACGCCGCCCGGTCCCTGGTGGCCGTCAACGAAGACCTGCTGGCCGAGCACCCCGACCTGCCGGCCCTCCAGGCCAGTCTGGCCGAAGCCCCCAACCAACCCAATCCCGATCAACCGACCTGAGTCACTCTTGCCGGGGGGCCGGCGCGGCGGCGGCGGTCACGGTGGCGGACGGTGGGGTGGTGGGCGGCGGCGGTGTGACGTCGGCCACCTGCGGGCGGCTCCGCAACAGAATGATCCGTTCATCGTCCCGGGCCATGTTCAGGGTGGTCCGCGCCACTTCGTCCAACATGTCCAGATCCAGACGGTCCCGGCGCAGCAGGCTGACGCGGTGTTCCCAGCGTTGTGCGTCCTCCTTCAGGGCCGCCAAAACGGGCCGAGCCTCGGTGATTTCCTGCTGCAGCCGCCACCAGTTGAGCAATCCCCGATCCCCCTGCACCGCATGATAGGCGAAATACACCACCACCAGGATCCCCACCAGGGGCCCGAACAGAGGCTTCAGCCGTCGATGCAGTTCCCGCAAGGCACCCATAGTGGTTCCGATTGTTCCTTCATGGTGACCCGATGGCATCCAGGCCAACCCCACCAAGGGCAACGCCGGATCCTCCCCTTTGTAAACCATGGTTTGATAACAGCCGGTAAACATATGGATATACGGTATTTTAGTCATAGGTGTACAAAAACCCCCGGTTGCCCTCTCCCCTCTTCCAGAAAAG
>CAZHRQ010000030.1:0-23511 GCA_964535075.1 uncultured Rhodobacterales bacterium | reverse complement strand
GGAGGACATGGGTGTTTCGGCGCAGAACACTAAGATCCACATGGCCATCGCCCCCTGGACCTGGCCCAGCTACTTTTCGCGGGAAGCCCGCTTGCAGGGCATCCGCATGCGCATCAGCGACTGGCGCCGGCCCGACCCCCGCACCGCCCCCACCAAATCCAAGACGGCCGGCCTGTACATGATCTGCACCCTGTCCAAGCACGTGGCGGAGGCGGAAGGCTATCACGACGCCCTGATGCTGGACTGGCGCGGGCAGGTGGCGGAGGCCACCGGGGCCAACATCTTCCTGGTGATCGATGGCGCCCTGCATACCCCCACCCCCGACTGCTTCCTGGATGGCATCACCCGGCGCACGGTGATGGCCCTGGCCCGGGAACGGGGCTACGAGGTGGTGGAACGAGCCATCCAGCCCGAGGAAATGGCCCACGCCGCCGAGGTGTTCCTCACCGGCACCGCCGCGGAAGTGACCCCCGTGCGGGAAATCGGCCCCTACACCTTCACCCCCGGACCGGTGTGCCAGGCCCTGGTGGATGCCTACGACGCCGAGGTGCGCAAGCCGGATCCCTCGGAAACCATTTGACGAAAAAGAAAAATGATCAGGCCAGCGCCACCCGCTGGCCGGGCTGGCGGGCGATACGGCCCGCCAGTTCCAGTTCCAGCAGGATGGTCTGCACCACGCCCGCCGGCAAGGTCGTCAGGCGGATGATCTCATCCACGGTCACCGGCGTGGGCGAAAGAGCCTGCATCACCTGATCCCGAGCCGCCGCATCCAGCACCACGGGGGGGGCTCCCAGGCCGCCGACGGGACCGGCGGGGTCGGCCAGGGGCCCGTGCGGCAGCGCCTGCAACACTTCCAGAATGTCATCGGCGCTGCGGATCAGGGTGGCGCCATCGCGGATGAGGCCGTTGGGGCCCCGGGCCCGGGGATCACTGGGAAAGCCGGGCACTGCCATCACCTCCCGCCCCTGCTCGCCGGCCAGACGCGCCGTGATCAAGGAGCCGGACCGGGCCGTGGCCTCGATCACCACCGTGCCATGGGCCAGACCGGAAATGATGCGGTTGCGACGGGGAAAATGCCGGGCCTGGGGTTCCACGCCGGGGGGCATTTCCGATATCACCACCCCGGTGGCCAGAATTCCTTCGTACAGCGCCTCGTTCTCGGGCGGATAGATGACGTCCACCCCCCCGGCCAGCACGGCGGCGGTCCCGGCGGCCAAAGCCCCCTGATGCACCTCCGTGTCCACCCCCCGAGCCATGCCGCTGACCACCAACCAACCGGCCTCCGCCACGATCCGGGCGAGGTCGCGGGCGAATCGCCGCGCCGCCGCCGAGGCATTGCGGGTGCCCACCATGGCCACCCCGGGGCGTTGCAGCAGGTGGCCGTGGCCGCGCACCGTCAAGACCGGCGGCGCGTCCTCCACCGCCTGTAACAGAGGGGGATAGTCGGGCTCCCCCCAGGTCACCAGCCGCCCGTCCAACGCCGCCAATCGTTTTAGTTCGCTGTCCGCCTGCCGTTGGGAACACAGGGTGATGGGGCGGGCGCGGCCGCCACGCCGGGCCAGATCGGGCAACGCCGCCAGGGCCGCCGCCGCCGAGCCATAGGTGCTCATGAGGCGGTGCCAGGTGATGGGCCCCACGTTTTCACTACGGGAAAGACGCCAACGGTCCCGGCGCTCGTCCGCGCTCACCGCGGTCGGTTCGGCCACCCCGAACAGGTCAGGAGTCACGCCCCATCTCCGGCGGCATCTCCCGCCGCCGCCCCCCGTTTTTCCCCGATGCGGCTTTCGGTGCCCGCCCGCAGACGCTTGATGTTCTCATAGTGCCGCACCACCGCCAGGGCGAACAGACAGGCGGCCACGCCGGCCACGGGAATCTGCCCCAGCCCCAGCGCCATCAGGGGCGCGGCCCCCAGCGCCACCAGGGCCGCCAGGGAGCTGTAGCGGAACAGGAGCGCCACCAGCAGCCAGAGGGCACAGGCGCCCAGCCCCACCGGCCAGGCAATGGCAATCAGGGTCCCCAGGGTGGTCGCCACCCCCTTGCCGCCGCGAAAATGCAGCCATACCGGGAAATTATGCCCCAACACCGCCCCCAGGCCGGCCACCAGCCCACCCACGGGGCCCGCCACCGCCTGGGCCACCAGCACCGCCACGGCCCCCTTGCCACTGTCGAGAATCAGGGTCAGCAGGGCCAGGGGCTTGTTGGCACAGCGCAGCACATTGGTAGCCCCGATGTTGCCGGAGCCCATCTGCCGCAGGTCGCCATACCCGGCCACCCAGGTGAGCACCAGACCAAACGGCACCGATCCCAGAAGATAGCCGCCCACCGCCGCCGCGTGAAAGGTGATCTGCGTGGTATCCGCCACCGTTTTACTCCAGTCTGAAGGCCACCCGGCCGTCCACCACGGTGCGCCAGGCCAACCCCTGCATCAGATGTCCGTCAAAGGGCGTGTTCTTGGACTTGGACTTGAGGTCGTCGCCCACCACCTTCCACGGCTTGTCGGGATCGAAGATCAGCAGGTCCGCCGGCGCCCCGCGCCGCAGCCGACCCGCCGGCAGATCCAGCAGCGCGGCCGGGGCCACGGTCATCCTGCTGATCACCTCCATCAGGCCCATGTCCCCGTTGTGGTAGAGGTGCAGGGCCGTGGCCAGCAGGGTCTCCAGCCCGGCCCCGCCAAAGGCCGCATGGGCGAAGGGCAACCGCTTGCTGTCCTGATCCTGGGGACTGTGATCGCTGGCGATGGCGTCGATGGTGCCATCCCGCAGCCCCTCGATGACGGCCTGTCGGTCCTCGTCGGGGCGCAGGGGCGGCGACAGCTTGGCGAAGGTACGATATTCGCCGATGGCGTGCTCGTTGAGCACGAAATAGGGCGGTGCCGTATCGCAGGTTACCCGCACCCCGCGTTCCCGGGCGCGGCGGATGATGTCCAGCCCCTCGGCCGTGGAGACATGGGCCACGTGCAGGCGCCCGCCGGTCAGTTCGGCCAGCCGTACGTCGCGGGCGATCATGATGGACTCGGCGGCGCGGGGAATGCCGGGCAGCCCCAGACGGGTGGCCAGCGCCCCTTCCGTCATCACGCCGTCGGCCAACGCCGGTTCCTCGGGGTGCTGAATCACCGGTATTTCAAAAGTGCTGGCATAGGTGAGCACCCGGCGCATGGTCTGGGCATCGGTGATGGCCTTGACGCCATCGGTCACCCCCCGGGCCCCGGCTTCGGCCAGCAACCCCATTTCCGAAAGCTGCTCCCCCGCCAGACCGCGGGTGGCCGCAGCATAGCAATAAACCTTGGTGAGCGCGATCTGCCGGGCCCGGCGGGCGATGAACTCCACCCCGGCGGCATCGTCGATCACCGGGTTGGTGTTGGGCAGACACACCATGGAGGTCACGCCGCCCGCCACGGCGGCGGCACTGGCGGTCTTCAGGGTTTCCTTATGCTCGTTGCCGGGTTCACCCAGTTGCACCCGCATGTCCACCAGACCCGGGCACAGCACCAGGCCCTTGCAGTCCACCGTTTCCTCCACGTGCTCGGGCACGCCCTCGGCAAACAGATCGGGTCCCACGTCGGCAATGCTGCGGCCATCGGTGAGCACCGCCCCCGGCGCATCCAGACCGGTGGAGGGATCCATCAGCCGGGCATTCACATAGGCCACGTGACGGGCACGGCGGGATTGGGGTCGGGTCATGACCGCTCCTCCTGACGGGCCAGGGCTTCCAGGCAGGCCATGCGTACCGCCACCCCCATTTCCACCTGCTCGCGGATCATGCTGCGCTCGAAATCGTCCGCCAGGTCGCTGTCGATCTCCACGCCCCGATTCATGGGCCCCGGGTGCATGATCACCGCATCATCCCCGGCCAGTTTCAGCTTTTCGAAATCCACGCCGAAGAAGTGGAAGAATTCCCGCACCGAGGGAACGAAGGTGCTGTGCATGCGCTCCCGTTGCAGCCGCAACATCATGACGATGTCGCAGTCCTTGAGACCGTGGCGCAGCTCGTGGTGCACCTCCACCCCCAGGGATTCCACCTCCGCCGGCAGCAGGGTCAGGGGCGCCACCACCCGCACCTGCGCCCCCATGGTGGTGAGCAGATGGATGTTGGAGCGGGCCACCCGGCTGTGCAGCACGTCACCACAGATGGCCACCGTCAACCCCGCCAACCGCCCCTTGCGCCGGCGGATGGTCAGGGCATCCAGCAGCGCCTGGGTGGGATGCTCGTGGCTGCCGTCGCCGCCGTTGATCACGTGGCAGTTGACCTTTTCCGACAGCAACTGCACGGCCCCCGATTCCGGATGCCGCACCACCAGCACATCCACGTGCATGGCGTTCAGGGTCATGGCGGTGTCGATGAGGGTCTCGCCCTTGCTCACGGAACTGGTGGAGACCTGCATATTGATCACGTCCCCGCCCAGACGCTTGCCGGCCAGCTCGAAGGACGTGCGGGTGCGGGTGCTGTTCTCGAAGAACAGGTTGATCACCGTGCGCCCTCGCAACAAGTCCTTTTTCTTGTTCGCGGCCCGGTTCTGGTCCACGTATTTTTCGGACAGATCCAGGAGATTGCTGATTTCCACGGGAGTCAGACCTTCGATGCCGAGCAGGTGACGGCGTTTGAAGGCCAGCGGCGCAGTCTCCGAGGCGGGCATGGGGACAGCTTCCTGGACTGGGGCAGACGTTGGCCGACAATGACCAATGCCCCGGCCGGACGCAACCCCTCATAAGGTGTTTACCGCAGCATCCGGAACACGCCGAAGCCGGTGAGGGCCACCCCCACCAGGGCCAGGGGCACGAACAGACCAAGGGGCATGGTGCCCCCCGGCGCAAAAGTGGCCCGAGTCACCAGCAGCACCCACACCAGCCCCACGATCACCGCCACGGCCCCATCCCGGCCGGGAGGCGGCACGCGGGGATCGCCCTGAGGACGCCGGGCCATGGGCTACAGCCCCGCCAGGGCCAGCCACAGCACCAGGGGCAGGCTCAGCATCATGACCGCCGTCCCGCGCCGCTGAAGCCAGGCGATGAGATCGTGATCGCCGCCCATGGTCCGTACCGTGGCCGCGGTCAGGGGCGAGGACGGCATGGCCATCACCAGCACCGCCACCGCCGCCGTCACCCCGCTCACCCCCAGCAGCATCAACATCACCATGGTCACCGCTGGCGCCAGCGCCAACCGGATCACCACCGCCCGCCACAGCACCAGTCGGGGCGGGGGCGGCGTGTGGGGACGGGGGGGCAGTCCTCCCCCGGCCACCAACAGCGCCAGGGGCAGCGCCGGCGTCGCCAGCACCTCCACCACCGGCGTGAACGGCAAGGGCGCACCGGCGGCATTGATCAGCACCCCCGCCACCGCCGCCAGCACCAGGGGATCCTCCACCACCGCCACCAGGGCCGGCCGCCAGCCCAGGGTATCGCCATGGGCCTCCCGCTGTTCCAGCAGGGCGCTGGCGGCGATGGCATTGGCCAGGGGCACCACCGCCACCAAGGACAGGGCGGCCAGGGTCACGCCGGCGGAATCGAACACCGCCGCCGCCAGCGCCAGGGCCAGGGCGGCGTGGGGCCGGGCACAGCCCACGATCAGGGCGGCCCGCGTTTCCTCCGCCAAGTCCAGACGACGGGCGGCCAGACTGGCCACCAGCACCGCCACCAACAGGGCCACCAACAACGCCACCAGGGCCGGGAACACGTGCAGACCCGCCAGATCCGTGGTGGCCATGTGCCCCAACAGCAACGCCGGCAACAACAGGTACCGCACCAGCCGGCCCAGGGCGTCCCAGAATACCGGCGGAAAGGCGGCGGTGCGCCCCAGGGCGAACCCGATCAGCAACACCAGGAAGGCCGGAATCAGGCCGGGCAGGATCTGGGTCACGGCTGTTCTCCTCCGCCGGAAGGGGACTCGTCCGAACGGGCCGCCGCTGCCGTCAGATCCGGCAGGGCATCCAGCAGGCCTTGCAGGATATAGGCCGCCGCTGCCCGGTCCACCACCGCCGCCCGTCGCGCCCGCGACAGGTCCGCCTCCTGCACCAGCATGCGCTCCACCGCGGCCGTGGACAGGCGCTCGTCCCAGAAGGTCACCGGCACGGCCAACGCCTCCACCAGCAGCCGGGCATACTCCCGCACCGCTTGGCACGCCGGGCCCTCGGTGCCGTCCATCTCCACCGGCCAGCCCAGCACGATGCCCCCCAGGTGCCGCGCGGCCATCACCTGCCGGTAGTGCGCGGCATCCTGCCGGAACTTGCGACGGGTCAGGGTTTCCAGCGGCGTGGCCACCATAAGGCCACGGTCGCTGGCGGCAAGGCCGATACGCCGGCGGCCCAGGTCCAGGCCCAGCAGACCGTGACCGGCGGGAACATGGACACGCAGGGTGGCGGGGTTGCGGATCAACATGGGCGGTGCTACCTTCCGCGCCGTTCCTGGAATCGGGTGGCCGTTTCCCGGTCGCGCGCCCTTCCGCGCGCGGCGCCGTGCGTGCGTGAGCACCGCCGACCGGCCGCCCCGTCGAGACGCCAAGTTTGGCCATCAGGGGAGACCCATAGCGCATGTCCGTGGACAAGGCTACCGTCCGCACCATCGCCCACCTCGCCCGCATTCGCATTTCCGAGGACGACGTGGCCCAGGTGGAGCAGGATCTGTCCCAGATCGTGGACTGGATCGCGCAACTGGAAGAAGTGAAGACCGACGGCGTGGCGCCGCTGGACGCCATCACCGAGGGCCACGCCCTGCCCTGGCGGGCGGACACGGTTACCGACGGTGGCCGGCCCGAGGCGGTGCTGGCCAACGCGCCCGAGGCCGAGGACGGCTTCTTCCTGGTGCCCAAGGTGGTGGAGTAAGGGCATGACCGATCTGACCTCCCTGACCCTGAGCACGGCCCGGGACGCCCTGGCCAAGGGCGACTGTAGCGCCGAGGAACTCACCCGCGCCCACATCACCACCATGGAGCGGGCCCGGCCCCTCAATGCCTTCATCACCGAAACCCCCGACAAGGCCCTGGAAATGGCCCGGGCCTCCGACGCCCGCCGACGCCAGGGCACGGCCGGGGTGATGGAAGGCCTGCCCATCGCCATCAAGGACATGTTCTGCACGGAGGGTGTGCGTACCACCGCCGCCTCCCGCATCCTGGACAATTTCGTGCCGCCCTACGAGTCCACGGTCACCGCCAACCTGTGGCGGGCCGGCGCCGTGTGCCTGGGTAAGCTGAACCAGGACGAGTTCGCCATGGGCTCGGCCAACATCACCAGCCACTTCGGCCCCTGCCACAATCCCTGGCGCACCGCCGACGGCCGCGACCGGGTGCCCGGCGGTTCCTCCGGCGGCTCGGCGGCGGCGGTGGCCGCCCGGGTGGGCGTGGGCGCCACCGGCACCGATACGGGCGGCTCCATCCGTCAACCGGCGGCGTTCTGCGGCATCGTGGGGCTGAAACCCACCTATGGCCGCTGTTCCCGCTGGGGCATCGTCGCTTTTGCTTCTTCCCTGGATCAGGCGGGCCCCATGACCCGCACGGTCCGCGACGCGGCGGTGATGCTCACCGCCATGGCCGGCCACGACCCCAAGGATTCCACCTCCGCGGACCGGCCGGTGCCCGACCACGAGGCGGCACTGGGCCAGAGCCTCAAGGGGCTGCGGGTGGGCATCCCCGCCGAATACCGGGTGGACGGCATGCCGGCGGAGATCGAGGCCCTGTGGCAGCAAGGCGCCGCCTGGCTGCGCGCGGCCGGGGCCGACGTGGTGGAGATCACGCTGCCCCACACCCGCTATGCCCTGCCCGCCTACTACATCATGGCCTCGGCGGAAGCCTCCTCCAATCTGGCGCGCTACGACGGCGTGCGTTTCGGCCGCCGCGAGCCCGGCGGTTCCCTGGCGGAAATGTATGCCAACACCCGGGGGGCCGGCTTTGGCGCCGAGGTGACGCGACGGGTGCTGCTGGGCACCTATACCCTGTCGGCGGGCTATTACGACGCCTATTACGGCAAGGGGCAGAAGGTGCGGCGCCTGATCGCCGACGACTTCCGCACCGCCTTCAACGACGTGGACGTGATCCTCACCCCCACCACCCCGGGGGCCGCCTTCCCCGTGGGCGAGAACGAGGACGATCCCGTGCGCATGTACCTGAACGATGTGCTGACGGTGCCGGTGAATCTGGCCGGACTGCCCGGCATTTCCATCCCCGCCGGCCTGACGGCGGACGGCCTGCCCCTGGGGCTGCAACTCATCGGCCGACCCTTTGACGAAACCACCCTGCTCAACGCCGCCCACGCCCTGGAAGAGGCCGCCGACTTCACGGCCGTGCCCGGGTTCCTGGAGGACTGACCCCCATGACCACCACCGCCCCCCTGATCGAAGGTGAAACCGGTCCGTGGGAAATGGTGATCGGGCTGGAAGTCCACGCCCAGGTCATCTCCCAGGCCAAGCTGTTCTCCGGCGCCGCCACGGCCTTCGGCGCCGATCCCAACAGCCAGGTTTCCTTCGTGGATGCCGCCTTCCCCGGCATGCTGCCGGTAATCAACCAGATTTGTGTGGAACAGGCGGTGCGCACCGGCCTGGGCCTGAAGGCACGCATCAACCATAAGTCTGTTTTTTCGCGCAAGAACTACTTCTATGCCGATCTGCCGGCCGGGTATCAGACCTCCCAGTATGATCAGCCCATCGTGGGCGAAGGGGTGATCGTGCTGGACATGCCCGACGGCTCCACCCGTGAGATCGGCATCGAGCGCCTGCACCTGGAACAAGACGCCGGCAAGTCCCTGCACGATCAAGACGCCACCCGCAGCTATATCGACCTCAACCGGGCCGGGGTGGCCCTGATGGAAATCGTCTCCCGGCCGCACATGCGCTCGGCGGAGGAAGCGGCGGCCTATATCCGCAAGCTGCGCTCCATCCTGCGCTACCTGGGTACCTGCGACGGGAACATGGACGAAGGCAGCATGCGTTGCGACATCAACGTGTCCGTGCGCCGGCCCGGCGAGGACCTGCGCACCCGCTGCGAGGTCAAGAACGTGAACTCGGTGCGGTTCATGCAACAGGCCATCGAGTTCGAGGCCACCCGCCAGATCGAGGTCTACGAAAACGGCGGCGAGGTGGTGCAGGAAACCCGCCTGTTCGATGCCAGCCGGGGCGAGACTCGCTCCATGCGGGGCAAGGAACACGCGCACGACTACCGCTATTTCCCCTGCCCGGACCTTCTGCCGCTCACCTTTGACGACGCCTTCGTGGAGGGCATCCGCCGCACCCTGCCGGAGCTGCCTGACGACAAAAAGGCCCGTTTCATCAGCGACTACGGCCTCTCCCCCTATGACGCCGGGGTGCTGGTGGCGGAACGCCCCACCGCCGATTTCTTCGAGACGGTGGCCCGGGGACGCGACGCCAAACTCGCCGCCAACTGGGTGATGGGCGAGTTCTTCGCCGTGCTCAACAAGACGGGCACCACCATCGAAACAGCCCCCGTTTCCGCTGACAACTTGGGGGCGCTGGTGGACCTGATCAGCGATGGCACCATCTCCGGGCGTATCGCCAAGGAGGTGTTCGAAGCCATGGTGGAAACGGGCCAGAACCCGGCGGCCATCGTGGAGGAAAAGGGCCTGAAGCAGGTCTCCGACAGCGGCGCCATCGAGGGCATCGTGGACCAGGTGCTGGCCGATAATCCCGACAAGGTGGCCGAGTTCAAGGGCGGCAAGGACAAGCTCATGGGCTGGTTCGTGGGCCAGGTGATGAAGGCCAGCCAGGGCAAGGCCAACCCCGGCATGGCGAACGAGGTCTTGCGGCGCAAGCTGCAAGACTGATGCCGGCAGCCGGGCGGCCGCTGGTTGACGGATCGCGCCCGGCCTGCCAATCCTGTTCGGGCTGTCCCCCGGCTCCCGGGAGGCGGCCGGGCCCGGAGATACGGCCGGTTCCCGTCATGACCGGCCGGGCGCCCGTGCGTCCGGCACCGGTGCCGGCATTCCCGGCACGGCAGTGAAGGAACCGCTTGCATGCATGTCGTCGTTGTCGAATCCCCCGCCAAGGCCAAGACCATCAACAAATACCTGGGCCCCGAGTTCACGGTGGTGGCCTCCTATGGCCACATCCGCGACCTGCCGCCCAAGGACGGCTCCGTCCGGCCCGACGACGACTTCGCCATGGACTGGACCACCGACCCCCGGTCCGAAAGCCACATCAAGGACATCGTGAAAGCGGTCAAGAAGGCGGACAGTCTCTACCTCGCCACCGACCCCGACCGCGAGGGTGAGGCCATCTCCTGGCACGTGCGGGACGTGCTGGCCGACCGCAAGGCGCTCCGGGACATGCCGGTCCGCCGGGTGGTCTTCAACGAAATCACCCGCAGCGCCATCCACCACGCCATCGAGAATCCGCGCGATCTGGACGATCACTTGGTGGAGGCCTATCTGGCGCGGCGGGCCCTGGATTATCTGGTGGGCTTTACCCTGTCGCCGGTGCTGTGGCGCAAGCTGCCCGGCTCGCGCTCGGCCGGGCGGGTGCAGTCGGTGGCCCTGCGGGCCATCTGCGAGCGGGAACACGAAATCGAGATCTTCCGGCCCCAGGAATACTGGACCGTGGATACGGACCTGGCCACCCCGGAGGGCAGTGCCTTCACCGCGCGTCTCACCCATCTGGACGGCCGCAAGCTGGACAAGATGGACCTCAAGGACGAGGCGGCGGCCCAGCACGCGGTGGCCGCGCTGGAGGGACAAACCCTTAACGTCTCTCAGGTGGAACGCAAGGAAACGAAGCGCAACCCTGCCGCTCCCTTCACCACCTCCACCCTGCAACAGGAAGCGTCGCGCAAGCTCTACATGGGGGCCGCCCGCACCATGCAGATTGCCCAGCGCCTGTACGAGGGGGTGGACATCGGTGGCGAGACGGTGGGCCTCATCACCTACATGCGGACCGACGGCGTGACCATGGCCAACGAGGCCATCACGGCCGCGCGCACCTATATCCAGAAGGCGCACGGCGAGTCCTATCTGCCCGATAAGCCCCGGGTCTACAAGACCAAGGCCAAGAACGCCCAGGAAGCCCACGAAGCCATCCGCCCCACCGATGTGTTCCGCCGGCCGGAGGACGTGGCGCCCTATCTGGACAACGACCAGCGGCGGCTGTACGAGCTGATCTGGAAACGCACGGTGGCCTGTCAAATGGCCTCGGCGGTGCTGGATCAGGTGGCCGTGGACATCACCACCGGCAGCGGCCGCGCCACCGTACGGGCCACGGGGTCGGTGGTGAAGTTCCCGGGCTTCCTGGCCGTCTATCGCGAGGACACGGACGATGGCGCCCGCCCCGACGACGAGGACCGCCGCCTGCCCGCCATGGAGGAAGGCACCGCCCTCGCCCTCCACGCCGTCCGACCGGAACAGCACTTCACCCAGCCCCCGCCCCGTTACACGGAGGCCAGTCTGGTTCGGCGGCTGGAGGAACTGGGGATCGGCCGCCCCTCCACCTATGCCTCCATCCTGTCGGTCCTACAGGACCGGGAATACGTCACCCTGGAGAAACGCCGCTTTCAGCCCCAGGACCGGGGTCGACTGGTGAACGCCTTCCTGGTCAGCTTCTTCCCCCGTTACGTGGAATACACCTTCACCGCCGATCTGGAAAACCAGCTCGATGAAATCTCCGCCGGGCGGGAGGACTGGAAACAGGTCCTGCGCATCTTCTGGGAAGACTTCCACGCGGCGGTGGATGAAACCAAGAACTTGCGCATCTCCGATGTGCTGGACGCCCTGGACGAGGACCTGGGGCCCCACTTTTTCCCCAGCGAGGAAGACCGCCGCTGTCCCTCCTGCGGTGACGGCCGGTTGAATCTCAAGCTGGGCCGCTTCGGTGCCTTCATCGGCTGTTCCGGCTATCCCGAATGCCGTTACACCCGCCCGCTGGTGCAGAACGAGAACGACGACGCGGGCAGTGACATGGACGGCCCCGTGGACCTGGGCACCGATCCGGAAACGGGGCTGTCCGTCTCCCTGCGCAAGGGCCCCTATGGCCGCTACGTGCAACTTGGGGAAGCGGAGGTGCCGCCGGCAGAGCCCGAAAGCGGCGAGGACGGCACGGCCCCCAAGAAGGGACGACGCAAACCCAAGGCGCCCAAGCCCAAACGGACCAGCCTGCCCCAGGGCGTGAGCCCCGGCGATGTGGACCTGAAAATGGCCCTCGGCCTGCTGTCCCTGCCCCGGGAGATCGGGCCCCACCCAGAAACGGGCGAGATGATTGCCGCCGGCATCGGCCGCTTCGGCCCCTATCTCAAGATGGGGACCATTTACAAGTCGCTGCGGGGCGATGACGATGTGCTGACCATCGGCCTCAACCGCGCCGTGACCCTCATCGCCGAAACCGGCGCCCGCACCCTGGGCCCCCATCCCGACGACAACAAACCCATCACCCTGCAAAAAGGCCGCTTCGGCCCCTACGTACGCCACGGCAAGACCCGGGCCAACCTGCCCAAGGACACGGTCATGGACTCGGTGACCCTGGAAGAGGCCGTGGCTGCCCTGGCCACCAAGGCCAGCCGGGATGCCACCAAGGAAACCGGCAAGAAAGCCGCCAGCAAAGAAACAACAACAAAAACATCCGCGAATAAAGCAACCGCAGGCAAAGCAACGGCGGCAGCCAGAAAAACCACCACCAGCAAAAAAACCACCGGCACCACGGCAAGGAAAAAAACGCCCGGCACCACGACCCGGACCAAGAAAGCCGATCCCTCCTGAAGGACCGGCCTTTCTCTTAACGCGCGTCGCGATCAATCGGCCGCAATCACCGGAACCGGCGCCAGTGATAGGGCGCCAGGGGCAGCGCGGTGGGCCGACCGCTGAGGGCATCGGCCAAGAGCTGACCCGTGCCACAGGCCATGGTCCAGCCCAGGGTACCGTGCCCCGTGGCCAGCCACAGGCCCGGCCGGCCGCTGGGCCCCAGGATGGGCACACTATCGGGCGTCTTGGGCCGCAAACCACACCAGGGTTCCGCCGCCTCCAGGCCGCTGCCCAGGCGGGGAAACAGCGCCCGGGTATTGTCCAGGGTCAGGCGCACCCGGGCCGGCTCCAGGGTCCAGTCCCAGCCGTCGAAGGCCGCCGTGCCCGCCGCCCGCAACCGCGCTCCCAGGCGGCTGAACACCATTTTGTGCTCGTCATCGGTAATGCTCACCGTGGGCGCCACCGCCGTCTCCTCCAGGGGCACCGTCACCGAGTAGCCCTTGGCCGGCTGGATAGGCAGGGCGATCCCCAGCGGCCGCAGCAGACGGGGACTTTCGGGCCCCAGCGCCACCACCATGTCCGGGGCCGTCAGCCGGGTGCCATCGGCCAGCACCGCCGCCGGCCATTCCCCGGGACGGGCTTCCAGGCGGGCGATGGCCGCGCCAAAGTGGAACACAGCCCCCTGCGCCTGCGCCACCGCCGCCAGTTGGCGGGTAAAGGCATGGGCATCGCCGCTTTCGTCGCCGGGGCTATACAACGCCCCGGCCAGGGTGGGGGCCGCGTCCGCCAGAGCCGGTTCCAACGCCACCGCTTCCGCCACCGTCCGGGGCGTGCGGTCGAGGCCATGGGCCTGCATCAACGCCGCCTCGCGGCAGGCCTGGGCATAGTCCCGGGAGCGGCGATAAATGTGCAGAATGCCCCGTTGCAGACCGTCGTAAACCAGCTCTTCCCGCGCGCGCCATTCCCCCAGACGCTCCCGGCTATAGAGGGCCAATTGCAACGTGGCCAGCAGGTTGCGACGAGTACGCCCCGGGGTGGTGTTGCGCAGGAACCGCCCCCCCCAGGCCCACAGTCCCGGATCGGGCCGCCAGCGGAACAACAGCGGTGCATCGCTGCGTCCCAACCAGTGGATCAGCTTGGGCAAGGTACGCGGGTTGGCCCAGGGCGTGGCATGGGCGGGCGCGATCTGCCCCCCGTTGGCAAAGCTGGTCTCCAGGCCCGGACCCGGTTGCCGGTCCACCACCGTCACCGGCCGTCCTGCCCGGTTCAGGGCATAGGCCACGGCGGTCCCCACCACGCCGGCGCCCAGCACCAACACGGGCGTGTCCTTGTTGTCCGTCACTCAGGCTGTCCTTTGATGCCGCACCGCCACCAGGGTGAGATCGTCCGAGGGCTCCGCCCCCTTGATATGGCTTTGCACGGCGCTTTCCACCGCCGCCACCAAGGTCTGGGGTGACGCGCCGCCACAGGTGCCCAGAACGGCGGCCAGGCGGTCCTCGCCGAAGGGCTCGCGGGCGGGATCAAAGGCTTCGGTAATGCCGTCGGTATACAGCAGCAGGGTGGCCCCCGGCTCCAGCGCCATGCGGGTTTCGGGATAGGGCTGCTCCGCCTCCACCCCCAGCGCCACCCCCTCGGCCAGGGGCAAGGGCGTCACCCGCCCCTCGGGCGATACCAGGCAGGGCGGATTGTGTCCGGCATTGGCATAGATCACCGCGCCGTCGCGCGGGTCGTAGATGGCCAGGAACACGGTCACGAACAGGAACAGGGGATTCTGGCGGGTGAGCACGGCGTTGGCCCGGGCCAGGACCGCCCCGGGATGGGGATCGCGGTGCAGGGTATCGCGCAACAGGGTGGCGGTCACCGCCATGTAGAAGGCCGCCGGCACCCCCTTGCCCGCCACGTCCCCCACGACCACCGCAAGGCGGCCGTCGGCCAAGAGCACAAGATCGTAGAAATCGCCCGAAAGCTCCCGGGCTGGCTCCATCAATGCCGCCACATCGGCCACGGCGGCCACGGTGGTTGCGGCCGGCAACAGACACTGCTGGACGGTGCGGGCCACCTCCAATTCCTTTTCCAGCCGGTCCTGACTGGCGGTGAGGGTGGCGTTGGCCTGTTCCAGTTCCCGGGTGCGCACCCGCACCTTTTCATCCAGCACCGCTTGCCGGGTCTGGACCTCCTGCGCCATGGCCTGGAACACCCGCGCCAGATGGGCCAGTTCACCCCGCTGCCCGGCCAGCGGTTCCAGACGATCAGGGGCAAAGCGGTTGTATTCCATGTCGGTGGCGGCACTGGTGAGAGTCGCCACCGGCCGCGACAATGTGCCGGCCCACCACCAGGCGATGGCAATCCCCACCGTCCCCAGGGCCAGAGCCACCACCAGCCCCACACTCATGGCCCATTGCAAGGCATCGCTCATGCGGGTAACGGTGATGGTCAGCATGGCCACCCCCGCCGGGGATTCGTTGGCCGCCTGAATGGGCGCCGTGACCGTCAGCAAATGATCACGCAAACGCACCTGGGTTTCCGCGTGCTGCAAGGAAGCCTTCAGCATGGCCTGTTCAAAGGGCGCCAGCCCCCGCTGTGCCGTGGTATCCGGCCCGGCGGCCACGATACGGTTGAAGCTATGATCGAACACCCACACACCGGTGATGTCGGTATCGGCCGTGAGCCGCTCCATCAGGGGTTTAAGGCTGAGCCGGTCCACCGCCGCCGCCACGGGGCCGCGCACACTCACCCGCTGTGTGAGCCCGCGCCCCAGCAGGGTGCCGATCAGCCGAGCGTCAGCCACGCTTTCGCTGACCACTGCCTCACGCATGACCCAGGAAAACACCAGGGCTGAAGACAACACCGTCAACACCACGGCGCCGCACACCAGCATGATCAGACGCTCGCGGAACGACATGAATCCCCTCTCGCTCTTCCGCCGGCCGCCCGAACGGATAATGGTCTCACCCTACCCCAGATCGTCCGGCACCTGAACCCGCTTCGGCACCCGATCCCATCGCCGCCATGCCTTGACCCTGCCGTCGGGGGGCGTACCCTGAGCGCCATCGACGCCCGCCCCCCGGCAAGGAGACCCGTGCCATGGCCTGGAACGCCCATGCCATTCTCACCGTGGCCGGCATGTATGCCGCCGATGCCGCCGCCACCAAGGCGGGGGTGCCCTCCCTGACGCTCATGGAGGCCGCCGGCTGGCAGATAACGCGCGCGCTTACCCGTCGTTTTCCCCGGGGGCGCGTGCTGGTGTTATGCGGACCGGGCAACAACGGCGGCGATGGATTCGTGGTGGCGCGACGGCTGCGCCGGGCCGGTTGGCCCGTCCGGGTGGCGCTGTTGGGATCGCGGGACCGCCTCACCGCAGACGCCGCCGCGGTCGCGGCCCGCTGGCCCGATGCCGTTCCCCCCCTGGAGGCTGTCACCGCCGAAGAGGTAGCCCGGGCCGACGTGGTGGTGGATGCCCTGTTCGGCGCTGGGCTCACCCGGCCGGTGGACGGCGTGCCGGCCCGGGTCCTCGGCTGGGTGCGGGAGCGGGCTCGGCCCGTGGTGGCGGTGGACGTGCCCAGCGGCGTGGACGGCGATACGGGCAGCGAACAGGGCATGGTGGCCCCGGCCACACTGACCGTGACCTTCTTCCGGCCCAAGCCGGCCCACCTGTTGCTGCCCGGACGCGATCTGTGCGGCGACATCGTTGTGAGCGACATCGGCATTCCCGACCGGGTCCTGGCCGGCCGCGACACCGCCCCCCTCGCCGTCAACCACCCGGATCTGTGGCGGCACCACTTGCCCCATGCGGCCAGCGCGCTGCACAAATGGAGCCGGGGCAGTGCCGTGATCGTGGGGGGAGAGGCCATGACCGGGGCCGCCCGCATGGCGGCCCGGGGGGCCCGTCGGGCAGGATGCGGCCTGGTGACGGTGGTGGCGCCGGCCGCCGCCCTGGCCCAGTACCGGGGCGGCGATCCGGGACTGGTGACCTGTGATGCCGCCGGGGTGGCCGCTTTCTGGGAACTGCTGGCCGAGCCCCGACGCACGGCGGTGCTGGTGGGCCCGGGCAACGGGGTCAACAACGCCACCCGCAATCATGCGGACGAGGCGGTGCGCAGCGGCAAGCCCTGTGTGCTGGACGCGGACGCCCTGACCGTGTTCAAGAGTTATCCGGCCGCCCTGATTCGCCGCCTGCACGATCAGTGCCTGCTCACCCCCCATGACGGCGAGTTTGCCCGCCTGTTCGGCGACCTGGAAGGAGACCGTCTGACCCGGGCCCGCACGGCGGCGGCCCGCAGCGGCGCGGTGGTGCTGCTGAAGGGGTCGGACACGGTGGTGGCCGCGCCCGATGGCCGGGCGGTGATCAACAACAACGCCCCACCTTCTCTGGCCACCGGAGGCACCGGCGATGTGCTGGCCGGTCTGGCCGTGGGGCTCATGGCCCAGGGCATGCCCGTGTTCGAGGCCGCCGCCGCCGCCGTATGGCTGCACGGCGCCTGTGCCCGGCAGGTGGGACCGGGGCTCCTCGCCGAGGATCTGCCAGACCAGATCCCCGCCATTCTAGAGCGTGTTGCGGTCAATCGGGGTCACCATGTGAACCGGATTGATCGTGATCGACTCTCGGGCGCCTGAACGGCTGATCAGTCGGAGATCACCTGGCCGCCGGCGGCCCGCCACTCGGGCAGGCCCTCGTTCAGGCGCCGGGCGTTATAGCCCCGGGCACGCAGGGCGGCCACGGCGTCCATGCCCATCAGGCAATAGGGCCCCCGGCAATATGCGACCACCTCCTGTTCCAGCGGCAGATCGGGCAGGTGATCGGTCAGTTCCGTCAGGGGCACGTTGATGGCGCCCGGCAGGTGGCCGGCGTGGAATTCCTCCGGCGGTCGCACATCGAGAATGGTGATGGCTTCCTCGTGCATCCGTCGCATCAGTTCTTGGGCCGGCACGCCCTCGAATTCCTCGCGGGCCCGGTAGTACCGATCCACCACCTGCTCCGCCGCCGCCAGATTGTCGGTGGCCAATCCCCGCATCAGGTCCAGGAGCGCCACCACCCGGGTGTCGGTAAGATCATAATGAACGTGCTGTCCCACCTTGCGCGGCCGCACCAGACCGGCGCGGCGCAGATGTTGCAGGTGCTGGGAGGTGTTGGCCACGGAAAGCCCTGTCAGCCGGGCCAATTCCTCCACCGTGCGCTCCCCCTGGGCCAGGAATTCCAACAGATCCAGACGGTTGGGATGCCCCAGCGCCTTGCCCACCACCGCGAATTGCTCAAACAGAAGTTTTTTCTCGGGCGCTCGCGCCGTCACAGGAGATTCCTCCATACCCTCCCCGTTGCCACGGGGTTTTTGTTTAGCGTTATTCAATTGATCAGTTTCTTCTAATATTACAGCCTCGTGAGGCACCGTCAAGCGGCAGCAGGGCCAGCCCCAGCACCAGCCCACCGGCGACCACGAAGACCCCCCAGAATCCCCAATGGGGAAACAGATCCATGGCCACACCGGTGAGGGTGGGACCGATCACGCCCCCGGTTTCGCTGCTCAGCACGGCTAACGTGTTGGCGCCGGCCAGGGCGCCCAGCGCAAAGCGATGTCCCACGCCGATGATGGCCACCGTATAGAGCCCGAACACGGCGCCGCCCCACACCACCAGCACCGGCCACCCCACCAGGGGCAGAGCCAGCGCCTGTTCCAGAACCAGGGCGCCGGCCACGGTGACCAGCGCCAACAAGGCCAGCACCCGGCGCGGGCCCAGGCGGTCCACGGTCCAGCCCAGGGGAATTTGCAGGATCATGTTGCCCACGGCAAAGGCCGTCAGGGTCAACAGAGCCTCATGATGGGAAAGCCCCTGCTTCAGCGCCGCCAGGGGCATGAGATTGGCTGCTGTCATCTCGCCGAATCCGCCAAGGAAGGCGGCCAGAAACAACAGCGGCGCCGCCGCCAGCAAGGCCAGCCGGCCATGGCCCTCCCCCGCCAGCACCGGGCTGTGACGCCGCACCGGCACCACCGGCAATCCTGCCAACAGCGTGGCCACCAGCAGCAGCCCCAGGGTGGTCGTGGCCTGGGCACCGTAGACGCTGGCCAGGGCCGGGCCCAGGGCAAAACCGGTGGCCAAGGCCGTGGCATAGGCGCCCAGCACCAAGCCCCGCCGGCCTTCCGGGGCCCGGGCGTTCAGCCAGCCCTCCCCCCCCAGCCACTGCCCCACCAGTCCCATGCCCAGCACCACCCGCATCACGCCATGTTGCCCCAGCGACTGGGTGGTGAGCCATAACCCGGGCACGGCGATCAGCCACAGCACCATTCCCCCTATCATGAGGTCGGCGGTGGGGATCCGCCGGGCCAGACGGGGCACGAATACGCCCAGCCCCAGCACCCCCACGGAGGTCAGTCCCGACATGAGGCCGATGAGGCTCTCGCCGTGGCCTTCCGCCTCCAGCCGCAGGGTGAGGGTGGGCAGCAAGCCGCCAAAGGCCGCCGCCGACGCCAGCGCCGCCGCCATCACCGGCATCATGGCCCGCCAAGAGTCCCCGTTCATGAATCGTGCCCCCAGAAAGTTTGGTGTTGATATACCCAACCCATGTACTCAGGATACAAGGCGTGGACGGCACGGACCCCGGGGTGTCCCTCCCGGGTTCAGCCGGCCGGCCGCGTCGGGACATCCAGATGTTGAACGGAAAGGAGTTCCCGTCATGTCGCAAGTCCTGGTCCGTAGCAGCGTGCTGATGGCTGCCACGTTGGCCTCGCTCTCCGCGTTCCTGCACTGACCCGGTTCGCCGGGAGGTGCGCGTATGTCTTCCCTGCCTTGGGGGACCGGTTCGCCGGTCCCCCCTTTTTGTATTTGGACCGGTTCGCCGGTCCCCCCTTTTTGTATTTGGACCGGTTCGCCGGTCCCCCCTTTTTGTATTTGGACCGGTTCGCCGGTCCCCTCTTTTTGTATCTAGACCGGTTCGCCGGTCCCCTTTTAGGGTTTGGGGTCACCGGCCAGCAAGGCAGCCAGCCCCTCTCGGTACGTGGGATAGGACAAGCGCACCCCCAGGTCCGATTTCAAACGGTCATTGCGCACCCGCTTGCAGTCGGCATAGAAGCTGCGGGCCATGGGGGAGAGGTCGGTGACCTGATCGAAGGGCTCTTCCGGCGGCGGCGTCACGCCCAGCAGACGGCATGCCTCGGTGATCACGTCCTGGGGCGGCGCGGGCAGATCATCACACACGTTGTAGACACGCCCCTCAGCCCTGGGGGCCTCTAGGGAGGCCGCCACGACCTGAGCCGCATCGGCCACGTGAATGCGACAGAACACGTGCCCCGGCTTGATCAGCCGCCGGGCCCGTCCCGCCCGCACCGACTCCAGGGCATTGCGTCCGGGCCCATAAATGCCGGCCAGTCGGAACACATGCAGCGGGGCCCCCAGGGCCGCCCAGCCCCGTTCCGCCGCCACCCGTCGTTCACTGCGCGGGACGTCGGGCGCCACGGGGGTGTCCTCGTCCACCCAGGCGCCGCCTTGGTCCCCATACACCCCCGTTGTGGAAAGATAGCCCAGCCAAGCCCATTGGGGGGCCAGGGCCGCCAGGGTTTCCCCATGACGGGCCAGGAGGGGATCCCCCTCCGCCCCCGGCGGCACGGAAACGAGCACATGGGTGGCCGGCGCCAACAGCCGCGCCAGTTCCGGCATCGGCGTGTCCTCATCCAGCCGGTGGACGGTCACCGCCTCGGGCACGTCGGCGGTGCCGGTGCGTGTGGTTCCGGCCACAGTCCAGCCCAGGGCAAGCGCCTGACGGGCGGCAAGGCTTGCCGTGTATCCCAGTCCGAAGCAGAAAAGGTGAGGCATGGCAACGTCCTGACTCGACAATGGGATCAAGAAGAAATGGGAGCGCCGCTCCGGGGAGACCGGCGCCAGGGGGGAGGGCCCGGAGGATGAGACACGACCATCGCACATCACCACCGTTCCGGTCCACGCCATGGGGACAGGCACTTGTCCTTCTGCTGCTGATGCTGGCGGCGACGGCCACACCGGTCAGCGCCCAAGCACCCCAGGATGACGCCACCACCGAGGCGGTCAAGGTCTATGGTGTGGCGGAATACCAGCACTGTGTGGATCGCGCCGCGGAGGATCCCAGAGCGGCCCTGACTCAGGCCCTGGAGTGGGAGGGCATGGGCGGCGGCGGCATGGCGCGGCATTGCCAGGCCATGGCCCTGGTGGCCCTGGGCCGGCCGGAAGCTGCCGCCCTGCGGCTTCAGACCATCGCCAGCCAGAGCCGGGACAAACCCGACCTTTCGGCCATGCTGCTGACCCAGGCCGGCGCGGCGTGGCTCCAGGCCGACCGACTACAACGGGCAGAAGACGCCTTCAACAACGCCCTGAAACAAGATCCCACCCACGTGGTGGCCCGGGTGGAGCGGGCCGTGTTGCGGGCCGGACGGGGCGCCTACTGGACGGCCATGGACGATCTCAACGTGGCCCTGGATCATGGCGGGGTGTCGCCACGGCTGCTGACCGTACGGGCTGCGGTGTGGCGGGGTCTGGAGGCGCCGGAGCTGGCGGAGGTGGACATCGCCCAGGCCCTGGAAATCACCCCCAACCACCCCGGCGCCCTGTTGGAGCAGGGTCTGCTGGCGGCCGATCGCGGCCAGCGGAACAGGGCCCGGGAAGCATGGTTGACCCTGATCCAGAAACACCCCGAGTCCGACGAGGCCCGGGTGGCCCAAGGCCACCTGCAACGCATGGACGTGGTTATTCGCGCGCCCGAAACCGAAACCGCCGACAACGACGGAGAGCAGCCGTGACCCGATCCTCCCCCTCCCTCGCCCACCTGATCCTGCATCACCTGATTCTCGGCCTGATCGGCGCGGCGGTGCTTGGCACGATACTGTTGTGGTTCGATGTGGGCGGATTGCGCACCTTGATCATCGAAGGCGAGCAAAAAGTCTTCAACTATGTTGTGTTCTACGTCAGCCTGATGGTGCCCATTGGGGGCATCGCGGTGGTGGTGGGGCTGTTCCTCAAGATCATGCGGCCCCCCCGGCCGTGAATCCGGTTGGACTCGGGCAACGGGAAGGCTTAGAGCGGATCGCCCCCAGTCGGGTTCACGCTGTGAACCGGATTGGGGGCGTGAATCCGCTCTAAATCAAATAGATAGAGCCGATTCACGCGGTCAATGGGACCCAAAAATGGGTTCCCATTGACCGCGATAGGCTCTAGAACCGGGAGTCACCGCCCCCGGGCGACCTCCGCACACGACCAAGGAACCTATGATGAGGATCGGAATCGTTGGCGCCGCCGGCCGTATGGGCCGCATGTTGACGCAGGAGGTGTTGACCACGCCCGGCTGCACCCTGGCCGGTGGCGTGGAAACAACGGACAGCCCGTTTCTGGGTGAGGACGTGGCCGTCCTGGCCGGGGAACCGGCGGAAGGGCTGGCGCTGGGGACCGACACAGCCGCCCTGTTCGCACGGGCCGACGCGGTCATCGACTTCACCCTGCCGGCGGCCACCGCTCACCACGCCACCTTGGCCGCCCAACACGGCACGGCCCTGGTGGTGGGCACGACGGGACTACAGGCCTCTGAACAGCAGGCGGTGGAAACCGCCGCCCGGACCGTGTCCGTGGTCCAGGCGCCTAACATGAGCCTGGGGGTGAACCTTCTGTTCGCGCTGGTGGAAAAGGTGGCCGCCACCCTGGGGCCCGACTATGACATCGAAGTGCTGGAGATGCACCACCGGCACAAACGGGACGCCCCCTCGGGCACGGCCCTGGGCCTGGGCCGGGCGGCGGCGGCGGGCCGTGGCGTGGACCTGAACACGGTGAGCGATCGGGTCCGCGATGGCGTCACCGGCGCCCGCACCGAAGGCAACATCGGCTTCGCCACCTTGCGTGGCGGCGATGTGGTGGGGGACCACACGGTGATTTTTGCCGCCGAAGGGGAACGGGTGGAACTGGGCCACAAGGCCGGCAGCCGCCACATCTTTGCCCGCGGCGCCGTGCATGCCGCCCAATGGTGCGGCGGCCGGGCCCCCGGGCTCTACAGCATGCGGGATGTTCTGGGCGTATAGATAGGGGGTCGGCGGGTTTCCAGTTTCCAGGTGACAGTCCTGGTCACGGAGGGGTACCCTGACCCTTCCGACCGCCATTCAACAGAAGCCTGTCATGATTGCTTATGATCTGCGGTGCGACCAGGGTCATCGCTTCGAGGTGTGGTTCCGCAATGCTGCGGCCTATGACGACCAGCACGAGCGGGGCCTGCTGACTTGTCCCCACTGTGGCAGCACGACGGTGGACAAGGCGCCCATGGCCCCCAACCTGGCCCGACACCACGGGGCGCGAACGTCTGAACCGGCGGCGGAGCCGGCTGCCCGGGATTCAACGCCGGCCGCCGGCGTGAAGACGGCGCTTCCGGCGACCTCTTCCTCCGCGCCGGAGCCCCCCACCCCAGCCTCCCCGGACCCGGAGCGGGTGGCGCGCATGTTCCAGATGCTGGAAGCGGTACGCCAGCATGTGGAACGCCATACCGATGACGTTGGCAAGGACTTTGCCGAGGAAGCCCGCCGGATCCACTACGGCGAGACAGAGGACCGCGGGATCCGCGGAGAGGCCAGCGACGACGAGGCTAAGGCCCTGCGCGAGGAAGGCATCGACATTCATCGCCTGCCCTCGATCAAGCGCCGGAACGACGCCTAGAGCGGATCGCCCCCAATCGGGTTCACGCTGTGAACCGGATTGGGGGCGTGACTCCGCTCTAAATCAAATAGATAGAGCCGATTCACGCGGTCAATGGGACCCAAAAATGGGTTCCCATTGACCGCGATAGGCTCTAGGCTGTAGTGATGAATTAACTATTTGAGCCAGAGCATGGTTGCGGCCAGCTTGACGAACCCGAGGAA
>CAZHRQ010000029.1:0-24057 GCA_964535075.1 uncultured Rhodobacterales bacterium | reverse complement strand
GGGTAAGCGGCTTCGCCACCACCCTGGCCGATCAGGGGACCCAGTCGGACCGTATCGCCGATACGGTCATCAAGCGTTTCGAGGCGGCCAGCGAACGGCTCAAGGACATGGGCGAGAACCTGCGGGTCTCGGCCAATACCGCCACCGCGGAAATCATCCGCCTGGACCACAATTTGCGCAGTGCCGATGCCTCCTTGCGCGAGGCGGGCACCACCGCCCATCAACAACTCACCGGTGCCGGGGACTCCCTGGAGCAGCGCCGCGACGTCCTCAACGAGGTGGTGGAAACGGCCGTCAGCCAGTTCGACCGCTTCCTGGGCCGCCTGGCCATGGAAACGGAGCGCCTCGCCGATGCCGCCGGCCGCACCCTGGAACGAACCGGCGAACTGGCGCCAGCCCTGGCCGGCCATGCCGAGGGGATCGAGACGGCGGAGCAACATCTGGGCGGATTGCTGGAGCGTCTGGAAAGCCAACAGGGTTCCGTGGAGCGCCTGGAGGAGACTCTTTCTACGCTGAAACAAGAACTGTCCAGCCTGGGGGCGCAGGTGACGGACGCCACCACCGGCATGGATCAGCGGGTGGTCGGCATGCGTACCTCCCTGGTGGCGGCGCTCACAGACTCCGCGACGACGGTGGAGGAACGTCTGGCGCAATTGGCGACCGCCCTGTCCCATGCCACCGGATCGCTGCGGGAAAACGTGCATGGCGCCGTGGAGGAAGCCTCGGGGACCCTGGAAAACCGGCTGGGGCAGCTCAGTGATCGCGTGACCCACAGCACCACCACCCTGCGACAGGAATTGCAGGGGGCCGTGGACGAGGCCGCCGGAACCGTGGACGGCCGGGTCATGCACTTGCAGGGCACGCTGAAGGACGCCGTGGCCCACATGCATGAAGAACTGACCCGGGCCGTTCAGACCCTGGACGGCGAGATCACGCGGGTGGGTGACTCTGTCACCGATCGGGTAGATGAGACCCTGACCCGCACCAGTTCTTCCTTGGCGGAGCAACTGGACCGCACTACTAATGCCTTTGATGAACACTACCTCCACACCCATGATACCTTGAAGGAGACCGGGGACAGCATCCAGCGCCAGATCCAGGAAAGCCTGGCGGCGGCCCGAGCCGGGCTCGACACCAGCTTGGCGCAAACCACCAGCGGGTTCCGGGCGGCCACCACCACCCTGACCGAAGACGTGACGGCGGCGGCGGATTCCCTGCGCGGACAGGTGCGTGAAGCGTTGCAAGACGCCAGTGATACCCTGGATGGCGGTCTGGATCAGTCGGCGGCCCGCATCCGGGAGGCCGCCAACCAGTTGCGTGCCGAACTCACCATCGTTCTGGACGAAGCCCGAGCCGATGTGGACGGGGGCCTGGACCAGTCGGCGGAAAAAGTGCGCGAGGCCGCCCAGCGATTGCGGGCGGATATTACCGCTGTTCTCGACGAAGCCTCGGGGACCGTGGGCAGTCGCCTCTCCGCCACCGCCCACCACTTGCGGTCGGCGGCCGAAAATCTTCAAGAGGAAATCGCCGGGACCCTGGACTCGGCCAGCGGGACCCTGGGGCACCGCCTGTCGGCCCAGACCGATACGGTGCGGGAGGCCGGCGAGGCCCTGCGTGAACAGATCCGGGAAAGCCTGGATGCCACCAGTCGCCAACTCATCACCACAACCCAGGGTATGGGGACGGAGCTGAACACGGTGCTCACCGAGGCTACCGGCAACCTGGAACAGCAGGTGGCGGAATACACCACATCGCCGCAGTTCCGCGAAGCCATTCGGTCCATGCTGGAGCAGATCGCCGAGGATGTGGCCAACAATGGGGGCGATGTGCGGGATGCCATGCTTGCGGCGGTGATGGAAGCCGCCTCGGCGGCGGAAGACCGTCTCACTCATCTCAGCGAGGCCGTGCAGACCGAAAGCGGTCGTCTGCGGGAAATCCTGGTGGCCGATCTGGAAGGCTCCGGCCAGTCCGTGGAGACCAAGCTGCACGAGGTCAACGGGTGGCTGAAGCGGGATACCAGCCTCATGATCGAGCAGGTCACGGTGGTTCAGGATGGCCTGCAAAACCTGGCCCAGGCCGTGCAGCGGGAAGGGCAGACCATGGGCCGGTCCCTGGCCGATCTCCTGGAGCAGGCGCGGGAGGCCCGCCGGGCCCTGGGCAGCGAGTTGGGAGGCTTCGACGAAACCCTCAGCGCGGCCGAGGCCCGCATGACGGGCATTGGTCGGGAACTGGATGCCCGACATGCCGGGCTGGTGGCTTTGGTGGATCAGATCAACGAGCGTTTGGGGACGGCCGACACCCTGGTGGACGAACGCCTCCAGACCCTCAATCACACCGCCGAGCAGGCGGCCCAGAGCCTGGGCGGCATGGCTCAGCTTTTGAACCAGTATGGCACGGAAATGGACGCCCTGGCGGAGACGGCCCGGACCCGTCTGGATGGCGTCAATACCCAACTGCGCGATGGCAATGCCGAGGTGCGTACGGTGGCCGAGGAAGCCGCCGGGCGCTTGAACGGGGTCACCGAGGCCCTGCGCCAGGGGGCCAGCGACCTCAACACGGCCGCCGAAACGCTGCTGGAACAGGGCAGGGCCCTGGAAACCACGCTGGACACTCAGGGCACGGGTCTGCGCGAGAGTGGGACCCAACTGGCTGGACTGCGGGAAACGCTGGAGACGGTGGCCGGGCAGTTCGTGGAGACCATCCGCCAGGCCGACCAGGAAGGGCAGGGGCTGGTGCAGCGGGTGGACGGCGCCGAGAAACGTCTTCAGGCCAGCATGGCCTCCGCCCGGGAGATGAGCGAGACCCTCTCCCGCCAGCGCGAGGAAATGAGTCTGGACACGGTGCTGCGCCACGCCGCCACCCTCACCGAGAAGCTGCAATCCCTGTCGGTGGACCTGGCGCGCAGCTACCCGGTGCCGGTGGACGACGACACCTGGAAGCGGTATCAGACCGGCGAGCGGGGCGCCATTACCCGGTTGGTGAACAAGAACCTGGACCGGGAGCCGCTGGAGGCGGTGAAGGAACGGTACGCACAGGATCCCGAATTCCGCGATTACGCCGACCGCTATCTCACGGCCTTCGACGCCCTGTTGGCCCGCGCCCGGACCTCCGACCGGGCGGACGTGCTGGCCGCCGTGTTCCTTTCCGGCGACGTGGGGCACATCTACATGCTGCTGTCCCGTGCCCTGGGCCGGAAGACGCCGTTGTAAGGGGTTAGAGCCAATCGCGGTCAAGGGGACCCGAGAATTGGGTCCCCTTGACCGCGTGAATCGGCTCTATCTATTTGATTTAGAGCCGATTCACGCACCCAATCCCGTTCACAGAGTGAACCCGATTGGGTGCGACCCGCTCTAGGGAGCCGGAAGCGGGGCGGTGAGTTCCGCTTCGGCGGCTTCGGCGGCGGCGAGATCCACAAAGCGGCGGAAGTAATCGATGGTGGGCCGCAGGCCCTCTTCCAGGCTGACGGTGGGTTCCCAGCCCAGGGTTTCCCGGGCGAGGGCGATGTCCGGGCGCCGCTGCTTGGGATCATCGGGCGGCAGCGGGTGATGTTGGATGGTGGAGGACGATCCGGTAAGCCGGATCACCATTTCCGCCAGTTCCAGCATGGTGAACTCGCCAGGGTTGCCCAAATTGACGGGACCGGTCACATGGACCGGACTTTCCATCAGCAGAACGAAGGCGCGGACCATGTCGTCCACATAGCAGAAGGAGCGGGTCTGCTGCCCGTCCCCATAAATGGTGATGTCCTCGCCCCGGAGGGCCTGCATGATGAAATTGGAAACCACCCGGCCGTCATTGGGGTGCATGTGTGGCCCATAGGTGTTGAAGATCCGTGCGACCTTGATCTCCAGACCGTGTTGGCGGTGGTAGTCAAAAAAGAGCGTTTCGGCGCAGCGTTTGCCTTCGTCGTAACAGGCCCGGGGGCCGATGGGATTCACGTTGCCCCAATAGGATTCCGGCTGGGGGTGTACCGTGGGATCGCCATAGACCTCTGACGTGGAGGCCTGGAAAATGCGGGCTTTGGTGCGTTTGGCCAGACCCAGCATGTTGATGGCGCCGTGCACGCTGGTCTTGGTGGTCTGGACGGGATCGAACTGGTAGTGCACCGGGCTCGCGGGACAAGCCAAGTTATAGATTTCATCTACTTCCACGTAGAGCGAAAAATTGATGTCGTGACGCATGGCCTCGAAGCGTGGATGGCGCAACAGGGGGGCGATATTATCACGACGACCTGTGAAATAGTTGTCCAAACATAGAACTTCGTGTCCGGCGTCAAGCAGGCGACGGCATAAATGCGAGCCGATGAAACCGGCCCCACCGGTGACCAGAATGCGTTTCTGATCCTTGAGAAAGGTCATGTACCAAATCCCCGTTTCGATATCCATGTTGAGAACATGGGGTAGGTGCCGGGTGAGAGCCCTATTGTCAGGCATGCGAGGAAGGGCGGCCGGACCCGGGCGAAGGCCCGGATCGGCCTGAAGAACCTCGCCTGCAATAGGTGCCGGGCGGTTCAGTTGACCGGCATGAGTCAGGCACCCGCCACGGCCCGATCGCGGTCAATGGGACCCATTCTCAGGTCCCATTGACCGCGCGAATCAGCTCTAGCCATTTGTTTTAGAGCGGATCACGTTATAGCCGTGCCAAACCACGCGCCACAGGCGACAGGGTAGGTGTTGCGTTCTGCTGCCGACCCATTTGCGACCCGGGTTAGAGGGGGTGCTCTTCAAAACCCCTCTAATCCATTGAAAAAATGGTGACCCCGGCTGGATTCGAACCAGCGACCTACAGATTAGGAATCTGTTGCTCTATCCTGCTGAGCTACGGGGCCTGCCGATAGCGCACAATAAGGGCGTATCCGCTATTCCGCAATCCTGTGTTCCATTTCCCCGGCTTCCGATTGCAGCACCTGGCGGGCCAGCGGCACGGTCACCCGTCGCTTGTTGGCCAAGGCGTGTTGGTCCAGCAAAGTCACCACACGGCGAGCGGAGGCAAAACTTCGTTCCGTATGACGGGCCAGGTAGGACAAAACCGTGTCCTCTGGCCACAGATGCCGATCAGCGAACAGTTTACCCAGCACCGCGATCATCAAAGTATCATCAGGCGGCCCCACCGCCACCGCTGGCGCCGCCCGCAGCCGCGACATCAGGTCGGCCAGGGTCACGGGCCAGCGCGCCGGGGGCGTCGGCGCCGTTAACAGCAGCCCGTTTCCAAACTCCCGCCTCAGATTGTATAGGTGAAGCAGGCGTCGTTCCTCCTCAGGCGTGGCGGGGACGGCACCGTCCACCACCAGCGGCGTCCGGGCCAGCGCCGGCAGAGCGTCCTCGGTCAGATCCGCCAGCCTGATCACGGGGCCCTTGGTCCGGGCGGCAAACACGTGCGCAAGATGGGTCTTGCCGCAGCCCGCCGGGCCGTGCACCACCAGCGCGGGGGCGGGCCAGGAGGGCCAGGCATCCAGCCAGTAAACGGCGTCCCGGTTGGCCTCTGCCACCAGGAAATCCTCACGCCCCAGCGCCGGGCGAAAATCCAGCGGTAGGGGCAACTGGGTGGGCCGTCGGGCCTCCTCCCCGGTCATGTGGGCGGGTCCTCGGGCAGGCCCGCGTCGGGCCGCTCGTACAGGGTGCTGGCCCGGTATTGCCGCAGGGCGAAGCGTACCAGAACCCCGATCACTGCCGCCACCGGCACCGCCAGCAACACGCCCACGAACCCGAACAGACTGCCGCCTGCCAGAATGGCGAAGATCACCCACACCGGGTGCAGCCGTACCCGATTGCCCACCAGCCGAGGGGTGAGGATGTTGCCTTCCAGCATCTGCCCCAGAACGAACACTCCAACCACCAATGCAATCCACCAGGGATCGGAGGACTGGACCAGGGCCAGCCCCGTGGCGGCAAAAAAGCCGCTGATGGTGCCAAGGTAGGGGATGAAGGACACCAAACCCGCGCCCAGGCCCACCAGAATGCCGTACTCCAGTCCCACCAGGGTCAGGGTCACCGCATAGAAGGTCCCCAGCGCCAGACAAACCGCCGCCTGCCCGCGCACGAAGCCGGCCAGGATTTCGTCCGCCTCCCGGGCCAGCCCCACGATGGTGGCGGCATTGTGCCGGGGCAAATAGCTCTCGATCATGGCCAGCATGCGATCCCAGTCCCGCAGCAGGTAAAAGGCCACCACCGGCGTGATGAACAGCAGGGCCACCATGTTCACCACAATCATGCCCCCGGAAATGATCTGCCCCATCAGCTTACTGGCCCAACTGGCCACGTCGCTGAAATTGACTCCCGTGAGATCCTGCAAGGTCTTGAGACTGTTGCCATCCTTCGCCAGCGTATCCGGCAGGTCCTGGTTGATCTGCATCAGCAGAGGCATCAGCCGTTCCTGGAGAATCTTCACCATGCTGGGCAGCGTCTCCACCAAGCGCTGGATCTGCGCCATCAATACGGGCCCCAGCAGGCCGAACAGCAACACCAGGATCAGCACCACGCCCACGGTAATAACAATGACGGCCCCCAGTCGGGGCAGCCGTCGGCGTTCCAGCCAGTCCGCCACGGGATCCAGGATATAGGCCAGCACCAACCCCGCCACGAAGGGCGTGACCACGGTGCGTAACAGATAAAGAACGGCCAGGGTGGCCACCAGCAGCAACAGCCACACCCGCCAGGTGCTGGGTGGCGTGGCCGCCGACAGGGCAGGGCGGTTGCCGGGGGGAAGGGCGGTCATGCGTGGGAGGCCTCCACAGGTCGGGGTGGCGGGGTCATCGTTGGGGCACGATACGGATGCTTCCGCCCTGGAGACGTTGGACCCGCAGGCCGTGGCGCGCCAGCGCAGCGCTGAGTCCTCCGGCCCCGCCCCGTACCTTGAGCTGGACCCGGGCGCCGTGGCGGGACACGCTGGCCACGTTCATGCCTTCCATGCCCTCGGCGTTCTGGAGCACCTGACGGATGGCCAGCCATTCGCCCAGGCCGCCCCCGGAAAGAACCACCGTAGCGGTCAGGGTTTCGGCCGGACGGGTGGTGGGGCGGGAGGAAAGAGGGTCGTCCACGCCCCCCGACTCACGTTCCAGGCGATTCGCGATGCCGCCCGCCGTATCCTCGCCCGTGTTCTGTTCCTCGGGCAGGCGGCCCAATCCACCGTCATCCTCGCCGCTGGCGGTGGCGAGATCGTCCGGCAAGGGATTATCCGGACCACCGAAACTGGCGTTGTTTTCTTTCCATTGGCTGTCCAGGGCTTCCCGCACCTTACGGGCCGCCCTGGTGAGCAGGGCGTCCCGGTCCTCGTCGGGGCCGGCCTCAAGGGTGGCCGCCAGCACCGGCACCTTGCCCATGGCGGTGATGCGCACCGCCTCCAGCCGCAGGGTATCGCGGCCGTCGGTGGCCTCGCTCAGGTCGGCCCGCACCACCAGCGCCCCCACGCCGCCATAGCGACGGGCCAGCGCCAGCAGGGGGTGTCGGGCATGGGCCATGGCCCTGGCGGGGGGGACTTCCTGCACGTCCAGGACATCGCCCAGGGGCAGTTCCACCAGCGCCAGTCCATCTTCCGCCGCCACGGTGTCCCAGACCCGGCGCCAGGGGTTGGGTTCCGCCCACAGGGTCAGCCGGCTGGCATCGGGCCCCTGATAAAGGGGCAGCACCATCAGCGGTCGGCTGGCCGGTTCGGTGAAGGCAACGCCCTTGCCCAACAGCCAGTCCCGTACCGCGTCGCGGCGGAAGCGGACGGTGAACGTCCCTTCGAACACATCGGCGCCCGCCGCCTGATCCAGGATGCTGAAATCGGAAACCAGGGTGTTCAGGGTCTTGTCGCCCGGAGTCTTGATCGTGCGTTCGGAGACCATGCGTTCCATCAGGGTGGCGAAGGCGTCCCGCTGGGCCTGGGCAATGGCCTGATCCCGGGCGGCGATGGGGTCGTCGGCGCCGGTCACTTCCACCGCGATGCCCTTGACGGTGTAGACCCGTTCGGCATCTTCCTCCTGGGCTGTCGCACCAGGGGTGCCCAGCATCAGGGCCAGGAGCACGAGCGCCACCCCCCATAGGGCCGGCCATCTTGTTTCCCGACGGATTCCTGTTCGCCGAACCATCATTGGCATCGCCCTTTCGGTTTCGTATCCTGGCGCCGCCTTCACGGTCTCCGATGCCCTTGATACCATGTCGCGGGCCCGGACCCCAGCCCTCTCCGCTCACGCCCGTTCCTCCAGCGCAGGACTGTTGCCGCCATGCCCCGACCGTTCTTCCTTTCCCGCCCGGTCTCGCAGCCGGCCGACGCCTATCGTGCCGCCGGTGTGGACATCGAGGCCGGCAATGCTCTGGTGCGGGCCATCGGCCCCCATGCCGCCCGCACCCGCCGTCCCGGCGTGACCGACGGCTTGGGCGGATTTGGCGCGGTGTTCGATCCCCGTGCCGCCGGCTATCAGGACCCGCTGCTGGTGGCGGCCACCGATGGCGTGGGCACCAAGCTGAAGCTGGCGGGGGCCACCAACCGTCACCAGACGGTGGGGATCGACCTGGTGGCCATGTGTGTCAACGATCTGGTGGTGCAAGGGGCGGAGCCCCTGTTCTTTCTCGACTATTATGCCACCGGCCATCTGGCACCTGACGTGGCCACGGACGTGGTGGCGGGGATTGCCGAGGGATGCCGGCAGGCGGGATGTGCCCTCATCGGCGGCGAAACCGCCGAGATGCCGGGCATGTATGCGGCCGGGGACTATGATCTGGCCGGGTTCTGTGTGGGCGCCGTGGAACGGGACCGCCTGCTCACCGGGGCCCACATCGCGGCGGGGGATGTGGTGCTGGGGTTGGCCAGCGACGGCGTGCACGCCAACGGTTTCTCGCTGGTGCGGCGGATCGTGGCGACGGTGGACGCGGCACTGGACGCGCCAGCACCCTTCGCGCCCGAGGTGTCTTTGGGGGAGGCACTGCTGACCCCTACCCGCATCTACGTGCGTCCGCTGCTGAAGGCCCTGACCACGGGCGGTATTCGGGGGCTGGCCCACATTACCGGTGGTGGTCTGGTGGAAAACGTGCCCCGGGTGCTGCCGGAAGGCTTGGGGGTGGCCCTGACCATGGACTGGCCGGTGCCGCCGGTGTTCTCCTGGCTGGCGCGGGCAGGCAACGTGGATGCGCCCAGCATGGTACGCACCTTTAATTGCGGCGTGGGCATGGTGGTGGTGTGCGCGCCGGAACAGGCCGAAACGGTTGGGAACATCCTGGAAGGAGAGGGTGAGACCGTGTGGCGGCTCGGCACCATCACCGAGCGGGAGGCGGACACGCCGGGCTGCACGGTGGCCGGGGTGACCGAGGTCCTGGCCGAGTCCGCCGGGGCGGGAGACGCCTCATGAGCCGCACTCCCACCGCTATCCTTATTTCCGGGCGTGGCAGCAACATGAAAGCCCTGCTGGAGGCGGCCGCCGATCCCGTTTATCCCGCCCGCATCGTGCACGTAATCAGCAATGTGCCGGAGGCGCCGGGGCTGGCCCTGGCGGAAAAGGCCGGGGTTCCCACCCAGGTGATCGACCATCGGCGATTCCCCGACCGCGCCGCCTTCGATGGGGCTCTCAGCGACGCCCTGGTCGCGAGCGGGGCGGAATTGGTGTGCCTGGCCGGCTTCATGCGTTTGCTGGGAGACGCCTTCGTGCGCCGCTGGCAGGACCGGGTGATCAACATCCACCCCTCGCTGCTGCCCGCTTTTCGTGGCCTGCACACCCACGAACGGGCCCTGGAGACGGGGGTGCGGTTTGCCGGCTGTACGGTGCATTTCGTGCGTCCGGCCATGGATGACGGCCCCATCATTGCGCAGGCAGCGGTGCCCGTGCACTCGGACGACACGGCGGACACCCTGGGCGCCCGGGTGTTGACGGCGGAGCACCGGCTCTATCCCCTGGCGCTGAAACTGGTGGCCAGTGGTCAGGCCCGGGTGCGGGGCAGCCGGGTGGTGTTGGCGCCCGAGGTGGCGGTGCCGGTGGCAGGCTGTGTCAACCCGTGGCCGGACGGGGGCGGGAACGCCGGTTGACAGGGCGGGGCGGGCAGGCTACCAAGGCTGGGATGCCTCGCCCGGGGCATCCGATGCCCCTGATCGGGCACGAGAGCTGATCGCGGCCAATGGGACCCCTTTATTGGGGCCCAGTCCCCGCGTGAATCGGCTCTATCCATTTGTTCTAGAGCGGAGCCACGCGATCAATCCGGTTCACAGAGTGACCCGATTGATCGCGACCTGCTTTAGGGAGCGAGGTCCGGCCATGTCACGCCCCTCTCCGACCAATCCCCGCCCCACCCAGGCTGACGCGGACCGGCCGCTGTCGCCCCATTTGCAGGTCTATCGTCCCCAGATTAGTTCCGTCCTCTCCATCTTGCACCGGCTCACCGGACTGGTGGTGGTCATGGGATCGGTGCTGTTGGTCTGGTGGCTGGGCGCGGCGGCGGCGGGACCGGATGCCTTTGCCCGCGCCCAGGGGGTGCTGGGCAGTGTTCCGGGGATGATCATCCTGTTCGGCTGGTCGGTGGTCCTGTTCTACCATCTGTGCAACGGCCTGCGCCATCTGGCCTGGGATACGGGTTGGGGATTCGAGATTCGTCAGATTGTCTGCTCCGGGCGGGGGGTGCTGGGGGTCACCGCCGCCCTGACCCTGATCGCCTGGATCGTGGGCCTGTCGCTGGCCTGACCTCGGCGCCGGTCCCCAGGGGTCGGTGTGCCGCAACCCGACGGGAGGCAACATCATGCCGCTGCTGTCCAGCCAACTGGCCCGCGCACGGGGTCTGGGCTCGGCCAAGGAAGGGGTGAGTCACTGGTGGGCGCAACGTATGTCCGCCCTGGCGCTGGTCCCCCTGACCCTGTGGTTCGTCACGGCGGTGGTGGCCCATGCGGGCGCGGACCACGCCGCCATGCGGGCGTGGCTGGGGCAGCCCCTCAGCGCCACCCTGATGATTCTGTTTGTCAATGCGGCCCTGTTCCATGGCCAGTTGGGTGTGCAGGTGGTGCTTGAGGACTATCTCAGTCAGCGGCGCCTGCGCACCACGGCGGTGGCCTTGGTGAAGGGGCTGTCGGTGCTGCTGGGGGTTCTGGCCACCGTCTCCATTCTCAAGCTGGCCCTGGGGGGGGATCCGTCATGAGCGGGCCCGAAGTGATCCATCACCATCACGATGTCGTGGTGGTGGGGGCGGGCGGCGCCGGGTTGCGCGCCACCTTCGGCAGCGTGGCCAGCGGCCTGTCCACCGCGTGCGTCACCAAGGTGTTCCCCACCCGCAGCCATACGGTGGCCGCCCAGGGCGGCATTGGCGCGGCCCTGGGCAACATGGCGCCCGACCAGTGGCACTGGCACATGTACGACACGGTGAAGGGCTCCGACTGGCTGGGAGACCAGGACGCCATCGAATACATGTGCCGGGAAGCCATCCCCGCTGTTTATGAGCTGGAACACTATGGCGTGCCCTTCAGCCGGACCGAGGAAGGCCGCATCTATCAGCGCCCCTTCGGCGGGCATATGCGCAATTTTGGCGAGGCGCCGGTGCAGCGAGCCTGCGCCGCCGCGGATCGAACCGGCCACGCCATTTTGCATACCCTTTACCAGCAGTCGCTCAAGCATAACGCCCAGTTCTTCGTGGAATACGTGGCGCTGGACCTGATCATGGATGAGGAGGGCGCGTGTCGCGGTGTGGTGGCGTGGTGTCTGGAGGACGGCTCCCTGCATGTCTTTCAGGCCCATACGGTGATCCTGGCCACCGGCGGCTACGGCCGGGCCTATTTTTCCTGCACCTCCGCCCACACGTGTACCGGTGACGGCAACGGCATGGTGGCTCGGGCGGGGCTGCCGTTACAGGACATGGAATTTGTGCAGTTCCATCCCACGGGCATCTACGGCGCCGGCTGCCTGATCACCGAAGGAGCGCGGGGCGAGGGCGGCTACCTCACCAACAGCGCCGGCGAGCGGTTCATGGAACGCTATGCGCCCAATGCCCGCGATCTCGCCAGCCGCGATGTGGTCAGCCGTGCCATGACCATCGAGATCCGCGAGGGGCGGGGAGTGGGCAAACGGCAGGACCACATTCACCTGCATCTGGAGCATCTGGGCCCCGAGGTGCTGCACGAGCGCCTGCCTGGCATCACGGAAACGGCCAAGGTTTTCACGGGAGTTGATGCCACTCGCGAGCCCATCCCGGTGTTGCCCACGGTGCACTACAACATGGGCGGCATTCCTACCAACCACCGGGGCGAGGTGCTGCGGCCCACGGCGGAGGACCCCGATGCCGTATGTCCTGGCTTGATGGCCGTGGGGGAGTGCGCCTGCGTGTCGGTGCATGGCGCCAACCGCCTGGGCACCAATTCGCTGTTGGACATCGTGGTGTTCGGCCGGGCCGCGGCCCATCGGGCGGCGGAGCTGATTCAGCCCGATACGCCTCATCCGGCCCTGCCGGCCGATGCCCTGGAGCGGCCCCTGGCCCGGCTGGAGCGACTGCGCACCGCCGATGGTGATCAGCCCACGGCGGCGGTGCGTCTGGAGATGCAACGCGCCATGCAGGCGGACGCGGCGGTGTTCCGCACCCAGGAAACCTTGGACCAGGGCCGTGAGGCCATCGACCGCATCGCGGAAAGCGTGCGGCACCTCAAGATCAGCGACCGCTCCCTGGTGTGGAACACCGATCTGGTGGAAAGCCTGGAACTGGAGAACCTGCTGGCCTGTGCCAAGGCCACGGTGCACGCCGCCGCCCATCGCACGGAAAGCCGGGGGGCGCACGCCCGCGAGGATTATCCCGATCGCGACGATGCCCGGTGGATGGTGCATTCCCTGGCCTGGGTGGCGGAGGACGGGGCGGTGCGGCTGGGCCAGCGGCCGGTCCACACCTGGACCCTCACCGACGAAGTGGCCTATATCGAACCCAAGACGCGCGTCTACTGAGGGGGCGCGTGCGCAGCGTGAGGGCGAGGATGCGACCATGGTGCAGTTGAGGCTACCGCCCCGTTCCCGGCCCCGGGACGGCAAGACCTGGCCGGCGCCCCGGGAGGCGCGCCATACCCGCCGGCTGCGGGTCTACCGCTATGATCCCGACAAGGATGAGAATCCGCGCATCGACACCTATACCATTGATGTGGATGCCTGTGGCCCCATGGTTCTGGATGCGCTGCTGCACATCAAGAACGAGATTGATCCCACCCTGACCCTGCGTCGTTCCTGCCGCGAGGGGATCTGCGGCTCCTGTGCCATGAACATCGACGGGGTCAACACCCTGGCCTGTCTCAAGCCCCTGGAAGACATCAAGGGCGACCTGAAGGTCTATCCCCTGCCGCACCTGCCGGTGATCAAGGACTTGGTGCCGGATCTCAACCGGCCCTATGCCCAATACTATGCCATTGATCCGTGGCTCAAGGCCGACAGCCCGGCGCCTCCGGATGGGGAACGGTTGCAGTCGCCGGAGGAACGGGCACGGCTCGATGGCGTGTGGGAGTGCATCCTGTGCTTCTGTTGCCAGACCAGTTGTCCCAGTTACTGGTGGAACAGCGACCGCTATTTCGGGCCGGCCATCCTGTTGCAGGCCTATCGTTGGCTGGCCGACTCCCGCGACGAACACACGGGCGAGCGGCTGGACCAGCTTGATGATCCCTTCCGGCTGTACCGCTGCCACACCATTCTCAACTGTACCATGACCTGTCCCAAGCATCTTAACCCCGGGAAGGCGATTGGCGAGATCAAAACCCTGATCGCCCATCGGCGCGGGTAGCGGCCTCTTTCGGCAAGGCCATTGACCCGGGTGCTGTAATGGCGTACCGCATCGGCAAACGGAACCCACGGGGACGGGCTGGTCATGGAAATACATCTTCCCATTGCCGATGTGGCGGTGCCGGTGACCTCTCTCCTGGGTGTGGGGGGAGCCGCCGGTCTGGTGTCGGGCCTGTTCGGCGTGGGGGGCGGCTTTCTCATGACGCCGCTGCTCATTTTCCTGGGCGTGTCCCCCGGTGTGGCCGTGGCCAGCGGCGCCAACCAGATGGTGGCCACCTCCACGTCCGCTGTCATGACCCACTTGCGCAAGGGCAATGTGGACGTGCGCATGGGGGTGGTGTTGACGGTGTCCGGCCTGCTGGGCTCCAGCCTGGGGGTGGTGGTGTTCCGGCTGTTGTCGGAGTTGGGCCACATCGACGTAGTGATTCATCTGCTTTATTTGGTGCTGCTGAGCATCATCGGCGTGATGTTGTCGGTGGAGGGCGTGGCGGCCCTGCGGGGCGGGGCCAAGGCCGAGTCCACCGGACCCGAGGTCCGCAAAGAGGGGCCGGCCTGGGAGAAGCGCTTGCCGTTTCGTATGCGGTTCGAGCGTTCGGGCATGGAGGCCAGTGTGCTGCTGCCCGGTATGGTGGGTTTTGCCGTGGGGCTGCTGGCGGCGCTCATGGGCGTGGGCGGCGGCTTCTTTTCCGTTCCCGCCATGATCTATCTGTTGCGCATGCCGACCCGGGTGGCCGTGGGGACCTCCCTGTTCCAGATCATTTTCGTGGCCGCCAACACCACCCTGTTGCAGGCCTGGATCAACAACACCGTGGACATCCTGCTGGCGCTGATGCTGATCCTGGGCGGGGTCATCGGGGCCCAGGTGGGCGCCCGTCTCGGGGCCCTGTTGCCAGGAAACCGGTTGCGGTTGCTGCTGGGGGTGTTGGTGTTGGCGGTGGGACTCAAGATGGGGCTCAATCTGGTGGAGAAGCCGGCCAACCTGTTCTCCCTGGAAACGGCGCCGGTGACCCGCGAGGGGTATCACCCCGGCCCACACGAGGGACATGCCGGGCCCAATGCGGTGCCTCAGACGGGCAAGCCGGCCGCCGCGGCGGGAACGGAGCATTGACACGAACGGCCGGGTGCCATATTAGTCCTTCCTCAATTACCCCTGAGGCGCCTGGGTCTTCGCGGCCCCTGAATCCCTCGGGCGGCGGTCGCCGATCCCTCCAAGAGGCGGCCCTGGATCATGGGCACCGGCCACAACCGGATCGCCCGCGCCGTCTCCGGCGCGGGGTTTCTGGTTCCCGATCCCGTCCCCTGGGCCTGACCGGCGATTGCGCGCGGGCGTCCTGGCCTGGGAGGTATGCATGTTCCCTTGGATGATGGGTGCGGCCGCCGGTGGCGCTGGCCTGGACGACGTTCACATGACCGATCCGCAAACGGTACACCAGTGGCTGGAGGCCGGGGAGGCCGTGCTGCTGGACGTGCGGGAAGACAACGAGATCGTGGCCGAGTCCATTCCTGGCGCCCACTTCGCGCCCCTGTCGCGGTTGCAGGTCTCCGACCTTCCCGTTCACGATGGCAAACGCCTGGTGATTCACTGCCGATCTGGCAACCGGTGCGGCATGGCGGCCATGAAGCTGCGGGCCGCCGGGGTGACCGAAACCCTCTATCGGATGCAGGGGGGCATCGGCGGCTGGAAGCGCCAGAGTCTGCCCACGGAACGCGGCCAACGCCCCTGATCCGCCCTGTTCGGGAACGGGCGAGGTCACCGTTCCGTGACGGTGCGCCCCCGGCGGCGCGCCCTGCAAAGATACGGGGAGGCGCCTGCTCCCGGGCGCCCCGGGCACGAATTTCGGCGGGCGTTCCCTGGCCTTGACGGCTGGGGAGCGCTCTTGGTGCAACCATACCCCGCGGGGACGCGGGGCAACGCGGGGGACGGGCTATGCAGATTTACCTGCCCATCGCGGAGATGTCGGTCAACGTGTTTCTCATCCTGGGGATGGGGGGCATGGTGGGTATTCTTTCCGGCATTTTCGGCGTTGGTGGCGGTTTTTTGATGACGCCACTCCTTATTTTTATTGGTGTTCCGCCCACGGTGGCGGTGGGAACCGAGGCCAACCAGATCGTGGCCTCCTCCGTCTCCGGGGTGCTGGCCCATATGCGGCGTGGCAACGTGGATTTCAAGATGGGCTTCCTGCTGCTGATCGGGGGTCTGGTCGGGTCCACCTTTGGCGTGTGGCTGTTCTCCGCCCTGAAGTCCCTGGGGCAGATCGACTTGGTCATTCAGTTGACCTATGTGATCTTCCTGGGCGTGGTCGGCGGCCTGATGTTTATTGAAAGCTTGAATAGCCTGCGCCGCACCTTCGGCAAGGCCAAGAACGAGGGAAACAAGGCCCCGGTGCGCAAGGAACGGGGCTGGACCGCCAAACTGCCGCTGAAGATGCGTTTTCGCCGCTCCAAGCTTTATGTCTCGGCCCTTCTTCCCTTTGGGGTCGGTGTCGTTGTCGGTATTCTTGCGGCAATCATGGGCGTGGGCGGCGGCTTCATCATGGTGCCGGCCATGATTTATCTGATCGGCATGCCGACCGCCGTGGTGGTGGGAACCTCGCTGTTCCAGATCATTTTCGTGACCGCCAACGCCACTTTCCTGCAGGCGACCATGAACCAGACCGTGGACGTGGTGCTGGCCCTGCTGCTGCTGATTGGCGGCGTGATCGGTGCCCAAGTCGGCGCTCGTCTGGGAGCCCGCTTGCCGGGTGAACAACTGCGGGTGTTGTTGGCCTTGATGGTGCTGATGGTGTGCGGCAAGATGCTGTTCGACTTGATGCTCGAACCCGCCAACCTGTTCTCTCTCGGTGAAGGAGGAGGCCACTGATGCGGCGCATGATTGCTTTGACGCTCGTGGCGGTGGCCGCCGTGCTGCTGCCACAGCCGGCGCCGGCGGCGGAGAAACAGCCGCTGGTGGCTGACCTCTCCAAGCACCTGGTGGCCATTACCACCGGCTTTGCCGGCACCGAAGTGCTGCTGTTCGGCGCGGCGGAAGAGGACGGTGACGTGGTGGTGGTGGTGCGCGGCCCGCGCCAGGAAACCACCGTGCGCAAAAAGGCCCGCCGGGCCCTGATCTGGGCCAACGCGGGTGAGGTGCGCTTCACCGACGCCCCGGCTTACTACTGGGTGGGGGCCACCAAGCCCCTGGACAAGATCGCCGAACCTTCGGTGCTGGAACGCCATCAGATCGGCGTGGACAGCCTGGATTTCACTTTGGCCGGACACGACGAGGCGTCGCCCGAGCTGAAGAAGGAATATATCCAGGGCATGATCTCGCTGAAACAGAGCCAGGACCTCTACAGCAAGGGGCTGGAGCCGGTGGCTTTCCTCGGCAACCAGCTCTTCCGCTCCGAGGTGGCCTTTCCCGCTAACGTGCCGGTGGGGACCTACAACGCGGAGGTCTACCTGTTCAAGAACGGCGAGGTGGTCAGTGCCGAAATCACCCCGCTGGTGGTGAGCAAGGTCGGTGTGGGAGCTGACGTTTACGACTTCGCCCATGAGCACGCGGCATGGTACGGTATCATCGCGATCATCATTGCTGTGACCGCCGGCTGGCTGGCCGGGGTGGCGTTCAAGAAGGCGTAAAACCCTCATGACACAGGAAACGACCCAGGATCAGAGCAAGCCCACCAGCAACCGGACCTTCCTGGTGGTGGTGGACGATAGCGAGGAAATGGCGGTGGCGCTGCGCTTCGCCTGCCAGCGCGCCAAGCGAACCACTGGTCGCGTGGCGTTGCTGCGGGTGTGCGAGCCGGCAGAATTCCAGCACTGGATGGCGGTCGGTAACCTCATGCGTGAGGAAGCCCGTCAGCAGGCGGAAGAGCTGGTGCAGCGTCTTTCGGCCGAAATCACGGAAAAATACGGCGAGATGCCCGTGGTGCACGTGCGCGAGGGGCATCTGGCGGAAGAAGTGCTCAAGCTTATCGACGAGGAACCGGATATTTCCATCCTCGTTCTCGGCGCGGCCACCGGCAACGAAGGTCCCGGCCCGCTGGTGACCCAGCTCACCGGCAAGTGGGTCAACCGTCTTCGGGTGCCGCTGACCGTGGTTCCGGGCAACCTGTCGGATGAGGACATTGACAGTATTTCCTGACCCTCAGTGTCCCGTCGTCAACAAAAGCATGTGAGTGCATCCCCCGTGGCGCGTGCTACGGGGGCTTGTGCGCTTACAATAACGGGAGGAGCATCGCGTCATGCCCTTTGGCTTCCCTCCGGCGACCCCCAATCCGGAGATCGAGACCTCGCCCGATGTGGCGGATGAGGTCAAGTATACGACCTGTTACATGTGTGCCTGCCGTTGCGGTCTTCGGGTGTATCTGAAGGACGGCAAGGTTCGGTACCTCCAGGGCAACCCCGACCACCCCGTGAACCAGGGGGTGCTGTGCGGCAAGGGGTCGGCCGGGATCATGCAGCACTATTCCCCGGCGCGCCTGCAAAAACCTCTGAAACGGGTGGGGCCACGCGGGTCCGGCGAGTTCGAGGAGATCGAGTGGGAAGAGGCCCTCTCCCTCGCCACCGAATGGCTGGGCAACATCCGCAAGACCGATCCCCGCAAGCTGGCCTTCTTCACCGGCCGTGACCAGAGCCAGTCCCTGACCGGCTGGTGGGCGACCCAGTTCGGTACGCCTAACTTTGCCGCCCACGGTGGGTTTTGTTCAGTAAATATGGCGGCGGCGGGGTTATATACCATCGGCGGCGCTTTCTGGGAATTTGGCGCACCCGATTGGGATAACTGCGAATACTTCATGATGTTTGGGGTGGCGGAGGATCACGATTCCAACCCCATCAAGATGGGCATCGGCAAGCTGAAGAAGCGCGAGGCCAAGTTCGTGTCCGTCAACCCCATCAAGACCGGTTACAGCGCCGTGGCCGATGAATGGGTGGGCGTGCGCCCCGGCACCGATGGCCTGTTCGTGATGGCCATCATTCGCGAGCTGCTGCGGGCCGGCAAGGTGGACCTGGACTATCTGGTACGGTACACCAACGCGCCGTGGCTGGTGATCGACGCCCCTGGCACCGCCGAGGACGGCCTGTTCGCCCGCGATGACGAGGGCAACCCTCTCGCCTGGGACCGCAAGACCGATGGGCCGGTGAACGGTAACGCGCCGGACATCACCCCGGCCTTCCAGGGCACCTACACCCTGCCCGACGGCCGCACCGCCCGGCCGGTGTTCCAGTTGCTGTACGACCGCTACACCGCCGACGACTACGACGCGGAAGCGGTGGCGGAAACCACCGGAGTGCCGGCGGCCACCACCCGGCGCATTGCCGCCGAGTTGGCGGAAGCGGCCTTCGAAAAAACCATTGAGCTGGACATCACTTGGACCGACTGGGCCGGGCGGACCCATGACAAGGTGATTGGGCGGCCGGTGGCCATGCACGCCATGCGCGGCATTTCCGCCCACTCCAATGGGTTCCACACCTGCCGTGCCATTCACATCCTGCAAGTGCTGCTGGGCAGTGTGGAGGTACCGGGTGGGTTCCGGTTCAAGTCGCCGTTCCCCAAACCGGTGCCGCCGCCGCTGAAGCCGGCCGGTAAGACCACCGCGCCCAACACGCCGCTGGATGGTCCGCCGCTGGGCTTCACCATGGGCCCCGAGGACCTGCTGGTGGAGGAAGACGGCACGCCCAAGCGCATCGACAAGGCTTATTCGTGGGAAGCCCCGGTTTCCGCCCACGGCCTGATGCACATGGTGATCACCAACGCGTGGAAGGGCGATCCCTATCCCATCGACACCCTGCTCATGTTCATGGCCAACATGTCGTGGAACTCCACCATGAACACCTCCGGGGTAATCGACATGCTCACCGATCAGGACGAGAACGGTGAGTACAAGATCCCGCGCCTCATCTACTCCGATGCCTACTTCTCGGAGATGGTGCCCTATGCCGACCTGGTGCTGCCGGACACCACCTACCTGGAGCGGCATGACTGCATTTCGCTGCTGGACCGCCCCATTTCCGAGGCCAACGGCCCGGCCGATGCCATCCGTTATCCCGTGGTGGAGCCGGACCGCGATGTGCGGGCCTTCCAAAGCGTGATCCTGGACCTGGGCGCCCGCCTGGGCCTGCCCGGCATGGTGAACGAGGACGGCTCGGCCAAGTATCCCGGCGGTTATCCCGACTACATCGTCAACCACACCCGGGGCAACGGCCTGGGGCCGTTGGCCGGCTGGCGGGGTGAGGATGGCAGCAAGCACGGCCGGGGCGAGGTGAACCCGAAGCAGCTCGAAAAGTACATCGAGAACAACAGTTTCTGGATGCACCACCTGGAACCGAACCAGCGCTACCTGCGCTTCGCCAACCGGGACTATCTCGACTTCGCGGTGGAGATGGGCTTTGTGGGCAGCAACAAGCAGATCGTGTTGCAGCTCTACTCCGAGCCCATGCAGAAATTCCGCAACGCGGCGCGTGGTCACGGGGCCGTCCAGCCGCCGGAACAGGATCGGGAACGCATCGAGTCCTACTTCGATCCGCTGCCCATCTGGTATACCCCGCTGGAAGAATCCATGGTGGACGGGGCCAAGTATCCCCTGCACGCCCTCACCCAGCGGCCCATGCTCATGTACCATAGCTGGGGGTCCCAGAACGCCTGGCTGCGGCAAATCCTCACCCGCAACTATCTCTATGTGGGCCGGGGTGTGGCCGAGCGTCAGAGCCTGGTGACCGGCGACTGGGTATGGGTGGAAAGCCACCACGGCCGCGTCAAGTGCGAGATCAAGGTGGTGGAAGGGGTCAACCCCGACACCGTGTGGACCTGGAATGCCATCGGCAAGCGCAAGGGCGCCTGGCGCCTGGACCAGGATGCCCCGGAAGTGAAGGAAGGCTTCCTGCTCAACCACGTGATCTCGGAATTGTTGCCGGCCAAGGGCGACAAGTACCGGTACACCAACTCCGATCCTGTCACCGGTCAGGCCGCCTGGTTCGACCTGCGGGTGCGCATCGAGAAGTGCAAGCCCGAGGAGTATGGCGAAACCTGGCCCATGCACACCCCTCTGCAGGCGCCGCCGAACATGCCCGAGGTGCCGGAGATCCTGCGCTTTGGCGCGGAGTTCAAGGGCGTGTCCGAGGGAGGAAAGTAACTCATGACCACGCTACCGCTGGAAGAAACTCCCAAGAAACTGGGGCTGGTGATCGACCTCGACACCTGTGTGGGGTGCCACGCCTGTGTGACCAACTGCAAGGAATGGAACACCGGCGGGCACATGGCGCCCCTCACGGATCTGAAGCCCTATGGCCGGCATGTGGACGGCGTGTGGTTCAATCGCGTGCACACCTTCGAGGTGGGCGAGGGCGAGGACCACATGACCGTGCACTTCCCCAAGTCCTGCCTGCACTGCGAAAACGCCCAGTGCGTGACCGTGTGTCCCACCGGCGCCTCCTTCAAGCGTTCGGAAGATGGGATCGTGCTGGTGAACGAGGACTGGTGCATCGGCTGCAAGCTGTGCTCCTGGGCCTGCCCCTACGGCGCCCGGGAGTTCGACAGCAATGAAGGGGTGATGAAGAAGTGCACCCTGTGCATCGACCGCATCTACAACACCAATCTGGATGAAAAAGACCGTCGTCCCGCCTGCGTGATCACCTGCCCGGCGGGGGCGCGGCATTACGGTGACCTGGGGGATCCTCATTCCGACGTCGCCAAGCTGGTGCGGGAACGCAACGGCTACGACCTGATGCCGGAGATGGGGTACAAGCCCACCAACAAGTATTTGCCGCCCCGGCCGCGTCGCAATCACAACGATGCGGAGCAGCCGAAGCAGCTCACCCCGGTCGAGTCCACCGATGGCGCCACCGGCCTGATGGCCTGGGTGGACCGCATGCTGTCGCGCTGAGCACGGAGGACCCAAACACATGCATCCCGCACTATCGGTTATTTTCTTCACCACCTCCGCCGGCGCCGGCTATGGCATGATGATGCTGCTGGGGGTCATGGGACCGGCCGGGCTGTTGCCCCAAAGCGGTCTGTTCGGCTTCTTCGCCATGGGCTTGGCCCTGTTGCTGGTGGCGGGAGGGCTGCTGTCTTCCACCGTCCACCTGGGGCACCCGGAACGGGCGTGGCGGGCCATGTCTCAGTGGCGCTCCTCCTGGCTGGCCCGGGAAGGGGTGGCGGCCGTGCTCACCTTCATCCCCGCCGGTCTCTATGCCATCGGCTGGGTGTTTTTCGGCAGCACCCAGGGCTTCTGGGCGGTGCTGGGCTTTCTGATGGGCCTGCTGGCGCTGGTAACGGTGTTTGCCACCTCCATGATTTATGCCAGTCTGCGTACCATCCAGCAGTGGCACACCACCCTGGTGCCCATTACCTACATGCTGCTGGGCCTGACCACCGGGGCGGTCCTGGTTTCGCTGCTGGCGCACCTGTTCGGGGCCCCGCAGGTCTGGCTGGTGGATCTGGTGAGCTTCGTGTTCGTGATCTGGGCATGGGCCGGCAAGCTGGCGTACTGGTGGTATATCGACAGCCACCGCCATCCGGCGACCCCGGCCTCGGCCACTGGGCTGACCCAGCGTGGCGAGGTCACCATGGTGGATCCGCCGCATATCATGGAGAACTACCTGCTGAAGGAAATGGGCTATAAGGTGGCCCGCAAGCATGCCCACAAGCTGCGGCGGCTGTGTCACCTGACCCTGTTTGCGGTGCCGGCGGTGGCCATGCTGGTGGCCATGGTGGATGGCGGCGCTCTGGGCGGGGTCTTTGCCTTCGTGGCCGTGGCCTCGGCCGTGGTGGGCATCGTGGTGGAACGCTGGCTGTTCTTCGCCGAAGCCAAGCACACGGTGACCCTGTATTACGGCGAGGCTCGGGTCTGATCGCGGTTGCGGTTTTCTTCCGGACGCGCGTCTCGTAAACGGGGACGGCGGCGGTCTGTCCGCCGCCGTCTCGCCCTGACCGGTCTGCTGGCGGCGGCGGTCAGCGGTCTGTGGTCGGCACGAGGCTTCCTGCCGTCGCCTTTCGGTCCCGCCTATGACCGGGCCCTTTATGAACACTGGGTGGATGCCGACGGCGATTGCCGCGACACCCGCCATGAACTACTGGCCCGCACCTCCCTGGAACCGGTCACGTGGTCCGCCGACGGCTGTCGGGTGCGGCGCGGGCGCTGGTTTGATCCCTACACAGGCAAGGTCTTCACCGATCCGGGCGATCTGGATGTGGACCACGTGATTCCCTTGGCCGAGGTGCACCGTTCGGGCGGGGCGCGCTGGTCGGCGGAGCGGCGTCGGGCCTACGCCAATGATCTGCGGCACAAGGATACCCTGCTGGCGGTGGCCGCCGGGGCCAATCGCTCCAAGGGGGACCGGGACCCCGTCAACTGGCTGCCGCCCCGTTGGCGCTATCGCTGTGCCTATCTGGCGCGCTGGGTGGGGGTGAAAAAGCTGTGGCAGTTGCGGGCCGATCCCCTGGAATGGGCCATGACCCGCACCGGGTTGTTCCTGTGTCATTTATTGTGATCTGGAATGAAGATAAAGTTGGCCGGTCCTTGACCGGAACGAGCGACCGTGAAATGCTGTGTTTGGCTCCGAGGGGTGCCCCGTGAGGGGGCTGAGACTCCACCGGTTGCGGCCTCGCGACACCGTGGAAAACCCTTACCACCTGACCCGGGTCATACCGGCGGAGGGACGGACCTGGGCTCCGTTGACAGGGGCGCCTTCCGCCCGGCCGCCAGACCCACCTGATTTTCGAGGTGATCATGGACGGCCTGTCTTCCATTCCCACCCACGTGACCACCGGTCCGCTGCCCGGCTCCCACAAGAGCCACGCCACCGGCAGCCGTCCGGACATCCGGGTGCCTTTCCGCACGGTGCCGCTGCACCCGTCGGCGGAGGCGGATCCGGTCCGTCTCTATGATACCTCCGGCCCGTATACCGACGACCGCGTGACTCCGCGCATCGACCAAGGGCTGGATCGCAGCGCCGCCAGCGCTTGGCTGGACAGTCGGGATGATACGGAAACGTACGATGGCCGACCGCTCCAGGCGGCCGACAATGGTTTCGTGGGGACGGAGAACGAAGTCCCTGCCTTTCCGGTGCGGCACCGGCCCCGGCGCGGCCGCGAGGGGGCGGCGGTTTCTCAGATCGCCTATGCCCGTGCCGGCATCATCACGCCGGAAATGGAATACGTGGCCATCCGCGAGAACCTGGGCCGGACCGACGCCCCCGCCTCGCCCTACGATGGGGAATCCTTTGGCGCGGCCATTCCCCGCGTGATCACGCCGGAATTCGTGCGGGACGAAATCGCCCGCGGCCGGGCCATCATCCCCGCCAATATCAACCACCCGGAAGTGGAGCCGATGATCATCAGCCGGAATTTCCGGGTCAAAATCAACGCCAACATCGGC